>JAGBVH010000006.1 GCA_017630405.1 Alphaproteobacteria bacterium
TAACCCTTTTTACTAGTATTTTACATGTACAATCAGGTCGTTTCCAGTACTTTTTAGCCAAGATGTAAAAGCATTTATTTGCCCCGTCATATCAATACAGCCCGCCGAACCCAAATTCCAACCACCATGAATTGAAAAATCATCACGACCATATGTGTTGGTTTCTTTTGCCAGACTAAAATTTTGCATAATGATATAACAGAGTACCAAGCAAAGAATCAGTCCAAGATATTATGGTCGGACTTAACGCGATCCAGAAAGCTGCTTTATAGTTTTTCTTATACAAAAAATACAATGATACTGGAATAAAAAACAACAGCGTGGCACAAGAAGATACTAGATTTGTTAAATATACATCTGCACTACGCCATGCCCAGCCCATAGATTCGCCGCCCCATGGACAATAATGAAACGGGAACGCATCACGACATTCTTTGATAAAAAAGTCATAGTAATCGTAAAGGCCTACGAATAACAAAAACACATTTAGACAGTTTAGGATAATTGCGACCCGTTTCCATTTTTGCATACATAACCCTTTTTACTAGTATTTTACATGTACAATCAGGTCGTTTCCAGTACTTTTTAGCCAAGATGTAAAAGCATTTATTTGCCCCGTCATATCAATACAACCGGCGGAACCTGGCCACCACCCGCCATGTATGCTAAAATTGTCACGACCGTATGTATTTGTTTTATTTGATGGTTCCAACCAGACGCGCGAATTTCCCCACGAATAAGACGAACCTGGCCATCTGCCACCATATTCCTTTCCTAATACCCTTGATAGTCCTATTGCTTTATCTGTGGGTGACATAAATTGTAATCTTTGTTGTCTCGCAACGTATGTGCCTTCGGGAATCGTGCCTTTCTTTTTTACATATTGGCATTCTGGGCTTTGATACCCCTTGGCGCCAGATACCGCATCCCAGGACATAATCGGTTTATCGTTTTCATACAGTGTAAATTTCTTGCCGTCAAATACCGCAACTTGATTTTTGTTTGTATTGACCGGATATTCAAATTTTGCGCCATGTGATTCAAACTTCGTATTCAACACCCGTTCTGTTTCGTCACCCGATGATATACGCCCAGTTACGGGTAAATTGTTATCGCGTTGAAAATCCTTAATCGCTGTAACCAGTTCTGTGTTTGCATATTTGTGAAATTGCTCGTCAGGTTCACTACGTTCATTGGGCTTATAGTAGTTCATTTTATACAGGTTCTTTTTCAGTTTTATAACATCGTCATCATTTGTTGTTTCATTCGATGACACTGTACCATTCAGGCTAAAATCTTTTTCTTTATTCTTATTTTCTTTTTCATCCTTATTTTCTGGTTTTTGTCCGTTATAGTGATATGGGCAAATACGCTCGTATGGGGCAACCTCGGTGCCATCGGCACGTGTGTATCCGGATACTTGAACGATTCCGTCGCATTGTTCGGTGGTTGTGTCGCCACGACCAGATTGTGGTTTCCTCTTGCTTTTTGCGTATGAATTAACCAATGTTCCGATTGTTTGAACCCAGTCCCTGGTTCGCATAGATGTGTATTCTTTTAATGACATATTTAATCCTTTTGCTAAAAAAACACCCGCGCGTGGCGGGTAATAAAAAAAGACGACCAAATGTCGTCCGCTGAATAAGTGTATTATACCACAAAACACGAAATTTTTCAATAAAAAACGCCCCGAATGGGACGTTTATTAATGGGGCGGATAACCGGACTCGAACCGGCGACATTTGGTACCACAAACCAACGCTCTAACCAACTGAGCTATATCCGCCATACTGAATCTTACTTGGTGGAGCTGATCGGACTCGAACCGACGACCCCTTGCATGCCATGCAAGTGCTCTACCAACTGAGCTACAACCCCTTGCGGACTCTTATTCTATATTTCTTCTTGCCAAATGTCAAATCAATTTGCTAATCTTTTTTTATACCAAGGAGTTTTAAATATGGATTATTCATTATTAAAAGCAGAAGTCGAACAAAAAACCGCCCAAACGATAGAGGTTTTACGCACAGAATACGCGGGTTTGCGCACAGGACGCGCATCTGTACACTTGCTGGATGCGGTTCGTGTTCCAGTTTATGGTTCTGAAATGCCAATCAATCAGGTTGCAACTGTTTCCACCCCAGACAACCAAACTTTGTCTGTGACCGTATGGGATATTACAAATGCACCTGCTGTTGAAAAGGCTATTCGCGATTCGGGCCTGGGCCTGAATCCAATGACTGCAGGCGGTGTTATTCGCTTGAATATGCCACCTTTGACCGAAGAACGCCGTCGTGAATTGACCAAGGTTGCCGGTAAATATGCCGAAGATGCCAAGATTTCTATGCGCAACATCCGTCAGGATGCCATGGGCAAGATTAAACGCGCCGTCACCGACAAAGAAATTTCCGAAGACGAACAGCACAAATTCGAAGAAGATATCCAGAAAGTATTTGACAAGCGTGGTGCCGAAGTCGATGCCATCGCCAAGGAAAAAGAAGCCGACATTATGTCTGTTTAACCTCAAATACTGGAATATCACGATATGTTTAAACTATTTAAAAAGAAACAGGCGAAATCTGCCGAACAAACCAAAGTCCCCCAGCATATCGCATTTATTTGCGATGGCAATCGTCGCTGGGCAGAAAATCGCGGAATGCCTCCACTTATGGGGCATCAGGCTGGTATCGCCAACTTTGAAGGACTGGTTGATTGGTATATGCGCCGCGGCGTAACAACAATTACCTTCTTTGTTTTCTCAAGCGAAAACTGGTCGCGTTCCAAGGAAGAGGTCGACTTCCTTATGGACCTGTTCTATACCGAAATGAACAAGAATATGAAGAACGCGGTTGAAAAGAATTTACGCTATCGCGTGATTGGTTCGCGTGATAAATTGCCAGCCAAATTGGCAAAACTGTGCGACAAACTGGAAGAATCATCTGCCGAAAATACAGCGGGTACAGTTGTGTTTGCTTTGAACTATGGTGGTCAGCAGGAAATTGTTGATGCAGTTAATGCGGCAATCGCGGCGGGTGAACCGGTAACACGCGAAAGTTTCGAAACATATCTGGATACGGGCGATTTGCTGCCAATCGATTTGATGGTTCGTACCAGCAACGAAAGCCGTATATCTAATTTCTTGTTGTGGAAATTAGCATACGCAGAATTGTTGTTTGTGCCAGAGCATTGGCCAGATTTGGTAAAAAGCGAAAAATTGTGGCAGTACACATTGGATGAATTTGCAAAACGCAATCGCCGTTTCGGTGGTGGTAAAAAGGCAAATTATCTGGGCAAAAAGTAATAAGAACATAGGAAAGGGGACGGTTATGTCAAATACAACAAAAAGAATCATTATGGGGATGATAATGGCACTGGTTGCCATTGGTGCGGCAGTGTGCGAGCATTTTGGTTTCCCTGCGGTTCGATATCTTGGGATTTTGATTGCGTTGGGTATGATTGTGGAAATGATTTTGTGTCTGCATAATGCACCACGCAAAGTTCTGGTCAAGAACGCCGTTCCTTTTGTTGGTTTCTTGGCGTGGTTGTTTGTGATGCTGGCTGCGATAAATGTTGTTGGCGCGCGCCCTTGGATAATATTGCTGTTGTTGTTAATCATCAGTTTTGCTGATATTGGCGCATGGTTCTTTGGTCGTATGATTGGTGGTGACAAAATGTGGGAACGCCTGTCTGCACACAAGACTTGGGCCGGTCAGATTGCAGGTATCGCATGTGGTACATTTGCATCTGTGATGTATGGCTTGTTGGGTGCAGATACATTTATGCCACAGTTGTTGTGGATTGGTATCAGTGTATCCCTGTTGTCCCAGTATGGTGACCTGACTGCCAGTTGGATTAAGCGTAAACTTGGTATCAAAGATTTTGGTAAATTACTGATGGGGCATGGTGGTCTGCTGGACAGATTTGACGGTTGGATTTATGCGCTGCCATTGGTATGGTTGGTAATGTTATAAGATTAAGCACGAAGGAAAGGTAGAAATGCAGTTTATTTTGACCATAGTCGCATTGTTGGTTGTATTGGGTGTCGTGGTTTTTGTACACGAACTGGGGCACTTTTTGGCGGCTCGCTGGGCGGGTGTTCGTGTTGATGCGTTTTCAATTGGTTTTGGGCCTGCGTTGATTAAATGGACTGATCATCGTGGCACGATATGGAAGATTGCGTGCCTGCCATTGGGGGGGTATGTTTCAATCTATGGCCAAGAAGATATGTTTAATCGCAAAAAGTACACAGAATTACCTGCGGAAAAAAAGAAGGGCCATTATCTGTCTGCGCCTGCGTGGAAACAGTTTATAATTATTGCTGCTGGCGTGTTTATGAATTTTGTTTTGGCGTGGGGTATTTATACATCGCTGTTTATGTTCAAGCCAAGTTTGGTTGGTAATTCTCAACTGCCAGTTATCGGTCAGGTTATTCAGGAATCTGTCGCATTCAAGGCCGGCGTTAAACCAGGAGATACAATTGTTCGTATTGATGACGAAAAGATTTCAAACTGGGGCGAAGTTATTTTGGCCAAAGAATTGGCATCAAATCGCGAAGCAGATGTTCTTATTGTTCGTGGCGATAAATTGGTTAATATAAAACTGGCACCATCGGACAGATGGGGTATGGTTGCGGACGGTGCGCGTCGTGCTGCCCCAAAATCCCAAGGTTTGTTCCGCGCTATGTATTCTGGTGCCCGCAAAACTTATTATGAATCCAAGACATTGTTGGTGGTGCTTAAACAAATCATCACTGGCGAGCGTTCATCAAAACAACTTGGTTCATTTATAACGATTGCGGAATATTCGGGCAAGGCGATGCTTGCTGGATTCTTTACATTATTGTCCTTGATTGCGTTGCTGTCTGTAAATCTTGGGGTGTTGAACTTATTGCCGTTGCCGGTATTGGATGGTGGCTATCTGTTGATATTGATTATCGAGGCCGTCACCCGTCGTAAACTTCAGGGGCGTGGTATGGAAATTGCGATAATGGTTGGCTGGGTTTTGATATTGGGATTATTCCTGCTGACTATGTGGAATGATTTGGCACGTGTATTTGGATGGTATTGATTATGAAGAAAGTTTCTTGTCTTGCGATTTTATTAGCGATATCAGGCGCAGCAAATGCTGCGACTGTTTCGCGTATAGATGTGACCGGTGCCCAGCGTATGGATGCGGAATCTGTGCGTATCTTATCTGGGGTCAATGTTGGCGATAATGTTGGTGAATCTCGTACCAATACGATTGCCAAGAAATTACAAGAAAGCGGATATTTTTCCAAAATAAATGTTCGTATGTCCGGCAATGTTTTGAAAATCGATGTTGCCGAAGCACCAATTATCAATATGGTGACGGTCGAAGGAAATGATGAAGTTTCCACCGATGATTTAAAGAAAGAATTAAAGACCAAGGAACGCACATCATACGATGCATCTGTAATCGGTGCGGATGTCCAGCGTCTGTTAACGGTGTATCAGCGTCAGGGTTTTTTCGGAACAAAAATCGAGCCTAAAAAAATCGAACTGGATGATAATCGTGTAAATGTTGTCTATGAAATCACCGAAGGTCATCCGACATGGATTACAGATATTGAATTCGAAGGTAACAAGAATTTTTCTGACCGCACACTTCGTGGTGAAATTTTATCGCGCGAACATGCGTGGTGGCGTTTTATGACACAGTTCGACACATTTGACGAAGACAGAATCCAATACGATGGTCAAATGTTGCGTCAGTTTTATTTGCGTAACGGCTATGTTGACTTTGTGGTCAAGGATACAACTGGTACATTTACACCTGATCGCGAATATTATTCTGTTGTGTTTACGGTTGACGAAGGCGACCAATACGACTTTGGCAAATTAACCATCGATAATCCGTTCCCAGATGTTCCAACCGAAGTCTTGAACGAAGTTATAGTAATGGATGCGGGTGATGTCTATAATGTGGACAAAGTCGAAGAAACAATGTCCGCTATTCGCAGTGCTGTTGCGGACTATGGCTATGCGTTTATCAATGTTGAACCAATTCCGACCAAGAACGATACGGATAAAACAATCGATTTAAATTTCAAGATTCAGAAAACCAATCGTATTTATCTGAACACGATAAATATTCTGGGTAATGTTCGTACATTTGATTCTGTTATAGAACAGTTAATTCCAATGCGCGCGGGCGATCCTTTTTCTTTACAGACAATCGAAGAAGGCCGCCAGAAATTAATGCGCACACGTTATTTCAAAGATGTTCAAATGGTCCCAACCCGTGTTGCGGATTCAAATATGATGAATTTGGATATCAAGGTCGAAGAGCAGCCAACCGGTGAATTGTCGGGCGGATTTGGTTGGTCGAATATTAACGGCTTTATGGTTGATGCGGGCATTACCGAAAACAACTTTATGGGCCGCGGTCAGGTCGTGCAGTTGCGTGGTTCGATTGCTGAATATCAAAAGCAGGCATTATTCAGTTTCACAGAACCATATCTGTTTGGCCGTCAATTATCTGGTGGATTTGATGTATCATATACAATGTATGATTATTCATCTTTGGGCAGTTTTGGATACGATCGTGATTCCTTGACCATTGCGGGTCGTATGGGTTGGAGACTGACCGACCATTGGACACAAAATGTTCGTCTGTCCGCATCCTTTGACCAGAACTATGATATTCAGGCAACTGGTGGCTGGCAAAAGGCAAATCTGTATACACTGGGGACCAGTTTCCGCTATCATAATCTGGACAGTAATTTCGCCCATAACACCCACACCGGCATTGTTGCGAATCTGGGGATTGCCTATACAGGTTTTGGTGGTACTGAATCATTTATGCGCTACAGCGGTGATATTATCGGTATGGTAAAGTTTTTCGATGACCGTTGGCAACTGCGTTCATCGTTGGACTTTGGATATATTCAGCCAATTAATGATGCGTATGTATCGCGTGTTTATCGCTATTTCTTGGGTGGTGAATCCCTGCGTGGATTTGATGTCGCTGGTGTTGGGTCGCGTCTTTGGTATAACTCAACATACGCATTGGGTGGATTGTGGAAATTAAATGGTTCGACCCAGTTAAATTTCCCAATATTTATCCCAGACGAATATCAGATTAAGGGTTTTGTATTCTTTGATTACGGTGTGTTGGGCAAACCGCCTGAAAAAGAATATACGGACCCATATATGCATAAGCCAAATGACATTGATGATTCTTGGCGCACATCTGTTGGTGTTGGTATTTATTGGAATACACCAATGGGTCCAATGAATTTCAGTTGGGGCTGGCCATTAAAGATGACAGAATACGACCGCGAACAGCGTTTCTTGTTGTCATTTGAAACCCAGTTTTAGTCTTGACGGGCCGTCCTAAAATTGCGTATAATTTGAAAAAGGAAAGGGGAGTATATATGAAAAAAATATTTCTTGGCATTTTGGTTGCGGTTGCACTTGCTGGCTGTGGTCAGGTTTACGACCGCGAACCGGTTGGTGTTGGCTATGACAACAACGAATTGAAATTAAGTCCTTGCGCCTGCATCATGGTATATCAGGCATAATACCGCGATATAAATGGGGGGGATAATTGGAGTATCCAGCGGATTTTGACACATCCACATTTCCAGCCGGTCGGCAGGTTGCGCTGTCACGTTTTCTAGGCGTGGCAGTTATGTCTGTATTCTTTATGATACTGGTTGCGTGTGGTTTGTTGATGTGGGCGAACCGCAGCAGTAAAATCCATCCGTTTTTAATTTCCGTAAATCAGGTGACGGGCCAGTGGGAAATTGTCGGCCATTCCCACATCCGTGGTCACGAGATTAAGGCCGCACAGTCCCTTCAAGAATCCGTTATTTACAAGTTTATCCAGAATTGGTTTTATATCTCGTCCGATGATTCTGTTAATCAGGCAATATGGGGCGAATGCTCTGATCGCAAGGTCACATGTGGTCGTGATAATACCAGCTCTACCGAAGTTAAAGAATGCGCGCTGTACTGTATCGCAACAGATGATTTATATGACCAATTTGTTAAAAATACATTACCAAATTATCAGCAGCGTTTTCTGCGTGGCGAAGTATGGTCTGCGGATATGTTAACACTGCAGCTGAAGCCTTTGACCGCAATCACACCGGCTGGTAATACATGGCAGTTTCGCGTTACGGTCGTATCAAATCAAAATTCGAAAATGGATATCTTTGGTATAATTGATATCAGCAACAACAAGCAGATTTTTGCGCCGTCGTTGGGATATCATGTATCGGGATTCTACGCATATAAAGTGAACAAATGAAACGTTTATTGACACTTTTTTCGGGGGTATTGATATTGCTGGCATCTGTTGCGGCACTGTTTATCTGCGCCGCTATTTATGATTCCGCATCCAAGATACGTATCGAATCTTTCTTTTTTCAGCCAAACAGCAGTTCCAGTTTGCGAATGGAAGACCCAGAATCGTATCGTGCACTGGGTGAAACAGCATTGCGAAATAAAATTATTCAAAAGTTTGTCACAGAATATTTTTATGTATTACCAAATCATAACAATATTGAAAATCGCAAGAATAATCCATATTCCGGTATGCGTATAATTTCGGCCCCCAGCGTATTTGAACGCTGGCTAAAAGATGTAGCGCCTGAAATATCCAATATGGCCAACAGCAGAATGTTTCGCACCGTTTATGTGAATCCAAATGATATCGAACAAAATCAGGGCAGCGAAAGATATCTGCGTGTACCGTTTACATTAACGACATGGGCCCAGCCGAATAATTTTTCTGTTGAGCCAACCGTCAAACATGGCATAATGTATATGTCGGTATCATATGACTTGTCAGGGCTTGTCAAAATGATTGGCGCAAAAAGTACATCCGAACATCTTGAAAGTGGTGGCGACCCACTGGCGGTATTCGGATTCAGGGTTTTGGATGTTGTTGTTGAATGGCAATAAAAAATGATGAAAAGAATTGTATTTTTTATGTCTTTGATTATGCCAATGGCTGTATGTGCCAGTGCGCTTATCGAAGAATTTGATGACTTTGCCATTGCGGAAAGTGGCGATTATGATATCACCATGGAATCGGTTGAGTTAAATGATGGGGCATCACCAGTTGCGGTTGCTGGTTTTGATATCGCTGGTATTATGCTGGGTATGCCTTTTGAAGATATCCAAACTTTGTTTTACAAGTCCAAGGGTTTGTACACCCCGCGCAAGAATAACAGTATAATATACACAATTCATCCAGACTGGCGTTATAATCTTGATTATGAATGTCGTCAACAGGGCACAGTAATCCCCAAGGATTTGGACAACTGTATCAAAACCTTGGCGCGCAGTCGTGGTTTGCTTTATGCGTCCGAGGTACACCTTGAACGCCCCCAGACTGGCGAAACGATTACGGTGTATCTGACATCCAATGCCAGT
Source organism: Alphaproteobacteria bacterium (assembly GCA_017630405.1). GTDB lineage: Bacteria > Pseudomonadota > Alphaproteobacteria > Rs-D84 > Rs-D84 > Enterousia. The sequence goes on from JAGBVH010000006.1 coordinate 9,405, forward strand.
GATAATCTGGTATATCGCGTTGTTTATAATAACGATGTGGGCGAAAAAGAAGGTGCCGGTGAAAAATTTGAAAAACAATGGGAGAACAAAGTGCTTGCCTTTTGGCAAAGTGTGCTGGATAAATATGACGCACCAAATGCTGGAACAGATACTTGGATTTCTTCGACCAACGCATATGACCCGATGATGAAAGCATATTATGGCGCACTGGATTTAATCGACCAAGGTCGTCAAGCATCTGATTTGGCTAAAAATATTCAACAGGCGCGTGAAAACTTCAAGGCCAAGCCATATGCGTTCTAGTACTTCGTATCAATCTGGATTATGGGCGGAATTTTATGCGCGCATGTATTTGCGACTTCATGGCTTTCGCATCGTTCGTTCGCGCTATATTACGGGCCGCAATACCAATCGTGCCGAAATAGATATTATTGCGCGCCGCAAAAACTTAATCATCTTTGTCGAGGTCAAGCGTCGCAAGAACCTTGATATTGCCTTTGGTGCAATTACCAATGCCCAGGCTGCGCGATTGCGTCGTGCGGCCGAAACATATCTGTCGCAAAACCGCTGGATGGGTGATGCGCGCTTTGATGTTATTGCTGTTTGTGGGCATCGAATTCACTGGGTGAAAAACGTGATATAAATATTGAATTTGGGAACTGTTTCCTGTATAATTCATATGTTGAACTTAACCAAAAAGGAGAACACATGAAAAAATTAATGTTGGCATTGTTTGCTGTTTTGACATTGGCTGCTTGCACAGGTTCTTACAAATCTGGTAATTGCGAATATGATTTCTTGCTGCACAAAGATATTTCAGTTTCAAAAATCATCGGCAATATGACCGGCGGTTGTTAATAAAATTCCCCTTCGCTTGCGAAGGGGTTTTTCTTTTGACATAAAAAATCCCCCAAACGGGGGAGTTTTTATTTAACGAACGAGTAATCCATTTCCAGATGATTTGGATTATATGTGCCATTCATAATCGCCAAAGTATCTTCGACAATTACCAATTCTTCGTTTGTGGCAATCATCAAGATTTTTACGCGACTGTCATCTGTGCTGATAACGGCTTCATCAACGCCTTTGCGTGCCAATGCCACCGCGTTCTTTTCTTTGTCCATTTTGATGCCCAATTCTTCCAAGCCTTCACAGAATTTTTCGCGCAGGTAATCGTCATTTTCACCCACGCCTGCTGTAAAGACCAAGGCATCAACATGGCCCAGTTCAGCCATGAACGCACCGATATACTTTTTCACATTGTGTGCTTCCATTTCAATGGCCAAGCGGCACAAATCATTTTCGTCTTTGTTACCTTCTACATCGCGGCGGTCAGCATAGCATTCTGTGATGCCCATCAAACCAGAATCCTTGTTCAAATGTTTCTGCATTTGATCTGCGTTAATACCCAAACGGTTCATTACATACAATACAACACCTGGGTCCAAGTCACCAGGGCGTGTACCCATTGTCAAACCTGCCAATGGTGTCATACCCAAAGAAGTATCAACGGAAACACCGTTTTTAATCGCAGTTGCGGATGCACCAGAACCGATATGCAATGTAATCAGGTTGCATTCATTAGCAGGCTTGCCCAGCATTTTTGCCGCACGCTTTGAAACATACAGATGGCTTGTTCCGTGGAATCCATAGCGGCGTACACCCAGTTCACGATACCAAGCGCTTGGCACTGCATAGCGATACGCATAGTCAGGCATTGTCTGGTGGAACGCAGTATCAAACACAGCAACCTGTGTCGCATTTGGCAACAACTGTTTAGCGGTCACGATACCCATCAACGCAGATGGATTATGCAGTGGCGCAATAGCGGACAGTTCATCAATTGTCTTGATAACTTCATCATTGATTTCAACAGAAGATGCGAATTTGTCGCCACCCATAACAACGCGATGACCAACACCCTTGATTTCGTTCAGGTCAATAGATGCTTCGCGCAACATGAACAGCACCACATTTAATGCCTCGTCATGATTTTTCATGGATGTTTCTTTCTTTTGCTTTGTCCCATCAGGATATTTCTGGGTGACAAAAGAATCAGGCAATCCGATTTTTTCGACATTACCACCAACAATGGCGCGTTTAGAATCCGCGTCAAACACCTGGTACTTCAGGGAAGAAGAACCGCAATTCAGTGCAAGTATATACATGTGAGATCCTTTTTTTTACGCGCCAAGCATAGCAGATGATTTTAATATTTTCAATAATAAACTCGGAATATCAGCGACCAATTTTCATTATTTATTGTTGTGGTCACACCGGTTGATTTATTGCTGACCCAATAGTTTTCGCCGCCTATCATCATACATATATATAATTTGCCATTACTTTGATATGTGTATGGGGCAGGTGCGCTGCGCGAACCGATACCAAACGCTGCAACAATATCGCCGGCCACATATCCATTTGCGTCAGATTTACACACCAAATAAGGGCGCACAATAACAGGTGTGACCTCGTCAATTATATATGTAATTGTGCTTCCGGCGTTCTTGGTCGGCACAGGTTCGGTTTCAATCATCGACAAAGAATTATTTTTGCTGTGTTGATTGACTATTTGTGCCCAAAATTCATCTGGTACGCTTGTAATGTCAAATGTACTGGTTCCGGTTGCCGTATTATTTTCGCTATTTCCGACTGTAAAACCACCAAGTGTTTCGCCATCGTGTACGCGCAGAGTCTTGGTTTCGGTATCCATTGTCAGTTCACCGTCCAGTCCAGTAAATGCATCGTTCTGTGCGGTTGTACCGCGTCTAAGTTGTAATACTTTTGCCATATGTTTTTCCTTTGTTTATTTTTTAGCTAAAAAAATCCCCATGCGCTGGGCATGGGATATAAAAAAGACACCACATTCGTGGTGCCTTATTTTCACAGATTATATCATAAAATCGATTAAAAATCAAGATTATGATTTTACGCCGTCATACCAAAGTGTTTTGACTTATACGCCGCAATATATTCATTAAATTCATCATCTTTGACTTTATCATAATCCGCTTGATGTGTTGATTTGCTGCGCCATGTCCATTTATACTGCGAGCCCGTATGAAATGTTCGGCCTGTTTCCAACTTGTCCCAATATGCCATCAAGTCGGCAAAGTCGCTTTGCTTGCTGTCATCAATATTATTGATTTTTTCCTGCAGGGCATCTCGTTCCGCTTTCATGGCTTCAAGCGTACTGGTTGCTTGATTAAATTTAGTAATCTGTTCTTGTTTTTTCTGTAATCTATCCTGTGCTTTTTCAAGTTTTTTTCTTGTTGCTGTAATCTTTGGCTTCAGTTCGTTTTCATGTATTTTTTGTTCGGCATAACGCGCTTGTGCCTCAGCTAGGGCGGTTTGTGCCTGATTCAGCTGGTCGTTTGCTTCATCAATTCTGGATTGTTCCGCACCACCATTGGTCAGGACCTGTACCTGCTTTTGCAACTTGGCTATCACCTCTTTGATTTGGTCAACTTCTTCGGTCGATGCTTCGCCTGTTTCTGGATCCAATCCCCATATGTCGCATTCTTCGCCCAGTTTATCTAGTTCGTCCTGCAAAGCCGTAATTATATTTGATGTTCTGGTTGTGTTGTATCTTCTGGCTCCACTTGTTTCGGCCTCCAGTGCGGCGATTTGCGTATCGTATGCCGCCAGTCTGTTTTCCATTCCGGTTCTTTTTGCTTCATGGGCAGCTTTGTCTCGCTCTATCATTGCCTTCAGTTCTTTTGAGTTGCCATTGAACTTTCTTCCACGTGAACGGACAAGATTTCCCGCCGCCGTCAGTCCATACCCCAGTACCTTGAATGTGAATTTAAGACTTTTATCCAATGCATTTGTCACAAACTGAACGCCGGCGTTTTTATTCAATGACAGATTTTTATCCGAGAATATTGAAAAATCAGAACTGTTAAACGCATCCATAACTTTGCTGGTGGTCAGTCCATATTTTATAACGGACAGAACCTCCATCGCGGTTTGTGCCTCGGCCTTTTTGGGCGGATTTGCTTCCAGTGCTTTGATTATTATTTCTGTGACCAGTTTTTTAAGTTTGCCACCGTTTCGCAATGCACCTTCAAAAGTCTTGTTCAGATTCCCATCGGAATCCAATGTCTTTAATGTTTTTATCATCCAATCAAAGTGTTCGCTTGCCTTATTAGATTTGACTTTAATGCGACCCTTGATTTTTTCCGCGGAATCTATAATTTTTTTCAACCCATCGCTTGGCTTAATTTTTTCTTTATCAATTGCCTCGCAGATAAGTTTCGCCTGGGGCGATTTGAACACACGGTTACCAACTTTTTGGATTTTTTCAAAGTTTTCCGAATATGTATTTCCCCACCATTTTGATATACGCTCAGGAATACTCAACTCTTCTTCGGCCTTTGGTGGTATGTAATCTTTGCTGTCGGACTTATCATACTGCATGTTTTCGCGCGCTTCATTCAGCGGCTTGGATATTTTTCCCTTGTCATATTGCGAAAATACCTCGAAAACTTTCCCATTACTGTACAGGGTATTCAGCAGATTGGGTAAATCGCTTTTGAACACTTCTATGTTGTATTGTTCCATATAGTTCTTGACTTCGAATTTTTCTTTATCTGTAATTGCCGAAAAATCCGGCGCTGCCTTAAGTCCCAAAGCCTGACGTGTTTCTGCATTAGAATTCACGTGATATAATACTACTTGGGCACTTGATGCAACCTTGCCTTTGAATTCTGGATTTGAATTATACTTTTTTTCGTCTATACCCTTTAATAAATCATCATATGACAAATCGCCAAGATAATTTCCCAGAATGTATGACAGCTCATCGCGGTGGCTTTCCAGTAAATTACGTAAATTGGCAATTTGAGCCTCTGCTTCCGCACTTGCAGTGGGGTGCTGAAACATAGAACCAAAATATTCGTCTAAAAATGTGGTTGCTTTATCATTGTACTTAAAGCTTTTGCGGTTAGCATCCATGCCACGAAATGCGGTTTCAAAGGCTTTATACAGTTTGCGCCATTCTTCAGGTGATAAATCCGTTTCTGGATTCAGTTGCTCTTTTTTCTTGATGCCAAAAGCGTCAAAGACATATTTATCATCCGCATCTTTTTCCAGCAAATCCGTCCACTTTTTCATGTTCCCTGCAAAGTCACCCTTACCATCATTGGCCTTGGCATAGTCACAGAAACGTGAAAACTGCTCGGCGGGCATCTTGCTAAAATGCAAGCGTCTAAAATATTCTAATAAAAAATCATCCATCTTCATTGTCATAAGCGACTCCTTTGGCTGCTACCCTTTAGTAATTTATTATAGTACAAACTGCCCCCTTTTTCAATATTTGTAGTACAAAAAAATAAAAAAATAGTATATAATCCCAAAAAAATGGAAGGAATATGAAAAAGCGTTCGACTTTGCGACAGTTTTTAACAAATGTGTACGCATTTACTTTTTTGAACAAGTTGATGTTATTAACGCCGGTTTATGCGATTTTTATGCAGGAACATGGCATGAACGACATGCAACTTTCGTCACTGTTCATCATTTTATCTGTTGGTACTTTTATGACCCAGGTGCCTGTCACATGGGTGACAAATAAACTGGGCCAGCGATACGCGATGGTTCTAAGCCAGATTTTAAAGGCTGTTGGCTTTTTGCTGTGGATTTATGTGCCGTCGTATTTTGGCTTTGCGTTTGGTATGTTCCTGTGGGGGATTCATGCTGCATTTTGGAATGTCGCATTCGAAGGTATGCTATATGACGAATTGCGCGCGCGCCGTCACCACGACATATATGCGCGTGTTTTGGGTGTGCGATATAATGTATCAGCAGTTGGCGCGGCATTGTCTGCATTTGGTTCGTTGCTGATATTTATGGGGTTTGAATGGATTACATATATTTCTATTGCTATTTTGGGATTGTCAGTGTTGTTCTTGTTGCGGATCAAATTGCGCTCGGCCAAGAAAAACAAACAGGCCAAGGTTCGCAAGACCAGATTTTTAACCTTGTTCAAAACAGGAACGCGTATGTGTGTTCGCACGCCGTGTATATTCTTGATGATGATGCTGACATTGTTGGTCAGTAATGTTAACTATCTGGACGATTACCTTAGCCCGATTGGTGTGGAAATTGGTTTGCCAGTGGCGTTTGTTGGTATTGTTCAGTTCTTTATTCTTGGTTGTACGATTTTGGGACAAACATTCGCTTATCGTTTCAAGCGCGTGCCAGATTGGATTCTTTATACAGCAATTTGTGTCGCGGGTGGCGGATATGTGTTGTTCTCGATGTTTTATTCTGTTGCGGGCATTTGGCTGCTGGGTATGTCCTATGTACTGTTTGCGGCGATTTTCGTATTGTTGTATTCCAGATTCCAAGATTTCTTGCCTCAGTCTTATCGTTCGGTAATCTTGTCTTTGTACAGTATCGGCGACAATATCATCTATGTCGGTACATGTTTCTTGATTGGATTGGGTGGCACATTGGGCAGCTGGCGTTACAGTATTTTGATACTGGGCGCGTTGCTGGTCGGAATAGGGCTGTGGGCACTGCTGTTTATTCGTGATCGTTGCGCGGTTGGTACAGAACCGGTTAAAAAGACCGTCAAAACAATTCGCCCAGCCATGCAGGAAGATCTCTAGGTAATCGTTCCTGTGGCACATTGTTTTTGCTTTGTAATAAAGTGTGGATATGAAGTTAAATATCCGCACTTTTTTATTAAAGTCGTTGCCGTACTTGATGTCTATTGCCGGTGGTGTGGTTCTTTACACTGATGCGATTGATAATGCCCCGACCGAGAATCTGCGGGATTTAATTATAAATGTTTCTGCATCCCTTTTGTCGATACCGCTGGTGTTTTTATTATACGATTACACAAATTCCAGAATTACGCGTCAGATGAAACGACATATGGCAAATACAATAGGTGACCAATTAAATACATTGATACTGAATTTGATAATGGTCCTGCGCGATTCTATGAGCGTCCGCAGTAAGTTGACGGTAGAGAATCTGAACCGCATGTTGACCTGGCGGGTATCAGAAATATCCACGCGTTTAAAAATAGATGCCAACATTATGAATCAATTGCGCGCATATCATAATGACCTTGATACATTATTGTATCGCAACGGCCAGACGGATGTTTTAACCAGCGACCAACTAGAAAACTTGACCGCATTGGCGCGCGATATGACGCACCTTATGAACGAGAACAAATTTCATAAAAATCGCCGGATTTCCGCAAAATATGTGGAAAATATTATGACACATATTCTTGATTGGTTGGATTCGGACAGTGTTGCCGCATTAAAGTTGTCCAAGCATTTATCGGACACACCCGCATCCCAGAAATAAAAAAGTACAAATTTTTATTATTTTTTCTTGATTTTTGATTTGAAATGTGTCAGAATTTGCCCCGAACCACGGAAAAAGGATAGAAATATTCTTAATTTCCGGTTCAGTTTTGGGGACATAGCTCAGTTGGTAGAGCAAATGACTTTTAATCATTGGGTCCAGGGTTCGAGTCCCTGTGTCCCCACCAAAAATTCAACGACCGCTTGCCGGTCGTTTAATTTTTTCATGGGACGCGGACGAGAACCCAAAAAAGGGTTCGGAACGCCAGTTGGTGAAAACAAGCGTATGCGCCGTTTGAACCCTACGTAGTGAATGGGGCCCATCGCACCGACGCGGTGCAGATGGGGATTTACAGTCCCTGTGTCCCCACCAAAAATTCAACGACCGCTTGCTGGTCGTTTAATTTTTGTATGGGGCGCGGACGAGAACCCAAAAAGGGTTCGCGTTATTTTTCATCACAATCCAAAAAGGATTCAAAAATCGTAGCAAATTTCTTTGGGGTGGTATTTGTACAGACTAATACCTTGTACAATGTGTGTGTTGATATCCAGCGTGGCTTGCCGTCTGGGGACTGGCATTTGCTGTAATTAAAAGTTGTGGCATCTAATCCGCATTTTCGCGCCAGCCCAGAACGTGTGATACCATTTTCTTTGGCGATATATTTGATTGTTTCCCACAGTGCGTCATGATGGCTCATAATTCCTTCCTTTTGTTATTTTTTATTTATATTCAGAACGAATTATTTTCTATATCTTGTTTTTAGTCAAGGCAAACAACCTGCGGTTGAAAGCGGTGTTGAAAAACTGCGGACTATATCGGTTTTTAATCTTTGTATTTGTCGTCCAGAAATCCCTGAAACAGTTCAGCAAATTGAACAGGTGTGGTATTAGTATGCGTCAAGATTTTGTACAATGTTTCCGTACTAATCCATCGTGGCTGTCCGTGTACAGAAAAACGCTTGCTTGGATTGAAAGCAGTTGCATCCAGTTTACATAATCTTGCCAATCCCGAGCGTGTTTTATTGTTAATTGTTGCGATTTTATTTATTGTGTTCCAAAGTGCGTCGTGATGTGTCATGTGCGGATGTCTTGGTATAAATTCTTGTTAGAGTTGTTATATTATGTATTTTTCGCTTTGCGCGCCATAGGTTAGTATTCTTATGTTTTGATTTAATGCGTATCTTGCACTTTACTTTTGCTGTTGTTGTGATATAATAGTATGTGTGGTAAAGAATCCCACGCAAATAAACCCTCCAATCTTAACAAAAATTTCACGCATGCTTTTCGTGGCATATGCGGACTGTTGTGCGTGATATATAAAAACAAAGGATTTGTGTTATGACGGATAAAATTTTTTCTGCGTTAAATTTCGCGACTAATGCCCACAGTGGTCAGTACAGAAAATCAACCAGGTTTCCATATATCGTGCATCCTGTTGCAGTTATGCAATATCTGATTATGCACAACGCCAGTGCTGATGCAATAGCGGCCGGCATATTACACGATACGCTGGAAGATACACCAACAACAGAATCCGAATTGCGTGCGGCCTTTGGTGATCGTATAACGGATTTGGTTCTTGGGGCATCCGAACCGGACAAGTCTTTATCTTGGGAACAGCGCAAAGAACACACGATTAATACTTTGCGCACAGTTAATGATGTCGAGCAGCTGATGGTAATCTGTGCGGACAAATTAAGCAATATTTCTAGTATTGCATCAGACTTGGAAAAATACGGGGAACAAACATGGTCGCGTTTCAAGCGTGGTTATGAGCAGCAAAAATGGTACTATTGTTCACTGGCAGAGATTTTTGCGCAACATAAGGACAAGTCAGATTTGTTCCGCGAATACGCAAGCGCTGTAAAGTCTGTGTTTGGCGAATAAAAATACACACAAAATACATTGCGTGACCTGTCAATCGTGGTATCATAACCATATGGTTAAATATTTTGATGCGCATTGTCATTTGCCCAAGGTACCCTATACAGGGACTGTTTCCGCGATATTTAATTCAGCGCGCATTGATGACTGGGCGCATGTTGTGGATTATCAGTGGGGCGCGATTGGTGTTCATCCGTGGTATATTGATAATTTACCTTCTGGCTGGATTGAGAATATGGAGCGCATATTGATAGAAAATCCAGATCTGATGGTTGGCGAGATTGGGCTGGATTCTAATCATCCAGAATTTGAAAAACAAATCGATATTTTTACTGCGCAACTTGATATCGCGGCACGCCTTTCGCGTACAGCGCATATTCATTGTGTTGGCGCATGGGATGAAATGCTGGCTGTGTTTAATGCGCGCCCATCACACAAAATGCCACCAAGAATACTGTTTCATGGTTTTTCTGGACCTGCTGACCAGATTACACGCGTGGCGGATAAATACAATGCGTACTTTTCGTATGGTGCACGAGCACTTAAATCAGAACGAGGTTTGGCGCGTATAAAAAACACTCCGCTTAATCGTCTGTTGATTGAAAGTGATTCTGATAATCCGGATTCTGTGATTGAAATCACCAAACAGATTGCCGCGCTTTTGAACATAGACATCGCAAAATTTGCCGATATAATATATAACAACGCTATACGGATGATTGGACATGGACAGACTGCACAGGATTAGATTATTGATGGGCGATGCCGCAATTGAAAAACTGCAAAAATCCACAGTTATGGTTGTGGGGTGTGGCGCGGTTGGTTCTTTTGTAATCGAGGCCTTGGCCCGTAGCGGTATCGGCAATTTAATCATTGTTGATTTTGATAAAATCGAAGAATCAAACATTAATCGCCAGTTATTTGCGCTGTCAACAAATGTTGGCGAACCAAAGGTTACAGTGGCCGCTGCACGAATTGCGGAAATTTCGCCCGATATAAATGTGACCGCATTAAATATGTTCTTTGATGCGGAAACTGAATTGGAAATCAGACCAGACTTTGTAATTGATGCGATTGATACAGTCCCGTCCAAGATTGCGCTGGCCGCGTGGTGTGCAAAAAACAATGTGCCAATGATTGCCAGTATGGGGGCGGCACTTAAAACAGATATTACAAAAATAAAAGTTGCGCCAATTTCCAAGACTTCTGTATGCCCATTGGCGGCACGTGTTCGTCGTGCGGTGCGTGAACAAGGATTGCCAGATTTTGCGACCGTATTTTCATCCGAGACCCCCGCAGTACCTGCGTTGGCTGGGCGTAATCTGGGGTCGATGATAACGGTCACAGGTGCATTTGGATTACATTTGGCAGATTATGCGATAAAGTACCTGATACAATAGTTTTGACACAGGCGATATCTTTGTTGTAAACTTTCATTAACAAATAACAGGCGGAGGGAAAAATGAAATTAACAAATAAATTAAAATCAATTCCTGGTGTTTGGCTGGCCGTGCTGGCGATTGGTGTTGCGCTGGGTGGATTCTTTATTGGTGACGGAATCTATCGCGCTATGTCTGGTCGTACTGTCACTGTCAAAGGCTTGGCGGAACGTGATGTTGTGGCTGATACCGCCGTATGGAATATCAAAATCAATGGTGTTGGCGGCGATTTGGCGGTGTTGCAGTCTGAAATAGACAGCGATATCACGGAAATTCATAATTTCCTGACGGGCGCTGGTTTTGCGGAATCGGATATTCAGAATCTGCGTGTCCAGGTTCGTGATAAATATGCGGGCTATTCCGATGCAGAATTAAAATCCCAGAACAATGATGGTCGTTATGTTATCGATACTGGCGTAATGGTTCGTTCGCACAATGTTGAATTGGTTGATGCGGTGTCGCGCCGTATGGGTGAATTGGTTCGTCGTGGCATAACTGTCACCGAAGATTATTCTGGTCCTATTTATATATTTAACGGTCTGAATGATATCAAAATATCGATGATAGAGCAGGCGACCAAAAACGCCACCTCGGCTGGCGAACAATTTGCCAAAGATGCGGATGCCAAACTTGGTAAAATCAAAAGTGCCAACCAAGGTGTGTTTAGTATCGAAGCGCGCGACCCAACCGACAGCTGGTCATCGAACGAGCGTCAGGCCATAAACAAAAAAGTTCGTGTGGTTGCGACGATTACATTTTATTTGAAATAAAAAATCCCCCGTTTGGGGGTGTTTTTTTGCGGCAATTTGTTTATGTATGCATATGGTTTTCTGCGGTCTAGGTACCTTTTCCTAAATGCGGTATTGCGATTGCGTGCGCATTTAAAAAGGTTTATAATATGATTGTCTTGTTCGAACAAGATAGTCAAAAACCTTGAAAAGGAGAGAGAAGATGAGAGGACTGACAAGCTATGTTCTAAAACCATTGACCTTTATCGGTGCCCTGAACTGGGGATTGATTGGTATCTTTGGTTTTGACTTGGTTGCATTTTTATTTGGCCCTGCAACATTGGCCAGTAATATAGTATATGCGATAATCGGTATCGCGGCCTTGATATGGCTGATATGGATTTGGGTTGACAGACCGGAAACCCGTCGTGACCGATAAAAAAATTAAAGTTTCATGTCCGCGCCCCGCGTTTTTGGGGCGTTTTTATATCTTGATTTGTTATGCGTTATAGGGCAAAATTAAATCAACCAAGGGGGAAAGTTGATGAAGAAAATATCCGTATTATCATGTGTTGTTGCATTGGCTGCGTGCGGCGGTGGTGATTCTGCGCACAAGATTGATACCACTAATACCAAGAATGAATTGGTGGCAATTCAGGCATTTAACAGCGAGGTTATAGGGATATCTCAGTCTGTAAACAATCAGGCCGATACAGTATCATATGTGCATTCCGCATTGGGGATACGTGGGGCCAGTACAGTCTCGTCAACCGACAGCAGTACCGATAATCGTATCGGGCATTCAACCACACAAACAGACAGAATTCCGGACAATATAATGGGTAAACAATATGTGGCCGCGGTTGAAAAATTAAAAACCCTTACCAAATTTTCCGATGATACAGAATTTGCGGGCCTGACCCCAACCCAATTGGTGGAAAGTTATAAAATTATTGGTGGTAAAACGGAATATTCGTCGACTGAATTATCCGATGACGATAGGGCGGCTATCAGATCTGCTGTTCTGGCCAAATATCAGGATATTTTGAATCGCTTCTTTGATTATGATAACGATGCCGCGGATTGGCGTTGGGAACCAATGACGCGCGGTTTGTCGGATTTGGAACTGGAAACAGTTAATGGCGAAACGATAAAGTTAGTCCTGAATGACAAGGGACGCATCGTTGGTCTTGATTCTATAACGGGGGGCGGCACAAAGTCTTTTTTGCGAACCGTCAAGAATAACTTTGAATATACTGATGGCGAAGTCGCTGGCACTGCTGTGTTGAATTCTTTGGGTGCGAAATATGGGTTAAAGTATTCGGATTTTGGTTCGCTTGCTGTTATGAAAAATGTGACTGTGGACGGCGAAACAAAGTCACAGCCAGTATCAACGGATTACTTTGTTGGTGGTTATGACATAAAACAGGTTAGCACCGCGGATATGTCGGGTGAATATCAGTTTAATGGATATGCCACAGGCGCGGTAACGGGTGCTGATGCGAAAACATTAGCGGTCAATGGTGCAACAACACTTGTGTTCAACGATGGAGACGAAACGCTGACAATGGACTTTACTGATTCCAATTGGCACAATGTGGTTGTTTCTCGTCAGGAAGGTTCTATGGCAAATGTACAGTTCACTGGTGAAACCGCCGCGGGCTTTGAAATGACCGGTGGCACATTTGCGGATACAGACAAACTGGATATTAAATACTATGGTGATAATAATGCGCCAAGTGAATTCAGTGGTATGGCCCAGTATTCAGAATCAGACCGTCAAATGAATGTTGTATTTGGTGGTGCGAAAAAATAAAGCAGGAACATAAAAAGACAACCGCCGTTTCGGCGGTTGTCTTTTTATCGAGTCAGCATTTTTCTTATCGCGTTTAGTGGGATTATCATCAACGCCATCGCGAATATGATTCCCCACTGTGACCAGTCCAGCGGTGCCAGTTGTAATACCGCGCCACCAAACATTACACATGCGACTGTGCTGGCAATTACACCAAATGCAACCAATACAAACATTGGGTTCTTGGACAGGCCTGCAAACAGATTATATCCAACTGCACGAACGCAGAATCCATTAAATATTGCCATAATCACCAACAGCGCAAATCGTGCGGACATATATGTTTCTGGTGTGGCAAACATTGCGCGCACAAATGGAATTTCAAACAGCGCAAACACCGCAATAAACCCAAGTGTTGTCCACGCAATCTGGCGTATCACAGCCCAAGACAGCAAAGGTGCGTTTTTTTGCTGGGCAGGTTCACTAAGATACTCTGGGCGGGCGGGTTCGCCGCCGAACGCCAATGAATTCAGACTGTCCATAACGATATTGATAATCAGAATTTGTACAGCGGTAAACGCGTCAAAGCCGAACAACAGTGGGAACAAAATGCTAAGTGTCACCAACGCAAAGTTAATCGGTAATTGAAAGCGCAAGAAGTTTATAACATTGTGTACAAAAGTGCGTCCCAACAGGATGCTGTTTGCAACGGAAACAAAGTTATTATCTGTGATGATAATATCGCTTGATTCTTTACAGACATCTGTCCCGTCACCCATTGCAAAGCCAACATCTGCGCGTTTTAGTGCGGGCGCATCATTTGTGCCATCGCCACACATTCCGATGCATTTATTCTGGGACTGGGCCAGTTTAACTATGCGCAGTTTTGTTTCAGGTGTTGCGCGTGCGATAACCTTTATTTTATGTAATATCTTCTTGGCCTTGGTATCGCTCATCTCGGCCAGTTCTGCTGCTGTCACCGCAATATCATCTGGCTTTGACATAATTCCACAGTCCAACGCAATTGCGCGCGCAGTATCGATAATATCACCTGTTATCATCATCACCTGAACGCCAGATGTTGTCAGTGACTTTACAACCTGTGGCACGCCTTCGCGCACTTCGTCACGCATTGCGACCAGTGTAATAAACACCAAATCATCGGGCAGTTTATTATCCGTCACCCACGAAGAACTGTATGCGGTTGCGACCAAGCGCATAGCGCGTGCTGCATTTTCCTGAAGCAACGCCTGAATTTTTTTCTTGTTAATTTTATGTGTTGCTCCGTTCTGGTCCACATAGAATTTTGCGTGGGCCAAAATAACTTCTGGTGCGCCCATAAAATATGACAGATTTTTATTCACACGTGTAGCAGAAAACTTGTTTGCGCTGTTAAACACCATACGATCCATAATACGAGTGTCATTTTGAGTTTTTGTAATTTCTTTGGCGTGTTTTTTTAGTGCGCCAAACAGTGCGCGACTGGTAAGATTTCCGCCTGTCACCGCGCCGCGTGAAGTGTATGAAGAGTTATTAGTCAGCGCAATATTTGTTACGAACAGTTTTTTTACCTTGCCACCATCTGTTGTGTCAAATCCTATATCTGTGCCATCTGCTGTAAAGTTGTGTACAGGCCACAAGTATCCGCGTGTCAGTGTGCCAGTCTTGTCGGTACACAGCAGTTGAATATTTCCGGCCTCGGGTATCTTATTTGGATTCTTGGCCAGAATATTGTTCTTAATCATAGTCTTAACATTTTGGCTGGTAATAATCCCAATGATAAAGGGCAGGCCCTCGGGCACAGCGGCCACAAAGATAGTCAATGCAACGGTCAGGCAACTGAATATAATATACAGCAGTCCTGCATTTGTTGTCATGTCACCTGAATTCAGATTTACAATCATCAGCACGATAAAGATTATTGCCGCGCACAGAGAACCGACCTTGCTGATAATTTCGGCCAAACTGTCCAACTGTAACTGCAGGGTAGTCTTGACTTCGTCAATGGACTGCAACGACATCATAATCTTGGCGTTTTCGGTGTCTGTTCCAACGCGTGTCACGCGCATTTTGCCTTCGCCACTAAGTACGGAAGTTCCCGCGAAAACACTGTGCTTGTCAATATAGTTGTCGCCAGTAATCGCGGCTGCGCGGTCATATTTATAGTTATGTGGAACAGGGGATTTTTCGCACTCGTCACTTTCGCCGTTTAATATAGCATTGTTAACGCTGATTGCGCCTTCGACCATATAACCATCGGCACAGATTGTTTCGCCTGCCTGAACGATAACGATATCATCAACCACAACTTCGACACTGTTAACTTTTTTCAGAACACCATTGCGCAAAACACTAACAAATTGCAGCGAAGTACGCTTGCGCAGTTCTTCGGCACTGCGTTGACTCTTTAATTTTGTTCCAACGGTGGTAAAAGTCACGACCAGCAACACTATACCGATACCTATTGCCTCGTATATATCGCCATAACCCAGTGCGCTAAGTGCGATAAACATACACATCATGACCAATAAAATCATATTTAGTTTATCTTTAAAGACCTCAATAAAGAACTGCCATGCGGACTTTAATTTTGGGTCCGGCATTTTATTTTCGCCGTATTTTTTTCTGCTTGCGTTTACTTGTGCTGAATTTAAACCTTTGATATTCATTCCTTCCCCATTTGGTTAACTATGGCGATTATAGACAAGTTTCGCATCGCAAAACAAGCGCAAAAAAGTATGAAAATAAAAAAATAAAAAATATTGAAAAAAACACTTGCTTTTATTCCGACAACAGTATATTATAGGTAACGCTTTAAGGGGTTGTAGCTCAGCTGGTTTAGAGCGTCTGCCTGTCACGCAGAAGGTCGCGGGTTCGAGCCCCGTCAATCCCGCCAGGATTACACCGTCGAATGACGGTGTTTTTTATTTTAATAAAGTTGAAACAAAAAGTCTGGATTCATCGATTTATTTAATAATATCCAGCACATCTGCGTCTGTTGGTGTATGGTCGATAATAATATCTGGATTATATTGTGTTCTGAACCATGTGCGCTGACGCTTGGCATATTGATTGGTTTTTGTTATCCAGTTTTCGATACATTGTTCCATATCAATTTCACCGCGTATATATCGGCACAGTTGGCTGGCCCCAATCGCGCGATTTTCATCCCAGCCAGACTTGATTACGGCGTGTGCTTCGTCCAGTGCGCCCCCGTTCAGCATTTCTGGAACGCGTACCGCAATCCGTTCACGCAGCAGGGCGGTATCTGGATTTATCAGCACGCGTGTTGCACTTGGCGCAACCGCACCCACGCGCGGTCTGGATTGAAATTCGGTCAGTTGGACCCCGGTTTCCAGCAACACTTCCAATGCGCGTGCCACACGCTGTGGGTCAGTCGCGGCAAAGTCTGCGTTCAGCATTTTGCGTGCCCCGTCAATATCAGTCGCGACCATTTCACGTGCACGCGCACGATTTTCCGGACTGATATCCGGCATAGGCGATATTCCGTTCACAAGTGCATTTATATAGTATCCCGTCCCACCAACAAATATAGGTGTGCGGCCTTCCGCGATTGCGGCATAGTATTCCGCCTGCGCCAGATTAAGATAATCTGCCACGCTGATTTGTTCGGTCAAAGGCAATATGGAAAACAGTCTGTATGGCACACCGTCAATGTTGTCCGCGATTTCACGCCCTGCAAAAGGACTGGCGGCGATATTTTCGATACCACGATATATCTGGACACTGTCACAGTTTATAATTGTGCCATTTATTTTGCGTGCCAAATCATGGGCAAAACTGGATTTGCCGGATGCGGTTGGTCCTGTGATGATAAAGGCACTGTATTTCATTTCCCGTTGATTATAGTCCACTCATTTATAAAGTAAATAAAATATTGTAATTGATAAAAATATGGTGTTAAAATAGACCTGTCCAATTAAACGAAAGGAAAATAATATGTCAAAAGTAAGAGTAGCAATTAACGGATTCGGTCGCATTGGTCGCTTGGTATTGCGTGCTGCATTGGAATCCGGTCGTGATGATATTGAATTCGTTGCGGTAAATGATTTGGCACCTGCCGAACAGAACGCCTATTTGTTAAAGTATGATTCTGTACATGGCAACCTGCCTATGGATGTTGAATTAAAAGACGATTATATCATCGTCGGCAATCAAAAGGTTAAATGTTTGGCCGAACGTGATCCGTCTAAATTGCCATGGGGCGAAATGAATGTCGATATCGTTATGGAATGCACTGGCATCTTTACCGCCGCGGACAAGGCGCGCGTTCATCTGGATGCGGGCGCAAAACGCGTGTTGGTATCTGCGCCATCTGCTGGTGCGGACAAAACAATCGTTTATGGTGTGAATCAGGATACATTGACCGCGAACGATTTGATTGTTTCGAACGCATCATGCACAACAAACTGTCTGGCACCAGTGGTCAAGGTTCTGAATGACAAATTCGGCTTGTTGTCGGGTTGGATGACAACTGTTCACGCATACACAGGCGACCAACAGTTGTTGGATAAAAACCACAAAGACTTTCGTCGTGCGCGCGCGGCAAACCTGTCTATGATTCCAACCAGCACAGGCGCAGCCAAGGCAATTGGTTTGGTTTTGCCTGAATTGGCGGGCAAACTGGACGGTATGGCAATTCGCGTTCCAACACCAGATGTATCTGTTGTTGAATTGGTTGCGAATTTGGCAAACGATGCAACTGTCGAAGAAGTAAATGCTGCGATGAAGGCGGCCGAATCCAAGACATTTGGCTATAACGATTTGCCATTGGTATCGATTGACTTTACGCACGATGCGCACAGTTCTGTATTTGATGCCGGAATGACCAAGGTATTGGGCGATAAACTGGTACATGTCACCGCATGGTATGACAATGAATGGGGCTTTTCGAACCGCATGTGTGATACCGCCGTTGCAATGGGTAAATTGATATAAGAACACAGGTCCGCCTCCCGCGGACCCTTTTTATACTAACCCCTTGAATAGGGGACTATCATTTCGTCTTAAACAATGAAAGAAATAGCATAAATTTTTTGGTTTTACCTTGACAAAATTGAATCGCGTATTACATTATAAGGCAGGAAAAGAGCCAAGAACTATAAAAGGAATTTAAAATGGCAGAAAATAAAAGTGTAATTATGACCAAAATTTCGATGGCTAAACGCGCTTCGAATATTGAAAAGATTAAAAGAAAAAAAGCGCAAGAACGAATGGAACGTGAATATGAATTGGATGAAGTACAATTCACACATAATACAAATGTTTACATGGATGCGACATCCAAGGAAGAAAAATTGGCACCCCTTGGCGATGTAAACATGTTTGCATATGGTGCGGCAGGTGTGCTTGCCAGTATCACTTTCTGGAGCATGCAAGTTTCAACGCAAATGTTTGAAAATGATAACTTTGCATCCCATTTTATTAATTCTACTGCTGTTGTGTTTACTTTTGCCTCGTTTTTTTCAGCCCTCAGCAGCGCTGGCGAATTACAGTATACATGTGCTGAACAGACTGATATGATTTTGCGCATTATGAGCGAGCAGGGCTACAA
Source organism: Alphaproteobacteria bacterium (assembly GCA_017630405.1). Lineage (GTDB taxonomy): Bacteria > Pseudomonadota > Alphaproteobacteria > Rs-D84 > Rs-D84 > Enterousia. The sequence continues at coordinate 28,157 of JAGBVH010000006.1, forward strand.
ACCAACCGAAAAGCAAAGCGAAGCATTATATAAAGAACTGATTGCGTTGCGCCGTAAACCAAAAGCCTGGTTCGTATCATTGGGCCGTCTTATCAAGAAAGACCCACAGGTTTTGACCAAGATTCACTCGGTTGCGGGTTTTGATAAATTCTTGTTGGATAAAATGTATCCAGAAAGTATGGCGTTAAAGTATATACCTGTTAAAACCAGATAACCAATCCCCCAAACGGGGGATTTTTTTATTATTTCTCTTGTTATTTAGTCGAATAATTTTTATCATATACCACCGTACGGGGGATATTTATGCTGGTTGATTTTTTACTGTTGGCGTTTGGATTTATATTGCTGATACGCGGTGCTGACTATTTTGTCGAAGGTGCATCCGCGCTTGCCGCGCGCCTTTGTATCCCGCCAATTGTAATCGGGTTAACAGTTGTTGCTATGGGAACCAGTGCGCCAGAGGCGGCGGTCAGTATTGTTTCCGCACTTCAGGGTTCAAATGGTATTGCGCTGGGTAATGTTATCGGCTCGAATATTGCGAATATATTATTGATACTTGGTGTGACATCTGTGATTAGTTCGCTGACGGTACAAAAAACAACCGTCCGTTACGAGTTACCATTTATGGGCGCGATAACTTTGCTGTTGTGTATTATGGGTGCGCACTATGGTATGGTCACACGCGGCTGTGCATTTGTTCTGCTGGGGCTGTTTGTGGCGTTTTTGGTTTATTTATATTTCTTTTCATGTGACGGCAAATGCGAAACACCGGAAATTAGGCCTTTAAGTCGCCCCAAGATAGCGCTCTATGTAATTCTTGGTATTATCGCGCTTATCTGGGGCAGTAATCTGACCGTAGAATCCGCATCGGATATCGCACGCCACCTTGGTGTGTCTCAGCGTTTAATCGGTCTGACCATTGTTGCACTTGGTACCAGCTTGCCGGAATTAGTTATCAGCATAATCGCCGCCAGAAAAGGACAGGCGGATCTGGCCATTGGCAATATTATCGGGTCTAATATCTTTAACATTTTATTTGTGCTGGGATTGGCGGGCGCTATATTGCCTATAGCATTCAGTCCAGCATTTTTGTTTGATTGTGCGATGGCCTTGGTCGCGGTTGCATTACTTATGCTGTTTGTGTCGCGTGACTGCCTGTTAAGCCGTTCAAATGGTATGGTGTTTTTGGTTGTGTACGCGGCCTATATCTTGCACCTTGCAATGGCCTAGCCCAATTTACTTCCCGATTCTCTCACCTGAATGGCATCTAGGTATGCTTTCAGGTCTTCTTTGGATTTGATTTTTTCCTTCATAGATTTTATCAGTCTGTCCCTCGCCGCATTAAAACCGTCTACGACATAGTTTATTTTTCTATTGTGGTAATAAAGTTTTGTGGGGACTTCATCGCCCAAAATATATTTTTCCACCCATTTTGTTACTTCTTCTTTCGTGTCAGGTGATATTTTTTCTCCTTTTTCAATAGACAGTATGGCTGCCTCTATATGATACCTGGCTGGGTCTATATATGAGTCACTAGAAACGTGAGCATATTTTCCCCCGGGGGTAAAGCCTTGTTCCGCGGCAATGTTTCGATACTTTTCTAAAATGGTTTCATTGCTTATGACATTCCCGTCCTGATAGTCAAAACCATTTTGAGCCATTATTTGTTGTGTGGCATAATCTCGTGATAGTTGCGCCAGCAATATGTTGTCATCGGAATTGGTGCCCAGTTTTCTCTTATGTTCATCTGTAAAATCACAGTTTCTATAATAAACATGGTTGTTTTTGGTTATTATATGAAGTTTATCAGCGGGCAGGCGATCTGATGGCTCAACAATCATAACAGAGTCAGGTAATAACAGACCTTTATCCTGATCTGGCAAGAAAAACGTATCGACGGCACCAAAAACCTCTGGATTACCATTTTCTTTAATTACATCGCACAGCGGCGCAAGTATAATATATGGCGAATGTGCCCAATTGCCCTCTGTATGCGATTCAACAATATGATTACATGTAAAATGTACGGTCGGGCGTGGCAACAGATAATTTGTTGCGTGTGCGGTTGTTTCAATTACATAACGACCGTCCGAGTTTTTTTGTGGATAGAAACTTGTCGCATGAACCAAGCAAATTGTTTGCAAGTTTTCTGTGTTTGATTTGTGATTTTCTCGGCGTTTTGTGTAATTTTTTTGTCTTTGCAGTTCTTTTTGCTTGTCGATAAAGTTTCTCGCCTTGCTTCTTGCTTTTTTGCGCAAATCATCACATTGTTCGGCAAATAAGCCAACAACCGTTTTATCTTGTTTTTCTAAAAGCCCCTTAATAATATCGTGCGATGTAGTTTTTTGGATAATTTTGTTGACTGGTTTGCTGAAAATATGTCGTTTATGAGTTTTTATTTCAAAGAATTCTTGTGGTATATGTTTAATTGGTAAGCGGCTATCGTCGTTCCAATCCTCAAGCTCTTCAGCCCAGATATTATCAGATTGTTTCCGACATTTAAATTGACCCATATACTGATCTAGCATCTCTTCTATAATCTTATTGAATTTATTCGGGTTCATATCGCCATAAACATATTCAACAAGTTTTTCAAGTGTTTTAAGATACATGTCGAACCCCTTCTCAAATTTTATTGTAAAAAGAAATGCCAGGTTGTCAAGAAATATTTGTTTTTGTGCCTGTATTATCGAACTGTAGAAAAGCTTGGAAATCCAAAGAAAAACCGCTCTTTAATAGGACGGTGTAAACTGTGGCTCGGCGCGGCTTGTTCATACCGTCACGAAACCCCAACAGAATTTACAATCATTACTAGACTTTGTGAAATTTTTTGTCGTATTTGACCATTACAAATAGTTGATGTTAAATTGAATAATCATCTGTTGTATCTAGAAATAGGTGCGAATTTATATTTATAAGGTCAATTACTGCATTGCAACGCACAATAGTAGTCCATATTTCATGAACGTTTATGGTGTTGTTGCTTGTAATGGGGGCACCATGTGCTGTTGCGTTTCTAACAGATCTGAAATTCATAATATTTTCAACAGTTTGTTCCGAAATTAGATTGTATTCAGATAATTTTTTCATTATCTCATTGTTTTTCTTTTGTCCAAACGCCTGAACTATTGTGTTCAAATAATCAGTATAAAATAACACAAAATGTAATAATCTGTCTATATTATACTGTTCCCTTGTTGAGATGGCTAGCGAGGAAGTACGTATGATGTTATTAAAATCTGCGCCTGCATTTGATGCGTATTTTATCCACCTTTCTGTGAAATTAGACATGCTATCAATGATGCCGTGTTCGATTTTTTGTAGAACAAACCTATTCGGATCGGCTAATTCCTTATAATGTCTAAATGGATGGGATAAATAATTTCTTATTTCATTATATTGCAAAAAATCGTCAGCACATTTTATATACCCCAGCTTTTCTGCAGAATCATAAATAGATCGCTTGTCTTTATTTATTTGCAGGCCATCTATTTTGGTTAGTGTATAAAACAATAACTTACGATGCGTTTCGATAAGTGCGATAAAGCTTTTTGACATATGCGCTAAATACAAAAATGTTTTGTTTGGTATTTGTAAAATATTGATTTGTTCATAGTGTTTATTCTTAATAATATCTTGAATATGTTTTTTTCTAATTTTCGTATACTCATCAAATCGACAATACTCATATAAATCTTCAGCGGAATCTATATGTTGCGCAATTGTTTTGCCAAATTTGCTGTCAGAAATCGATATTATGTCCAGCGGTTTTGCTGGCATTATTAGATGTATTTTTAGTTCCCCGGTGGCCTTATTATACGTTTCTGTGCGTGATATTGGATGCGTTCTTTTATCTTGTGGGTGTCTGCTATGATAAAGCGCATCGGCATAATAATATATTAGTGCCATCGAAAATTGTCTACGTGCTTCAATAAAATTATTAAACAATAATCGCGCTTCATCTGTTAGCCAAAGATCATTATTTATCGCATTGTGTGTCATAGCTATATAATATCCTATTTAGCCTTTATTATAGCATAAAGCACAAAGTATACATAGCACATTATAGTTCGGCTTTGTAAAAAAATGATATGTTTGAAATAAGGTTATCGAACTGTGAAAAAGCTTGGAAATCCAAAGAAAAACCGCCATTTTTATGGACGGTGTAAATTGTGGCTCGGGTGTATAAGCTTCAGTAGTACAAGAGATGTCTTAGATTTACTTAGCCTTGGTAGCAATATTCAAAAAATCCTTAGCCGTATACAAGCATAAAACATATCTACAGCTTTACACCAATCCACCTGCCGACACCAATGTCATAAACTCCGCTCCAATTTTTTTCTTTCCATGCATATGATAAGTGCGAACCTGGTTCGCACCTAAGAACACATTTTCTTATAAATCGATTATCGTTTTTCTGGCAAACTATATTTGCGGCCTTTGTTTTGACCGGTGGCAACCAAGAAACCTTTGTTAACCAATGCGACAAACAGTTGGCGTA
>JAGBVH010000007.1 GCA_017630405.1 Alphaproteobacteria bacterium
AGTGGCAGCTGGTATAGTGCACAGCATACAGTTGCTCAGGGTCAGACATCTGCTGGTTTGAGCAAGAAGTTGATCTGTAATTCTGGTTATGCGACTGCGAATACAACAACACAGACAGATCACGATGCTGAAACCGATTGTTATATATCTTGTGATGGTGGTTCATATATCGCTAAAGCAAATGATGCGAGCTGTACAAATGTTGGCGCAGGATATTGGGCCGCGACAGCTAAGGTGTCCCAGACCAAGGCAGGAATCCGTACGAAGTGTGCTTCTGGCTTGACTACCATTGGTTATGGTGCGGGTGCTGACGAAGCGGGTGACTGTGGTCGTGTGATGAACGTTGGTGGCAAAAAGTTGTATCTGCGTTCAGATAAAAAGACTGATTTGGCACTGAATGTATTGTTGGATGGCGCAGTATACTACGGAAATATGTCAACGGCAGATAAATACATGAGTGACGGTGTGGATAAGAAGCTGAAACTGAATGTAAATGGAAAAACATATTCTGTATATGACGATAGTAGTAAGTAAAAAAACCCCCGTTTGGGGGATTTTTTATTATGGGATATGAGACAGGAATAATTAAAACAACTTTCGTTTTTATTTGTGATTGCCGATAAAAAATCCCCGCGTTATGCGGGGAAATGTTTATTCGCCCTGCTTCTTTGCAGCACCAAGTGCATGACGAAGAGCCTGTTCGGCTATCTGGCGGATTTTGGGCGCAAATGTGCGCATATTCATTGTGTCGGCCACAGTATTGCCAAAAATGCGCGCAATATATTCTATCTGGGTCGGTGCAATAGTGTGAACTTCGCTGGTTATATCCGATGTTTTCAAGGTTTGTACTGGTTCTCGCATAATTTTAACTCCCTTTTGCGTACAAAAATCATAAAAAAATAGATTTATATACTTGTTTATTTGTTCAAGGGATATTATATCATAAAGTATCTTGACCGCAAGGCACAAAATTGCTATATATTTCGTGATAAAATAAGGAAGAAAGACTATGAAAAATATTATTGGTAAATTGTTGGGTTCTGCAAATGACAGAATTGTTAAAAGTTATGATAAAACTGTGTCCCTGATTAATGATTTGGAACCGAAATATCATGCAATGTCTGATGACGAGTTGCGCGCGCAAACAGATGTGTTGCGTGCAAAACTGGCTGCGGGTGAAAAAGAGAAAAATATCCTGCCGGATGCGTTCGCTTTGGTGCGTGAAGCATCGGTTCGCACAATCGGATTACGCCACTTTAATGTGCAGATGATTGGTGGAATGGTTTTGAATAATGGCCAGATATCTGAAATGAAAACTGGTGAAGGTAAAACACTGGTTGCAACTTTGGCATTATATCTGAAGGCGTTGCATGGTAAAGGCGCGCATCTGATTACAGTTAATGATTATTTGGCATCGCGTGACGCGGCATGGATGGGCCAGATTTATCGTTTCTTGGGACTTAGTGTCGGTATCATTCAACACGATATGACCGATGAAGAACGCCGCGCGGCATATGCGTGCGATATCACATATGTGACCAATTCTGAATTGGGTTTTGACTATCTGCGCGATAATATGAAATTCACCAAAGAACAGCAGGTTTTGCGTCCGTTCTTCTTTGCGATTGTTGACGAAGTTGATAGTATCTTAATTGACGAAGCGCGTACGCCTTTGATTATTTCCGGCCCTGCCGAAGATACAAGTGAACTGTATGCCAAGGTCGATGAAGTTGTAGCAAAACTGGGCGAAAGTGATTTCAAAAAAGATGAAAAAGACAGACATGTGACATTGACCGAGGTTGGCGTGGATAATGTAACACGCCTGTTGAAAGAAGCGGATTTGTTGATTGGCGATAATCTTTATGCGTCTGAAAATGCCGCATTGGTGATGCATATTCAGCAGTCTTTGTTGGCGCATCATTTGTTCCAGAAAAATGTTAACTATGTGGTGCGTGGTGGTGAAATCTTAATCGTTGATGAATTTACTGGTCGTGTTATGACTGGTCGCCGCTTTGGCAAGGGGTTGCATCAGGCGATTGAGGCCAAAGAACATGTAAAGGTTCAGCCTGAAAACCAAACGGTTTCTAGCATTTCTTATCAGAATTTGTTCCGTTTGTACCCTACTCTGTCCGGTATGACAGGTACTGCGATGACAGAAGCCGCAGAATTTGAAGAAATTTATAAGTTGCGCGTGGTGTCTATTCCAACTAATCGTCCGGTGGCGCGTAATGATCATCATGATGAAATCTATCGTAACAAGGAAGAAAAATACGAAGCGATTTTGAAACAGATTTCAGATTGTATGGAACGCAAGCAGCCTGTGCTGGTGGGTACTGTTTCTATTGAAAAATCTGAAGAATTGGCGGCGATTGTGCGTAAAAAGTTAGGTGTTGAGCCAGCCGTTCTGAACGCAAAACATCACGAATCCGAAGCAAAAATTGTTGCACAGGCTGGTGCACCTGGGGCGGTGACAATCGCAACTAATATGGCTGGTCGTGGCACCGATATTAAACTTGGCGGTAATGCCGAAGAATTGATTGCAGCACTTGACCCAGAAGCGGCAGATTTTGAAGCCAAGAAAAAAGAAATCTATGCCACAATCGAAGCCAATAAAAAGTTGGTTTTGGATGCGGGTGGTTTGTATGTAATTAGTACCGAGCGTCACGAATCACGTCGTATTGATAATCAGTTGCGTGGTCGTTCCGGTCGTCAGGGGGACCCAGGTGATTCCAAGTTCTTTTTGGCTTTGGATGATGATTTGATGCGTATCTTTGGCGCGGCACGTCTTGGTGGGATGCTGACTACTTTGGGATTAAAACCAGGGGAAGCGATTACTCATCCATGGATTACAAAGGCGTTGGAAAAGGCACAGAAACGCGTTGAGGCACGCTATTTCGAAGCGCGTAAAGAATTGCTTAAGTATGATAATGTTATGAATGATCAACGTGCGGTTGTTTATAAGCAGCGCGACGACCTGATGGTTTCACAGGATTTGGCCCCATTGGCCAAGGAAATTATTGGTGATGTGGTCGAAATGATTTGTGAAGCCAATATCCCAGAAAAAGCAACCCCTATGGATTGGAATGTTGCTGGAATTCATAATGCGATGATGCGTATCTTTGCACTGGATATCACTGATATTGAAAAGTGGAAAACGGACGAGGAAATTACAGAACGCAAAGCATATGATACGCTTTATAATCTGGCGTTGCGCAGATACGAGCATCAAGCGACAAAATATGGCCCTGAAATGATGCAGATGGCATCGCGTCAGATGATGCTGGGCGCATTGGATTCTGTGTGGAAGCGTCACTTGCAACAGATGGACTATTTGCAAAGCGCGATTGGTTTGCGTGGTTATGCCCAGAAAAATCCGCTGTATGAATATAAGCGCGAAGCGTTGGATTTGTTCAAGAACACAATCAATAATTTCAAAATTATGTCTGTATCCTATATCAGCCGTATGGAATTAACACGCGAAGATGTTGCAGCAACAGAAGCTGAACGTGCCAAGCATGATGCGGGACTTAATCAGGCGACTGGAAGCGATTCTCGTAGAAATGCGTTGTGTCCTTGCGGGTCGGGCAAAAAGTTCAAACATTGTTGCGGTAAGTTGCACTAAAAATCTATAAATAAGAAAGTCTGAAAGGGAAAAGGGGTTATGGGACAGTTCGTTCATCTTCGCACGCATTCGCGTTTTTCGGTTGGTGCCAGTACATTGACTATCAAACAGATACCTAAACTGTGTGCCGCGGCGGGGATGACGGCTTGTGCCCTGACGGATACAAATCTTATGTCTGGGTGTGCCGAGTTTTCAGATGTTATGCCCAGCAATAAGTTACAGCCTATTATCGGAATTGAAATTTCTTTGAATCATCATAGTGCGGACCCAAAAATCCTGCGTCAGGAATCTATGTCCAAGATTGTGTTGTTGGCACAGAATCATACGGGATACTTGAACCTGTGCGAAATGAACAGAATCATGTATATGCGCGAAGATAATCATCATTTGGGGCCATATGTTTCGATGGACGAGTTGGCAACACACAGCGATGGTGTTATATGCTTGTCGGGTGCGCATTTGGGGCCAATTGGGATGGCTTTGATAAATGGTCAGGAAGCGCAGGCGAAAATAAACGCGAAACAATTATTGGATATTTTTGGCGATCGTTTTTATATAGAAATTCAGCGACATGGTCTGGAAAATGAAATTAAGACAGAACCAGGCTTCTTGGCAATTGCGCAAGAGTTAAATATTCCAATTGTTGCGACAAATGATGTTTGCTTTGCAGCGGATACAGACTATGAAGCGGCGGATGCTTTGGGTTGTGTGTTGGGGCAGACCAAGGTTATTGATCCAGAAAGACCAAGAAAATCATCGGAACAATACTTTAAATCATACGAACAAATGGCCGAGATTTTCAGTGACCTGCCCGAGGCAATCGAAAACACTGTTGTTGTCGCACAGCGTTGTGGCTTTATGGTTAATGTTCATGAAAAACCACTTTTGCCACGTTTTGGTGATGACTTGGAAACCGAGTGTCAGATGCTGCGTGACAATACTATGAACGGTCTGAAACGCAGATTGGAACAGCATGGTATTACAGAAACAGCACCATATTATGAACAGGCCGAATTTGAACTGGGTGTTATTATTGGCATGGGATTCCCAGGATATTTCCTTATCGTTGCGGACTATATCGATTGGTGCAGAAATAATGATGTGTTGACGGGACCGGGGCGCGGTTCTGGCGCGGGTTCAATCGTGGCATGGGCGTTGGGTATTACAAATGTTGACCCATTAAAATATGGATTGCTGTTTGAGCGCTTTTTGAACCCTGACCGTATTTCAATGCCCGACTTTGACGTTGACTTTGAACCAACGGGTATTGAACGCGTGCTGTCATATGTTTGTGATAAATATGGTCACGATTCTGTGTGCCGCATCATCACATTCGGTTCACTGCAGGCGCGTGGCGCAATTCGTGATATTGGTCGTGTGTATGGTATGCCCTATTCTAAATCTGACCGTCTGTCCAAGCTGATTCCACAGGATGCCAAGACACTTAAAGATGCGGTTGGGATGTCAACCGAAATTCAAGATATATTGAATAATGACGAGGATTTGAACAAAGTAGTAATGGTGGCCGAAGATTTGGAAGGCTCGCTGCGAAATCTGGGGCAGCACGCATGTGGTGTTGTTATTGGTGACAGACCAACAACTAAAATCGCACCTGTTTATCGTGATCCGGCTAACCCTTTGCCATCGTGCCAATATGACGGTAAGTATCTGGAAAAGTCCGGTTTGATTAAGTTCGACTTTTTGGGGTTGGAAACTTTGGTTGTGTTAAAGTATGCGACACGACTGATTCAGCAAACGCGTGGCGTAAACATTGATTTAGATCAAATCCCAACCGATGATGCGAAGACTATGAAATTGTGGCAGCAGGGTTTGACCGAAGGTATATTCCAGTTCGATGCCCCGTTCGTTCAACAGACTTTGCGCAAAATGCATCCGACAAGTTTCTTGGAAATATCTGCTTTAAATGCATTGAATCGTCCAGGGCCTATTGCGTTTATTCCACAGTTTATCGCGCGTATGCATGGTGAAGAGTCTATTGAATATGTTCATCCAAAGGCTGAGCCTATATTGAAAGAAACATATGGGATTATCGTATATCAAGAACAGGTGATGCAGTTAACACGCGCATTAGCTGGCTTTACCCGCGGTCAGTCGGACAATGTGCGTAAGGCGATGGGTAAGAAAATTATCGCAATGTTGGATGAACTGGAAGGCAAGTTCTATGAGGGTTGCGAAAAAGAACAAACACTGGATCGTGATACCGCCAAGGATTTGTGGGAAAAGTTCAAGGAATTTGCGAAGTATGCGTTTAATAAATCGCACGCGATTGCATATTCTGTTGTGGCCAATCAGTGTGCCTATCTTAAGGCGAACTATACACCAGAATTTTTGGCCGCGTCTATGTCCAGTAATCTTAATGATACCGACCAGTTGGCAAAATTCGTTGATGATGCCAAGACTAATTTTGGCATACAAATTGTTGCACCGGATATCAATCAAAGTGAATCTTTGTTTACGGTGCGTGATGGAAAAATTGTCTATGGACTGGCGGCAATCAAGGGGGTTGGAACTGTTGCGACCGATGCGATTGTTGCGGAAAGAAATGCCAATGGTAAGTTTAAGAATCTGACCGACTTTGCGAAACGCTGCGCAAACATTGTAAATAAACGCATATTGGAAGCGTTCGCCAAGGTTGGTGTTTTGGATTCGTTGGAACCTAACCGCGCGGCAATCTTTATGAACGCCGATGCGATTTTGTCATATGCGGCAAAATCCAAGGAAGGTGCAAATATGCTGTCTTTGTTTGCCGATACAGTCGAAGATGATGTGGCCGAAGACAGATTGCACAAGAACCTGCCGAAAACCGATCCTTGGAATTTTGGTCAGCGTTTGGAAAATGAATTGTCTGCGTTGGGATTCTATATTTCGGCGCATCCATTGGACCAGTATAAGCATTTAATTCAGCGTGCCAATCTGGCAACAAGTGCTACGCTTGTCACTATGGGCGACCGTAAACCAGTTCAGATTGCCGCGACCGTAAATTCATTTGGCCGTCGTCGTACCAAGACTGGCAAGGAAATGATAACCATTAATGCATCGGATAGTTTTGGCAATATCGATGCTGTTGCATTTGGGGATGCGTCAATTGAATTTGCCCAGACTTTGTCCACAGAAAATGTTGTCTTGATTTCGGGCAAAACCTCTAATCGCGATGACAGGGTTTCGATATTTGTTGACTCGATTATACCGCTGGCACAATGGGTGGCCAAAATTACCAAAAAAATGACCTTGGATATTCGAAATCAAGAAGTTCTGGCGGATGTAAAGAAGGCACTGATTGCATTGCCGCGTGGATTTACCAAGGTGGTTCTGAATCTGCATGGTGCGGACAAGGTTGCAACATTGGCACTGCCGGGGGGTGTTGAGTTGGGTAATACAACGATTACAGACTTTGCGGGTTTGGGTATCAAGGTGGAGATTGAATAACATGAAGCATATTCCTGTTTTGTTAAGTGCGGTTTTGGATGCTTTGGGCGATATTTCCGGCAAGCATATTGTGGATTGTACTTTTGGTGCGGGCGGATATACTCGTGCGTTTCTTGAACGCGGGGCGGCTGTGACAGCATTTGACCGCGATCCAAATGTTTTAGTGGACGTGGAAAAGTTCAAGACAGAATTTGGTGATAGGTTCAATTTTATACCAAAACCGTTTTCAAATCTGGCGGAAATTTCGGGGCCGTTTGATGCGATTGTGTTTGATTTGGGAATTTCTTCGATGCAGATTGATATCCCAGAACGCGGCTTTTCTTTTCGTGCGGATGCGCCACTTGATATGCGTATGTCTGAACAAGGCACAACTGCTGCTCAGTTAATTGCTGAAAGTGATGTGAACGATTTGGCAAATATATTGCGTGAATATGGGGATGTGCGCAAGGCGACAATTTTGGCGCGTGCTATGAAGGATACCCTGCCCCAGACAACCTTTGAGTTGCGCGACCTGATTCATAACCCAAAGGATATCGCACCGGTATTTCAGGCGTTGCGTATTGCCGTTAATGATGAAATGGGCGAAGTGCGCAGCGCGTTGGAAGCGGTGCCTGATTTATTAAATGCTGGTGGCAAATGTATATGTGTGACATTTCATTCGCTGGAAGACAGAATTGTTAAGAATACTTTCCGCAATTGGACGACTGTCCCTGGCGACCCACGATTGCCGACAGTGGGGACAGCACCGTTTGTCGCAATAAAGATGGCCCTGCCTACCCAACAAGAACTGGATGAAAACCCACGTGCGCGATCGGCCCATATGCGCGGCGTGATAAAATCATATTGACCCACCCCCGTAATTTTTTGTAGCATTAGTAAAACGAGAAGGAAAAAGGAAGAAATATCATGAAAAAATTATTATTCGCAATGTTGGCTTTTATTGCTGCGATGCCTGTGGCGAACGCGGTTTGTCCTGTTTGTACAATCGCTGTTGGGGCGGGACTTGAAGGTGCACGCCTGATTGGGGTTGAAGATATTATTACTGGCATTTGGGCGGGTGGTTTGACTCTGTCTTTGGTGGGTTGGACCGCAAACTATATGCGCAAGCGCGGGGTCAAGGCGCGTATTTGGTATGCATTGAACTTTGTTGTATATTACGCGTTGTTGGCGATGGTTTATTTTGTGCCATCTGGCAATCCAATTGTTGTATTTAATGAGTTTTGTATTTGGGGAATTGACCAGTTTATGTTGGGTGCAATTGTGGGTACTGTTGTGTTCTTTGCTATGCAGGTTTGGTATGAAAGAATCAAAAAAAACAATGGCGGGCATGCCTTGTTCCCATTCCAGAAGGTTGTTATGCCATTTGGCGGTCTGTTGATTGCTACTTTGATTTTCTGGGCGATTATCAGATGGCTGCCAGAAATCGGTATTGTTTTGTGCTAAGTTTTTAAGAAAAGGAAGGTAAAATATGAAAAAAGCGAAAAAATTGTCATTAAACGAAATGATCGAACAGGTTGATGCTGCCAAGAAAGTAAATCCGTTGGATTTGTCTTCGGACCAGGACTTGTCAATCGCATTGATGAACTTGATTTCATTGGAAGAACACTTCTTTTTCAGTGGGGCCAAGACACAAAAGACAAGTTTTTATGACCTGATTAATGTTGTGCGCAATATGCGTAAAGAATTAATGGAACGCATTGTTCAGAAGTCAACCGCAGAAAACGGTGAAGTTTGGTGTATTTCTAAACATTTGTTGGCGGCTTCTATGCGTTTGATGGAAGTTGGCACCAAGGCTTTGGGCGCAGGTAATACCAAAGATGCGTATGATATGTTTAATCGCGCATACGACTTGTATTCTCTGTTCTGGGGATTGAACATGAATCTGATTGATACCACAGGTGTTCAGAAAATCGCACCAGAAGCATATGATGCGGCGGCTCGTGATAAAGAGTGCAGCATTGATATGGCGCAGAAAACGACAAAGAAATCCAAGGCTGCCAAAGCAGATACAGAAAAATCAACAGTTAAGCGTTTGGGGGCTTGGGTTAAAAATGCCGTTAACTGCTGCATTGAATAATTTGGTATTGATTCCAATTGTTCGAAAATGCTATAATGTCATAAAGAGAGAGTGAAATTGAAACATCGCATTATTGATTTTCGTTTGTTAACAGCACTTTTTGCTACGCTGATGGCTTCGTCAGCAGTGGTTGCAGACCAGATGCCTAATCCACGCGGTGGCACAAATACTGTGGCGCGCGGCAATGCTTCAAGCGAGAAAGAACGCGTTGTGTCACGTGTTGCGGATAACACTGTCCATCGTGTGTCGAATGATGCGACTGCCCGTGTGGCAAAAACTGTAAAACCTTCTACGACACGTTCGGTTAAGCGTCAAATGACAGCTATATCTAATCGACCAGATGTTGTGACCGCTCGCGTTGGATCAATAGGTGTGGTGCGCAGTGCGAATCCTGTCCGTAGCACAACAAGTAATGTGGCGCGCAGCGCAACGAATGTTTCTAATGTGTCGCGTGCGGCAACTTCACGCGCGACTGCTGTGTTTAGTGATATTTCAAAAATTGGTGGCGGGTACGCAACATGTCGTGATGCCTATGCTACCTGTATGGACCAATTCTGCGCAAATGCAAATGATACTTATCGCCGTTGCTATTGCAGTCAAAAGTTCACAGAATTTCGTGATACAGAATTGGTATTGGATGAAGCCAAGAGATTGCTTTTACAATTCCAAGATAATAATTTGAACGCTGTTGACAAGACCGCGGCCGAGGTTAATGCAATGTATACAGCAACCGTTGGCGAAGCGGCAATTAAAACTGATGTTAGTGGCGCACAGTCTGTATTAAATGAAATTGGCGATTTGCTGTCGGGTAAAAAGGCTGTGTCCAAAGAAACATCGGCATCTGCGTTGGGATTGTTGGATGTTGATTTTGGTATGGATATGGAAGATATCTGGTCTGGGGGCTCATCGTCTTCATCGATATTTGGTGGTAATGCTACAACTAATATGGCGGATCTTGAAGGCGCGGCACTGTACAAGGCTGTAAACACTCAATGTCTTGAGGTTGTGGCATCTGCTTGTGAAAACGATGCCGTGTTAAGTATGGCGACCAATTCATATAATATTATGATTACACAGGATTGTAATGCCTATGAAAAGAAGGTGAATACTCAGCGCAAGGCCGTTGAAGATTCTGTGCGTCAGGCAGAAAAATATTTGCGCGAAGCACGTTTGGACGAATATCGCACACATAACAGTGCCGATGTTAATGAATGTGTGGCCAAGGTTCGTAACGCAATTACACAAGATACAGCATGTGGCACAAACTATGCACGCTGTTTGGATTATTCAGGTGTTTATATAAACTCTACAACTGGTGAACCTATTTATAGCCCTCGCCTGTTTAAATTGGTTGAGTTGATTAAACTGGATGGTTCGGCAGATGTTATGGGCCAGAACGCAGACTTTAATAAATTCTTGGATTCTAAACGCATGTTTGCGACAACAGCATTGGATACTTGTCGTGATCAGGCAGATATTGTTTGGAACGAATTTAAGCGTAGCGCATTGATTGAAATTGCGCAGGCACAAGATGAAAAAATTGAACAAGTAAAAAATACCTGTGTGTCAACAATGGCTGAATGCTATGATACGCAATCTGGTGCTTTAAAGGACTTTAGTGACCAAACAGCGGTTGCGGCTGGTGCTGTATCTGCGTATGCAGCACGCCAAATGTGCGCTGACAAGGTTTTGACCTGTGCTGCATTGTATGGCGATACTTCAAATTGCAGATTTGATAATAATGGCAAGTTTACAGGCAATCAGGGGTCCTGTGGATTAACAGCGTTGTTGAACTTTGTTGATACAGTTGACACAATCAAGATTAATGACAGTTGTGTTGCTGCGTTACAAGAAAACGCAAATGAAATATGTACCCCAACATCGGGGGATGGCGTTTATCCTTCGGCGTGCTTTAATAAGTCACAAACGGATATTGAAGGAATGGTAACCAATCGTGCCGAGCTTGTATGTAATATAGCGGATTTTGGGATTTTGGGTAAAGATATGGAGGCAACTATTAGCAGCACCAAAGACGCGATTGTTCAAAACATTAAGGACGATATCGAATCCGCATTGATGGCTGAGTGCGAGGCGCAAAATGGTATTTGGTTCAGCCGCGATGTGGTTGGCGGTGAATCAGAAGAAATTGGCCTGTCGATTTTGGAGCCAGAGGCATTGTTCTATACCAAACTGTTTGGTGGCTCGGTGCCAAGTAAGTTTACCGCCAATTCATCTGATGTAAAGCAAGCTTATGGTATCTGTGCGGAAAATTCAATGCGCTATGCGTGTATGAATCAGGATACAATGACCGGTGGTCATGGATATGCTAAATACGATGCCGCAACAAATAGTTGTGTGTTCACCAGCGAGTGGTACAAATGGCAGTGTGAAAATGTATTGAACGGCTATTTCGAAAATGAAGTATGTTATTGGAACGCAGAAAATGTTGTCGATGGGGGTAATGAATAAAAATGTTGAATATTAATAAAATATTTTTATCAGTTTTTGTAATTGCTTCCTTGGGCGTTGCAGGTTCCGCAGATGCCACATGGCCATCGTCAGTTAAACAAGAAACATGTTTTGCTCATAGCGGTATTTCAGCGATGACAACGCCGACGGGCATGACTTTTGCGCTTGATAGTGATGCTGGCGATCAACTTGGTATAAATTTTTATCTGGCCCGTGAGCGCTCTGATAATGGGGCCAAGTTTTGCCCTACTCATGTGATGGCTTGGCGTAAAAATTTAAATGGAAGCAACAGTCATCCAAGCCTAGAAAAGTGGAATTATTCCCAATGGGGTGAAGATGAATGTTTTTGGGTTTGTCACGAAGGTTATTTTGGGGAAAAATGTAAGGACTCGAGTACCAACAATACACCCAAAAGTTGTGCAACTAACACGATTGAACTTGTAAGTGGCGAAAATTTAAATAAGGTTGGAAACGATTCAAAATATACCGCTGTTAGTGATGGTGTTTGGACCAGAACTTGGGATGAAAATTGTAAAAAAACAGACAAGGCCGCACACAAGGAAGCAAAACATGCTGAAACTTGGGCGGTTAAGCGAGTGACTAAGGATGGCTTTGGCGTGGTCGTACAGAGTCTGCAGTTCTGGGCATATTGTAAACAAAGCACCAAACAGGAAAAGTGCCGTATCAGGGTACGGCCTGTTGGCGAAGAAATGGTTATGTGTCAAAATGGGTATACGGTCACAACTGACAAGCAGTCGTGTAAGCCTATTGATGTGCGCGCATGTGGACAGGCGGTAGTTTGTGATGGATGGGATATTTTTGATGATGCGGACCCACAATATAAACGATATCTGGTGGATGGGGACGATTGCTATAAATATCGTTGTGCGGAATCGGGTTATGGTTTTGCTGGGACTGCTGTTTTGTCATTGGCAGAGAACCGTAAATGTATCGAATGTCCGACTACATATAAGCAAGGCATTTCCGCAGATGGCGTTTGTGAAGTTGCAGAGGCTGGCGAGATTTTCTCGAACGGTGAAGTTGGTACAGCGACTGCAACCAATTCGTCTGAAATGTTACAGTGTTGGAATGCTGATGATTTTAAGGCCTGTTTGATAACAGGTGCAACGGATACAACATCAACAACAACCGTTGAAAAAGGTTCTGTGGTTAGCCCAATCATAGCCACTCCTGTTTTAGGGGGTGCGGGATTGCCTAAAAAGGATATCTTGCTTGATTCTGGGAAACAGATTATCAAGGAACCTATTAATAAGATAACGCTGTGATTATATTGGGCGCCAAGTGCGCCCTTTTTATTGCGTGATTTTCTTAAACTTTCGTTTTTGTTTAGTTTTAATTAATTCATTAGAGTTTATTTAAGAAAATGTGTCTATTGCCACTTGAAAACATTTTTTGCATAACTATATGGTGGGTAAGCAAAATTTTTAAGGAGTAAAAATATGGGAAAAGTATTAGGTATTGACTTAGGTACAACTAATTCCGCTATGGCTTTTATGGATGGCGGCGATCCAAAAATTATTGAAAATTCAGAAGGTCAGCGCACTACCCCTTCGGTCGTTGCTTTGACAAGTGGTGGTGAACAGTTGGTGGGTATTACTGCCAAGAATCAGGCTGTTACAAATCCAGAAAATACAATTTATGAAATCAAACGCTTGATGGGATTGCGCTTTGACAGCCCCGCGGTTAAAGAAATCGCAGCACGCGTGCCATATAAAATCGTTGCAGGCGAAAATGGCGATGCTTGGGTTGAAATGGACGGCAAGAAATATGCGCCTTCTCAGATTTCAGCTATGATTTTGGCTAAATTGAAAAAAGATGCCGAATCCTATTTGGGTGAAACCGTGACCGATGCAGTTATTACAGTACCGGCATACTTTAATGATTCCCAGCGTCAGGCAACAAAAGACGCAGGTCGTATTGCGGGATTGAATGTTTTGCGTATTGTTAATGAACCAACAGCCGCAGCATTGGCATACGGCTTGGATAAAGGCAAAGACGGCGTTATCGCGGTTTATGACCTTGGTGGTGGTACATTTGACGTGTCTATCTTGGAAATTGTTGATGGCGTGTTCGAAGTAAAATCTACAAACGGTGATACAGCATTGGGTGGTTCGGACTTTGATGCACGTATCTTGGAACACCTGATTGCCGAATTCAAGGCCCAGACAGGTATCGATTTGTCCGGTGACAAGTTGGCGTTGCAGCGTTTGAAAGAAGCGGCAGAAAAGGCAAAAATCGAATTGTCTTCCAAGACAACAACCGATATCAACCTGCCTTTCTTGACAGCAGATGCCACAGGTCCAAAGCACTTTAATACAACATTGACACGCGCAAAGTTGGAATCTTTGGTTGCGGACTTGATTGAACGCACAATCGAACCTTGCAAAAAAGCATTGAAAGATGCTGGTCTGGATAAATCACAGATTAACGAAGTTATCTTGGTTGGTGGTCAGACACGTATGCCAAAGGTTGCAGAAACAGTTAAAGAATTCTTTGGTCGCGAACCGCACAAGGGCGTAAACCCAGACGAAGTTGTTGGTATGGGTGCCGCAATTCAGGGTGGTGTTCTGAAAGGCGAAGTCAAAGATGTTTTGTTGTTGGATGTGACACCTTTGTCTTTGGGTATTGAAACATTGGGTGGTGTATTTACGCGCCTGATTGACCGCAATACAACAATTCCTACCAAGAAGTCACAAGTATTTAGTACTGCAGAAGACAATCAGTCTGCTGTGACTATCCGTGTATTCCAAGGCGAACGCGATATGGCAGCTGATAACAAACTGTTGGGTCAGTTTAATCTGGAAGGTATTGCGCCTGCCCCACGTGGCATGCCACAGATTGAAGTGTCTTTTGATATTGATGCGAACGGTATTGTACATGTATCTGCCAAGGATAAAGGTACGGGCAAAGAACAGGCGATTTCTATTAAATCCGATGGCGGGTTGTCAGAAGATGAAATCAAACGCATGGTTGATGAAGCGGCTGAAAATGCTGAAGCAGACAAGAAAAAGCGCGCGTTGGCAGAAGCCAAGAATACAGCCGAAACTGCTATCTTTAGCATTGAAAAGTCACTGAAGGAACATGGTGATAAAATCAGCGAAGATGAAAAGAAAGCAATTGAAGCTGCGAAACAGGAACTGGCCGACGAATTGGCCAAGGCTGATGCGACCGCTGAATCTTTGAAGGAAAAGACAGATGCGTTAAGCGAAAAAGCCATGAAGTTGGGTGAAGCCGTCTATAAAGCGGCACAGGCCGAACAGCAGGCAAACGCAGGTGCCGGCGAAGAAAAGAAAAACGAAGACGGCACAGTCGATGCAGACTTTTCTGAAAAGAAATAAAAAATAAGTCCCCCATTTGGGGGATTTTTTTACTTATAAATTCCAATATATATTCCCATATCGCGCGCAACTTCCAATAATGGGTCGTCAGGGGCGACATAGGCATTTGATGTCATAAGTTCTGGGATCTTTGGATCACGCAGAAACTCGCCACCCGCGACAAAATCTGATAATGTGACAGTGTGGACATCGTTACATTCCAATGCGGTCATAACATATGTTTCGTTGTTTTCAATCGCGTCCAATGCGCAATCCGCAAAGCGTGTGGCAAGAATTCTGTCAGATGCTGTTGTGTCGCCTGCGCGTTGAATGTGTTCTGGGAATGCGGTGCGGTTCACTATACCAGCTGCTGTTAATTTGCGTGCAATCATATCTGCTGGACGACCCGAATGGCCGCGCAGCGAAATGCCTTCGGATACCATAATGATACCATAGTCGTTTTGACTGTTTTTAATGTGCGCAACAACATCATCGTCATCGAATTTGATTTCTGGGATAAGAATTACTTCGGCCCCCGCCGCAATGCCAGCATGTAATGCCAGATTGCCACAGTCGCGCCCCATTGCCTGAACCACAAACCAACGGTGGTGACTGCGTGCGGTTAACATTAACTGGTCACAATAACAGGTTAATTGCTGAACCGCGGTATCAAAACCGATTGTTCTGTCCGTCAATGGCATATCCATATCAATCGTTTTTGGGATGCATATCAATTGGACATCTTGGTATATTTCACGATTTGCCCAGGCCAAGGATAAACTGCCGTTGCCACCAACCAAAATCAGTGCGTCTAGATTTAGTGTCTTGATTGCAGCGCGCAGTTTTTTGTTAAACTGAGCCAGTTTTCCCTGCTCTATGGCGGTTTCAAAGTTTAATGCGCCGGCGTGCCCATTGTGCAGAAAACTGCCCGCCAGACGCGCGTTCTCAATCGGCAACATTGTTTCACAAAGACGAACCGCCGCAGGTGGGTTTACACACAAACCGTCTGTGCCATCCATTATCCCCCAAACGCGCCAGCCACGCAGTGTTGCACCGCGCACAATGCGATGAATTACTGTGTTCAAACCACTGCAATCACCACCAGTCGTTATAATGCCTATGTTTTTCATAATCTCTTCCCTTCTTTTTTCTTTGTAATTATATCATAAATAAGTTGACAAAGAAATATTATTTGCAATAATTTGTCCATAATCAGAAATAATTTAACCATACAGAGGTATCACATGACCAAAAAAGCAAACATGGGTAAAATCAAACGCTCGACAGACGATATGATTGACGATGCAATCGCACAGCAGAATGATTGGCAGGAAAATCGCAGAACCTATACACGCGGATTTTTGAAATCCCTTAATATGTTCGCTCGTCCTTCGGCAAAAAAAGTAGAAAGTCAATCTGAGGCAAAAATAGAAGTTAAAGAAGCGCGTAACAACAAGACCGGTGTAAAGGCATACTGGTTCCCTATTATGTGCGCACTGTTTGTTATCTTTATGGTCATTTGGTTGGTGTTTATCGGTGTTCATCGCGAACCACGCGTGTTGGCGGTGCCAAATATTCCAGAACCAACCGTTCAGCAGATAAAAAAATATGAAACACCAAGTTTTGATATCGTTCGTATCCAGCATGATGGCAGCATTGTTGTTGCAGGTCGCTGGAAAGCGAATACTAATGTTTCTGTATTGGTTAATAATAAAGTTGTATCAACACAACGCACAGATGAAAATGGCGAATTTGTATATGCGCCAACCACACCTTTTGCGGCGGGCAACTATACATTTGCCTTGTTGGGTACTGACCCAGAAGTAAAATCTGATGACAAGGTGTTTGTTTATGTTTCCGAACATGGATATAAAAACTCGTTGTCTTTGTTGATGACCAAAGATGGCAGCACTTTGTTGCAGGGTCCATACTTGTTAAAAGATGGTGATTTGACAGTATCAAAAATCGACTATCTGGATTCGGGTCGTATGATTGTCACAGGTACTGCGTTGCCAAGATTGCGTGTATCAATGATTTTGAATCATAAATATTTGGGCTTTGCACGCGTGTCCGATTACAGAAACTTTGGACTGGGTGCGGATATTGGCGATTTGGAGCCAGGCAAAGAATATGAATTAATTGTTCGTCTGCACGATGGTGCCGGTCGCACAGTTGCAAATATCATACACAAATTTACAGCACCTGAAATGACTGGTGATGACGACACATTTTATACTGTTCGTCGTGGCGACTGTTTGTGGGTAATTGCACGCAACTTTATGCGCCGCGGCATCTTGTTCAGCATCATCGCAGAACGCAATAATATTGAAAATCCTGATTTGATTTTCCCAAAACAGAAATTACAAATTCCAGTAATAAAATAAACAACAGCAAAGGTAATAAACATGCCATATAAGAATATAGAATTGCGTCGTCAGCGTGGTCGCGAAAGATATCTGCGTCAACGCGAAGAACGTCTGAAATATGCACATGAGTATTACATGAAAAATATCGATGAAATGCGTGAAAAGAATCGCGTTCGCGCACATGAAAGTCGCGACAAATACAAGGCAAGAATACAAGCGTATCTTGAAAAGAATAAAGAAACAAGAAACGCAAAATGTCGCGCATATTATCACGAGCACAAAGATCGTTTGGCCGCACGCGTCAAAGAATATCATATTGAACATCATGATGAAATTGCTTTGAAACGCGCCCAGGCAAAAGCAGAATTGCGCAACGCACGCCAAATGTGCCCTGCTTTCAAGTTTGTTGATAAGATACGTTTGGCCAATCCAGAACTGTACATGACCAAATATCGCATTGGTTCTAATTTGGCACATAAGGCCGCCAAGACATGCGTAGCAATTGTGGCGGGCGATTATACATTGTGCCCGATTTGTAGCAACTGCACTATGTCTGGCAAAGAAATGGAATGTAAATGTCCAATGCCAAATGTATTTGAATTCGAAAACGCTGTATCTGAAATCCGTCAGCGCGCTGCAGATATCGTTATGGCTAATCAGAAATAAAATCATGACACCAAAAGAAATAACTTCGTTATTGGCATCGCTTGAGAAAAACTCTGGGCAGTTAACTAAAAAGCATTTGAAAAAGATTTACGCCCTGTTGATTGCAAGCGGTCAATTTCCGGTCTGTCCTTGGTGCCTTGAGTATATTTATAACATTAACGATTTTACATGGGATCATATAGTTCCCAAATCCTGTGGTGGCACAGACGACCTTTCAAATCTGCAACCAATGCACAAATCGTGTAATAACGAGATGAAACAACATTTTGTTTATACTACTGAATATAAGTATGATATTTGTGAGGCATTGGAACAAGATATCAAAAAAGAGCGTGCTAGTTCCTGTAAGAAACAGGTTGACGAAACCAACAAAAAACATACTAAAGAGCGTTATAAAAACACTAAACGCGGCAAATGCCGATAGTTTATTAACATGAAATCTTCTGATTTAAAATCATGGTTGAACAGTGGGGCGCACATTATTTATGCGACCACTGGCAGACCATCCAAACATGTGAGCACACTGGCGGAAGTGTTTCTGGAATATTATCTGTTTGATGCGGACACACCAAAAACAATCGAAGATTTCTTAACCACCGAAGAACTAAACGATGTTTTTACAGCAGACCAGATTATGAATCTGATGTGTGGGCGCGCATGTTTACACAACGATTTAGTCAGCCTGATTCATACTAAGTTGCCGTTTGAAATAAGCCTTGGGCGACTGTACAAATTAAATGCCAATGCATTCTTGATGGGGGCGGCCGAAATATCCCCCGCCGAGATGGTAAATCTGTCCAAGAAAGAAACTGAAGAAAAACAGAAAAAGAAACGAGAAACCAAAGCTGAATACAATCGTAGATATCGTGAAAAACACGCCGATAAAATTAAACAGCAACAGAAAGAATATTATCAGGCCAATCGCGAACAACGATTGGCGCGTGCGCGTGCGCGTTATGCTGAAAATCCCGAAACTTTTAGTGCCAGATTACATACATACTATGTGACACATACCGAAAAATGTCTGGCGCGTGACAGAAAATATCGACAAGAAAATCATGAGCACATTTTACGCCGTAATCGCGCCTATCGTATCGCCCATCCAGATTCTAATAAAGAAAACTATCAAAGAATTAAAGCGCGTAAAGAATTAGCCAAAACAATGTGTCCGGTCTTTATGTATATTTGTGAATTGCGCGCCACGAACTTGGAAAAATATCTGACCAAATATAAAAAAGTTCAGGATATCGCGGGTCAAGCAATCCGCGCTGGCTGTGTGGCACTGGGCAATCAGGACATAACACAATGCCCGATTGTAATGGGTGGTGTTTCAAAGCGCACACAATGTCAAATGCAATTGGCGTTTGAATTTCGTGGAGCGGTCGGTCGTGTGGCACAAATCGCCCAAGAAATTAAAGCAAATCAAAAACACTAAAAGTCACGCCCGAATTTATTCTGGACATTTGTTTTTGTTTTATATAGAATCACACTCATCGCGGGCGTAGTATAATGGTAGAACGAAAGCTTCCCAAGCTTTAGGCGAGGGTTCGATTCCCTTCGCCCGCACCAAGAATTCAACCGGCATCTCGCCGGTTTTTTAATACTTCTGTCGTTGATGACGACGGTTCATTTCCAATTGCTGGACGGCATTTTTATACTTGCTCACAAGTTTTTGCATTTTGGGTTCGCCGTACAAGGATTTCCAGTCGATAGTATAATACTGTTTGTCATAGGGATAAGGATTATGACGAACCAAATAATCCTCGCCGTGATATTTCACAAAGCGATTAATGCGGCTGGCATATCGGACAGAATCACGCTTAGCTGTTTCTGGTTGTATCAATTCGTAATCTGCTAGATTCAATGAATTTGTGGTTTTTATAGCATCTGCATATGCTGCGGTTAAAATTTCTTTGGTTGCCTTTGGTGTTGCATCTCGAACTTTCTTGGGCACATAAAGTAAAGTTCCATACAAACCAATCATAGAAACGATAATAAAAGCAGCCAGAACCGCCATTGTTTCCATTCGTTCTTCGGCTTTGCGCTTTTCTTTCAATTCCTGTACAAATCTGCCGTCACAATCAGAAGACGTTTTTCTTAAACCCCTAAAACGGCGACTGTGTTTTGGTTCGTTTATTTCTTTATAATGTCGCATCGCCATTATGGCTGCGACCTTTCGTCCCGTATTCATTACCACCATTTCTTTTCCTTTGACTTTAATTTTTTATTTATTCCTAGTATAGTACGCCATGGATTTTTTGCAATAAACATTTGACTTTTTTGATTTTTTGGGTCATAATGGGGTCGCAAATCCCAAAGATTGCCATTATTATAAAACCAGTTCGCAGTATGCGTGTGGTACATCAACCGGCGAGTTTCGCTCTTGATGGCGGTTTTCTTTGTGGTTAAAACAGTTAATAAAAAAGGAGCAAAATTATGGCAACTGTTATTCGTTTGGCACGTCATGGTGCAAAAAAACGCCCATACTATCACATTGTTGTGACAGATTCACGCAACGCACGTAATTCGGGCAATGTTTTGGAAGTCGTTGGTAAATATGATCCAATGCAGGCAAAAGACAGCGATAAACGCGTAATCTTGAAAATGGATGAAGTCAAAGCTTGGTTGGCAAAAGGGGCCCAGCCTTCTGACCGCGTGTACAAGTTCTTGGCAAAAGCTGGCTTGGTAAAAGCAAAGGCTATCCCAGTTCAGACAAAGAAACACTTGCAGTCTGAAAAGACTTTGATGAAAATCAAGGACAAAGCTGACAAATTAGCTAAAATCGCAGAAGAAAAAGCCGCCGCAGAAGCAGCAGCCAAGGCTGCAGCAGAAGCTGAAGCAGCCGCACCTGCAGAAGAAGCACCAGCAGCAGAAGTTGCAGAATAATATATAATTTTGCCCTGCCCGATATGCTGGATTGGTATAATTTCGGCATGTCGGGCTTTTTGCAACTGATAAAGGAATTGAACATGGCGATTACCGACAAGTATTTGATAAATCCTGATGTGGAATTATATGCGGTTGATAACAAAATGGTTACAACTGCACCATGCGTACATAAGGATGGCGCACCTGACGCAGATTTAGACTGCCCATATGATGGCACATATTGCAGACAAAAAGAATGTCGATTAATCAAGTGGAAAAAGTCTGTAGAATATCACGCAACACATAAAATAGATAATCTGATAGTTACAAGTGCGAACATGTTCGAAGGTTGCCCTTTGGGTTCACGCGAACGCTATTGTATTCGCAAGATTCGCTATGAAAAAATGATTCAGGAATTAAGACACCATGTTAAATAATAAAATCTTGGTTGGGAAAATTGTCGCGCCACAGGGAATCCGTGGCGAGGTTCGTATTCAGACATATTCTGATGCGCCAAGCGACTTTAAAAAGTTCAAGATAATCAGCGACAAGTTTGTATCTGACGACTTTAAGTTTGTGCGCACGGTGCCAAATTCTACTGTTATAATCGCAAAAATTCGCGGTGTTGATGACAGAAATACAGCAGAAATGTTGCGCGGAACACAACTGTTTATTGGGCGCGGCGATTTGCCGGAATTAAAAGAAAACGAATATTACCAGACTGATTTAATCGGAATGAGTGTCAATCAGCGTGGCAATATCATAGGACGCGTTTCCTGTGTCCAGAACTATGGCGCGGGAGATATCTTGGAACTGGAAAATGGTGACATGGTGTCGTTTGTCGGCGCAAAGGTTGATTTTGATACAGGTGTTATCTATATAAACTAGTGCGGGCAATGGGGAACGCAGATAAAAAAGGATAAAAAGATTATGAAAAAAGATAAGAAGGTTGTTTTTAAATTTGAAGGTACTAGCAAGGGCTTTTCAACAGCATGCACAGCCAAATTTGACGCACCAACTGTTCCTTGTTCTACATTAAAAATGTATAAAAATGGTGTGGACAGCAAAGTTGTTGTCGCTGTCAAAGAAGATACGGAAGTAAGCATACTTATGCCGGATTACGCACGCAGCGCAGAAACAATTGAAACTATGTGCGGTTTGGGCCAGGCTTTCTGTGGCCTGTGTCAGTTCAAGGCAATTAAAGGTCGTCAAAAATAAGCGCGAGGTAACAAATGGCGACAACAAATGTAATTATCAGTACAATCAATCACGATAAAGTGCGTGTTTGCAAGTTGCCGAACACATCAGAAGAACTTCGGAATTGCCCTTTGCGCAGATTCCAGGGGCTGAACGGTATCACATATCGTGAAACGACACAGGAAGGCAGCGGATTGCGTAAGGTACATATTGGCGCAGATATGAGTTCGGACAACGCTTGGTTGACTGTGGACTGTTTGTACTCGGTTGCTAAATACATATGTAAACACTGTGAATACAACAAAGAAAAACAGAGATAACTATGGCAAACAGCACAGAAATAACTTTTCGTTTCCAAAGAACACCACTGACATTAAAAGTGAACTGCTGTGCTGATTTTGACACACGAATTAAAGATTGTTGTGTGATACGCACTTGTGCAAACTGTGGCACAAAGGTTGCTCTTTATCAGAATGCGCCAAATTTGGTCGATATTGATACGGGACAAATTTTTAACCTGGAAGATTGTGTTAATATCGAGCATTTTCAGAAAGCTTGCAGTGCAATGTGTAAAATCTGTCAGTTTAACGCGTGTAATACCAAGGTAAAATAACAAATGCATTTTAACATATTGACCATTTTTCCAGAAATGTTCCCTGGCACCCTGTCAGGTGGCGTGGTTGGACGCGCACTGGATAAAAAGATTTGGTCGTATGATGTTATTAATATTCGCGACTTTGCCATAAATAACTATGGCAGTGTTGATGATACTCAATTCGGTGGTGGCGCAGGTATGGTTATGCGACCAGACGCACTAGGTGACGCATTGGATTCTATCAAAAACAAGGGCAAGATTATCTATTTTTCACCACGCGGACCACGCCTTGACCAGAAAATGGTGCGCGATTTTGTGGTCGATAATGATGCGACATACACCCTGCTCTGTGGTCGATACGAAGGAATTGACGAGCGAATCATCGAAGAATATGATATAATGGAACTTTCCATTGGTGATTACATACTGTCAGGTGGCGAAATCGCCGCGCAAGTTTTTGTTGACAGTTGCGTTCGTCTGATGGATAATGTGGTCCACGGTGGGACTGAGACCACCAATAACGAAAGTTTCGAAATCGGCGGGTTGGAATGGCCGTTATATACCCGTCCGTCAGTATGGCGTGGACGAAGCGTCCCAGAAGTCCTGCTGTCCGGTCACCACGGCAATATCGAACGGTGGCGGAAACAACAATCGGTTGACATAACAAAAGAACGTCGACCGGACTTAATAAAGGAAAATGAAAAATGAGCATTATTAAAAAAATCGAAGCAGCCCAGGTTGCTAAACTGCAGGGCGACAAAAAAATCCCAAACTTCAAAGCTGGGGATACATTGAAAGTTCACGTTAAAATTAAAGACGGTGACAAATTCCGTATCCAGATGTTTGAAGGTGTTGTTATCGCACGCGATGGCGGCATGGGAAATAATGCATCCTTTACAGTACGTCGTGAATCTTATGGTGTTGGTGTAGAACGCAAGTTCCCACTGTACAGCCCAGCAATCGAAAAGATTGAAAAGGTTCGTATCGGTAAAGTACGTCGTGCTAAATTGTTCTTCCTGCGTGGTCTGTCAGGTAAAAAGGCGCGTATCGTCGAAGACTTGGCTGCTACATCTGCAGAAAAGAGCGCAAACAAATAATAAATCCGCTTCGGCGGATTTTTTTATTGTGTTTATTAAATATGATTGTAAAATAATCGGTATGAAAAAGATACTTTTGTTATTATCGATTATGTTTTCGATGTCCGCAAATGCCGTGGAATATGTTAATCGCAGCAATGCCGTTGTTCGCGTTATGGACAAGGCCGCCGGCAAGGTTCAAATGGTGACAATTCCTGTTAACAGCGAAACACAGGTTGAAAAACTGTATATCAATGTTCGCACCTGTAAACAAACAGACCCATTTCAGGCCGAAGACTATTTCGCGTTTATTGAAATATCCAAGATTGACGAAGGTACTATATTCAGTGGCTGGATGAGCCGTAATGAACCTGGGGATAATCCGTTGCAGAATGCGGACTATGATGTTTGGTTAGTTAAGTGCGAGTAAGTAAAAAATGATTATCGAAAATTTAGACGGTTTTGTTTTGGGGAAAGCTTCTTTGAGTGCACAATCCGGTCAACCATGGCCCTTTCACGGTGCACCTATTGCAATTTACACAGATTTAAACCTTGCTAAAAAAGCAGTGATTGAATCTCAGACAAACTTTTCAAAACCGCACCCTGTGTGGACATCTGTTTATGCGGTTTCGGCATCTAATATTGACTGTGTGGAACTACATGGTGACGGAACATTTGTAACCGTACAGGCGCATAAGATTATTACTAAAAATCCTGTATTCTATAGCGCAAGCACCACCGTCAGCAACAATGCCCTGTCTTTTGCGCGCGCACGCAAAATACAAAATTTTATGAACAAGCTTAAATAGGAGGGAGCAAATGGATTTTATTAAAAAATATTTCAAGATTTTTATCGGCGTTGCCGCACTTATTATGGTTGTTGTGGTGTTTTTCTTTTCACAGCGCAGTAACGATTTGGAAACTGGAACACTAAAAGACTGGCCGGCAGCCACATCCGAACGGCGTATTTCTGCTGCGCAAATTTTGACCGGCGCAGACAAAGATATCGATTTGCTGGTCGCGTGTATCGACAAAATGGCAACCCTGCCCGACAGTGGCGAAATGGCAATTCGTGACGCAGCATCGTTATGCTATACAGGGATTCAACTGAAAGAAAATCTGTGATGAGATTTTTATTATTTGCTTTTATCTTGGCCGGTTGCAGTTGTGGCGCGCCACAATATGCCGGCCATAATTATTTGGGTGCAAAATATATCAATTCGCCATTGGGCGAAGGTGTATTGCCCGATACAGACCCACTAATTCGTTTTGATGCATTTGACTGTACCACTTTTGTTGAAACAGTATTGGCGGACGGCGATGTAAAAAAACTTAATCAAATCAGATATAAAAACGGCACGATTGATTTTGTTTCACGCAATCACTTCATAGAATCAGACTGGTTGGTCAATAATTCAAATCTGGTAGAAAATATTAGTTCTGAATTTGGCAAAACGGCTGTTCGGTATGTGAAAATAGACAAAAAGTCTTGGTTCAAAAAAACGCACAATATCGATACAGACTTTGAAACGCAAGATATTGCACTGGAGTATTTGCCCTATAATGCGTTTGATGATATCTCTGTATCCGAACCTATGATTGTGTTATTTGTTACTGACAACACAAAAATACATGATAAAATAGGCACAGACTTAGCCGTTGTGCATATGGGATTTCTGATGCCGAATGGTGTTTTGCGACATGCGTCTTCGGCACAAGGACGGGTTGTGGACGTGAACTTTAAGGAATACATAACACAGCGCAAACAAAACAAAAACAACATCGGTATCGCATTGGTGAAAATAAAATGAACGAAGAAAAAATTATTGTAATGGATATGGGTAATTTAAAGGGGGACGAATCTTTGGAACGCCCTACTTTGTGTCTTGGGATTGAATCTTCGTGCGATGAAACATCCGCAGCAATTGTTGATTCTAATCGCAACATATTGTCACATATCATTTATTCCCAGATTCCAGAACATCAGAAATTTGGTGGCGTGGTTCCAGAATTGGCGGCGCGCGCACATATTTTGGCGATTGATGAAGTTATTAAACAAACCCTTGAACGCGCCGGTAAGACTATTGTTGATATTGATGTTGTTGCTGCCACTGCTGGGCCTGGGTTAATAGGCGGTGTTTTGGTTGGCTGGATGGCCGCCACAGGTATCGCACACGCAACAGGCAAACCATTGGTCGCCGTTAATCATCTGGAAGGTCACGCACTTGTGCCGCGTCTTTGCGCGACGGTTGCTGACGGCACCAACGGTTCAACCGCTGTTGAGTTTCCATATTTATTGATGCTAGCATCGGGCGGACATTGTCAGATTCTGCTGGTGCGCGGAGTTGGTCAATACGAATTGATTGGTCAAACACTTGATGACAGTGCTGGCGAAGCATTTGATAAAGTTGCAAAAATGCTGGGACTTGGGTATCCTGGTGGCCCTGTTGTGGACAAGCGCGCCCAAGGCGGCAACCCAAAGGCATTTAAGTTCCCGCGTCCATTATGCGACAAACCAGGGTGCGATTTTTCATTCAGCGGTATCAAGACCGCGGCCCGTACATTTTTAGATAAAAACCCTGCCCCACACAGCGAAGAATTTATAAACGACTTTTGCGCTTCGTTCCAATCATCGGTTGTAGACTGTATAATTAATCGCTTGGGCAACGCTATGCAGGACCAGCGCGTTATCAACGCTGCACCAAAAACATTAGTTGTTGCGGGTGGTGTGGCCAAAAACAGCGCGATACGCAGTGCGATGGAAAAACTGGCCGCTGATAACGGAATGATTTTTGCAGCACCGCCAATGAATCTGTGTACCGATAATGGTGCGATGATTGCGTGGGCAGGACTGGAAAATTATAAAATCGGCAATATTGTTAAGGAACCTATTGCACCACGCCCAAGATGGCCACTGACAGAATTATGATTGAACTGATTGCCCAGATATGATACTGTTATAGTATGATACAGTCAAAGGATGATTTTTATCGCGCTGCGACCAGCAAATTGCTGAAGCAGATTGACAGTATGAATATGACGGATGTCGATCGCCATCAGGCAAAGAAACTGGTTATGCTGTTCAGGAATCGTTTCAAGGATCCTGAAGTAAAAATGGCCACATTTGGGCCAGATTTGAATAATAATATATCTGCCTTCACTTATGATTCAGATGGTTTTTGTAAGGCATCTAGTTGTACATTTAGTGATATGTTGGGACCAAAAGATTGGCAACTGATGTACATAAACGATTTGTGGACCTTTGGACCACATCATTATTTGATGCATATTCCAAGCAAGCAGGTATTTGATTTAACGGCCGACCAATACACCCATTCTGGCATAGAAATTCCTTATTATATGGGATATCCAGTGCGTCTTGACCAAAACGAACGCAAAAGTGCAGAAAGATTTGCCGCAGTATTAAATATTAACAAGAAACAAAACGATTAAGATTATGCAAAAACCAGAGCCTGCCGTAAAACCAGATACTATTTTTAGTGTGACCGATGCATCTGCATTACTTAAGGGCGTTGTTGAGACCGCTTTCCCACGCATAAAAATTCGTGGTGAATTATCACAAATTACACGCGCCACTTCTGGGCATATGTATATGACCATCAAAGATTCTGGGGCCGCTATTTCGGTTATAGTATGGCGTGGTACACCGATAAGTTTTAAACTTGAAGAAGGTATGGAAGTTGTTGTCACAGGTAAATTTACGACCTATCCAGCACGCAGCAACTATCAAATTATTGTCAGCGAAATTGAAATGGCCGGCGTTGGCGCAATATTGAAAATGCTGGAGGAACGCAAACAAAAACTGGCTGCCGAAGGATTATTTGACACTTCGCGTAAAAAGCCCCTGCCACGCTTGCCACAAACAATCGGTGTGGTGACCAGCCCGACAGGCGCAGCGTTTCAGGATATTCAAAACCGTTTGCGCGAAAGATTTCCAGTGCGTGTGTTGCTTTATCCTGCAACTGTTCAAGGTGCGACTGCAGCGACAGAAGTTGCGGCAGGTATCGAATACTTTAACAAAATGCGCAATGTGGATGTAATTATTGTTGCGCGTGGTGGTGGCTCGCTGGAAGACCTGTTGCCTTTTTCCGAAGAAGTGGTTGTGCGCGCCGCTGCGGCCAGTCAAATACCACTTATATCCGGTGTAGGACATGAACCCGACTGGATGCTGATTGATTTTGCAGCGGACTATCGTGCGCCAACACCAACCGGTGCCGCCGAAGCCGTTGTGCCAACTAAATTAGCATTGTCACAGGAATTGGATAATATGTGGGTGCGAATTTCGGGCAATTTTATGACACGCTTGAACAACGCAAAACAGCGCATAGAATCAATCGATATCAAAAGCCCGAAACAGATGGTCATGGAACAGGCGCAAAGACTGGACGATCTGGGCAGAACACTTGGCATAATCATTGGCGCAAAATTGATGAGCGCACATCAGAAAATCGATGCGATTTCTGGGTTCCCAAATATATTACAAAATCGTATGGGGCAACTTAATCAATCGGTTGCTCATATGGGGCAAATGCTGCAATCGTTAAGTTACAAAAATGTCTTGGCACGCGGATACGCAATTGTGCGTGACAAGGATAACAAAATCATAAGTCGTGCCGATGATGGGCGCCCTGCGTCAATCGAATTTGCAGATAGGGTCATTGATTTGACTTGAAAAACAGCCCTGTTTGCACTATAATAAAATGTGAAGCAAAAAACAAAAAGGATAAGCATATGACAATGAATTTGAACCCAATGATTGCGGGTCAGTTGAAATTGATTCTGAAACGCAATGATATTAGTATCGAAATAAACCGCCAACCAGGCGTGGACACGTACAGTGTTTTGGACCCTAAGGGCGAAGCGTTGATTGTTTACTCGAATGGTTGGGACTATGGTATGTACTCTATCACGGCGCTGGGCGAAACGGTTGCTGATATTCAGTGGAGTGAAAATGAAAACAAAACTACACCGGAACAAAAAGCCGTTTTTGAAATCGGTGACTTAATCGGTGATAAGATGCGCGAATTGAAACAAAAAGCAAAAATGTCTGAAGCCGAAAAAAGCACATTCGAAAAACTGGCAGAATACACAAAAGAAATCTCTAAATAAAACAACTAATCAAAAGCCCCATAATTATGGGGCTTTATTTATTAAATATTTTTTATCAATGTTTTTGCCATTGTTATTGATTCCTGAGTAATTTCGGCACCGCTTATTATTCGTGCGATTTCGTTTAACCTGTCATCCACGCCTATTTCCGCAACAGATGTTATTGTTTTTTCATCCACAACCGATTTGGATATCTTGAAGTGACGGTCCGCATAACCCGCAACCTGCGCCGAATGAGTGATAACAAGTGCCTGTGATTCATTGGCCAGCTTGTTCAGGCGCAATCCAACCGCAGCAGCGGTCGCACCACTGATACCTGTATCGATTTCATCAAATACAAAGGTTAGCAAATCTTCGCTGGCAGCCAGAACCACACGCATAGCCAACATAAGGCGTGCCAGTTCACCCCCAGATGCCGCGCGATGTAATGGTGCAAAAGGCGACCCTGGGTTGGTTTTTATCATAAATGTAATGTCATCCGCCCCCAGACCACATGCCGGACATTCGTCCATTTGCACCATAAAATCAGCCGATCCAAGTTTTAAATCAGGCAATTCATGCAACAACTGTGCCCGCAGATTATCGGCCGCCACTTTGCGCGCCGCGCTTAACGCAGATGCGGCCGCATCAAATTCCGATTTATATTGTGATACAAGAGTTGTTAACTTCTTTAACTCAGCATCCGAATTATCTATGGTCGCCAATTGCCGTGACATTTCGGCCAAGCGCACGGGCAGTTCATCCGCAGAAACACGATGCTTGCGCGCGGCTGCACGAATTGCAAACAGACGCTCTTCCAAGGAATCAATATCGACCGCGTCTGTATTTTCAGGGGTCAAGCTTTGCGTTATGTTCGCAACGG
Source organism: Alphaproteobacteria bacterium (assembly GCA_017630405.1). Taxonomy (GTDB): domain Bacteria; phylum Pseudomonadota; class Alphaproteobacteria; order Rs-D84; family Rs-D84; genus Enterousia. The sequence continues at coordinate 29,714 of JAGBVH010000007.1, forward strand.
ACTCTGCCAAGTCATAAAGTTTATCTATCTGTTCCTGATATGGATTTTCATCACCACGAACGCGTTGCAAAATATGCGCAACCGCAAACAATTGAGAATCCAACGAATTGCCACGCGGATTAAGTGCTTCTAGGGCCTCGCCCAGAATTGCGGCGTTCTTTTCTGCGTTCATCATAGTGGCGCGTTGGGTTGTTAATTCTTGCTCTTCCCCAGGCTGAACATTAAGAGATTTTAATTCCGCAACATTATGTTCAAGGAATTCTCGTTCAGCCTCGGCACGATTAAGCAATTCGCGCAATTCACCTAATCTGTTTTGCGCATCATGGTATTTAGTGTATGCCACCTTGGTCGCTGCCAAAAGGTTCGAAAAATTATCAATATTATTCTTGGCAAATAAATCCAAAGTATGACGATGCGTTGACTGATTCAGTAATGTATGATTTGCGAACTGACCATGAATCTCGACCAGGGCATCGCCAACCGCCTTGAGCGTTTTTACCGATACGGGCGTGTCGTTTATCCATGCGCGGCTTTTCCCATCCACAGATAATGTTCTGCGCAAGATTACACCGTCCGCGCAATCTATATCAAAATCCGCCAGTAATTCACGCACGACCAAAGGCGCACTGTCGAATTCTGCGATTACAGATGCCATATCACACCCATGACGAACCAAACCAACATCAGAACGCGCCCCCAATGCCAACGACAGCGCATCCATCAAGATACTTTTACCTGCGCCCGTTTCACCGGTTAATATGTTTAAACCACGTCCGAATTCCAGATTCAGTTTTTCAATCAACACAATATTTGATATATTTAATCCAACTAACATGCTGGGATTATAACGAAAAAAGCCCCCAAGGTTCAAGGACTTTATGCGACCTGCTCTAATTCAAAATCATGCGTCCACAGAATATATCCACGCACACGATATTTTGGATATATGCGTTTAAGCAATTCGATATATTCACGTACCTGCGCCATATATTTATCATAAAAAACTGTTTTATCCGTATCTGTTTTATAATCCAAAATATCAATAGTCTGTGATGCTTCATCTATACGCAAGCGATCAATGCGGCGGCTTACAAAACGACCAAACACAGTACCAGCAACAGGAACTTCGGCACGCGACAATGAATCAAACAGACAGCACAACTCTGGTCGCGACATAATTCTAGCCACCAATGTTTCATCACCCACCAGAACACCATCCACTGTTGATATATGTTGCAATCTGCGATGAACAGTTTTGCCTACTTCTGTTGCACGCTTGATTTGATCTGCTGATTTCAAGATATTATTTAATGTCGTCATTTGTAATCCTGATATATTCTTGTTCGCTGTCCGATGCCAATACGCGCCACAATTGATTATGCCACGACAATTCGCCCGATGTTTTGTTTGGTGTGAATCCATAGATATACAATTCGTCACGCGCACGCGTCATCGCCACATACAACAAACGATAATATTCCGCGATTCTGATTTTCATTAAAGCATCGGCCGCATCGGCCCTTGATGCACTACTGTCTTCGCGCGGCGACCATAGCCATACAGGATATTTGCTGTTTTCGATTGGCAAAATCTTTTCTGGTTTTGGTGTGCGCACTGTGTCGATTAAGAATACGACCGGCGCTTCCAAACCTTTACTGCCATGAACTGTAACAATACGCACCCCACTTGATGCATCCATATCGCGTTTAATTTCGCTGCCACCTGTGATGAACCATTTCAAAAAGTGACGAAGTGTGCCGGTCTGTGTTCTTTCGTATGCCAAACAAATTGTCATAAATTCTTCCAGTGGGTCTATAACCTGTTCGCCCAATGCCGAAATCATACTTTTGCGAACCGAATTATTATTTAGCACACTATCAAAAAATGAATATGGCGCCATTTGAGCGGACCAAATTAGATACTGACTAAGCTGTTCATAAACATCCATATGATGCTGGGCCAGCACTTCAAAAACCGTCATCTTTGGCGCGTTTGGATCTTCACAATGGCGTGCATAATTTGTATCATTTTTAATTTTACAAACATTAAAAATATCAAGTTGATTCATACGGAATATAGGACTTCTTAATACGCAACATAAACTATAATCATCAGCCGTATCAAGACACCAACGAATAAGATTTAGCAAGTCTGCAACCGCAGGAAATTGTGGCAAAATAATACGGTCGCTGCCCGCCACTTCTATACCCCGCCGCTTTAATGAAGCGACCAAAGGCACCGCCAATGGATTGCGTTGTTGAACCAAAACCATTATATCGGATGCTTTATGTTTTCCAGAATCAATCAATGATTTTATTCTATCCGATATTTCAGAAATATAATCTTGAATCGTTTTTTCGGTTTCTTGTTTTGAACACAGTTTATGTAATTCAACAGCGCCAGAATCATTTTTTCTGAAACACTTATGCGTATTGTTAACAAAGCCAGTTTGCGCAACTATATCAGCATCAGAGAAGAACCTGTCAACGGTAGCAAGTATTGGCGCAGTTGAGCGAAAACTTTGCGTCAGTGGCACTTCACGCAAGCTGCGCATATTGTGTTCAATTTGGCTAGCAATATCTGCACGACTGGTCGCAAAAGCCGCAGGATCCGCACCTTGGAATCCATAGATAGACTGTTTTGTGTCGCCTACAACAAACATAGAGTGTGGCATTTGTGTAGTATCGCCATCCGTAAAGAAATCGCCAGACATCATTCGCAGAATATCCCACTGCAGCGGAGAAGTATCCTGCGCTTCGTCCACCAGGATGTGCGCCAATGACAAATCAAGTTGATTTAAAACCCAGCCCATTGTGTCTGGAGACGAAAACAACTTACGCGTATATAAAATCAAATCTTCAAAATCAAGAAGGTTTCTGGACTGTTTTATTTCGCGATAGATTCTTGTAAATGCCGCCGACAAATCGAACAAAGCAACTGTATCATCGAACAGCATTTTGTTCACATAGTATTGGTTAAGTTCATAAACGCGTTCTTGTTCAGCAACCAAATAATCCTTTTTCGACACTATGGATTTTTTGCCGCCATCCGCCTTTAAATACGCACCTTTGTATTTTTGAAAATCTATAGTCGTATCAATATACTGTTTCGTTAAGCTAATAATTTGATTTATGTACTGTGCCGGCTTTTTTGCGCCATTTTGCTCAATTTCGGCCAATTCGACTATTTTTTCCAGTTTTTTGCGATCGAATCCCGTATCAGTGACCGAATCAAGTTTTAAGAATTTCTTAATCGTTTCAATAAAGTATTCGCGATAGCTAATAAAGTCGTCTATCTGAAAAAACTGTTTATATTGGGAACTTAAAATCCCCATCAGGTCTGTTAAATATGTTTCCGACACCCGCCCCACGATATGTTCAAAAGCAGCATATATGTTTGATGAATTGTCCGGCCTTTTTATCAGTTTATCAAACGCATCTTGTAATAACACACGCTGTGCTGAATCAGACACCAATGTCCACGATGGAGACAAGCCAGCCTCGAGCGGGAAACGATGTAAAATCTCTTCACAAAAACCATGAATGGTTTTTATTTTCATAATATCTGGATTGTCGATGTACTTAAAAAAGATTTCACGCGCATGCGCAATATCTTTATCCGTTGCAGGCTTGTTTATGGCGATACCATCAAGCAAATCACGCAAAGCTTCATCAGATGCCATTGCCCATTTACGCAACGCAGCCAATATACGATTACGCATTTCGCCCGCACCGGCATTAGTATAAGTTAAACATAATATCCCAGAACGGCCACAATCATCACTGCGGAACAATATTCGCAATAAACGCTGGACCAAAACACTGGTTTTACCAGTTCCTGCGTTCGCCTGAACCCAAACATTTTCAAGCGGATTTGCCGCTATATCTTGCTCTGGTGAAAGAGTGTGTTTTTTTGCCATTTCTGCCCTTGCTTTATCAATAGGATTTTAGTATAAATCCAAAAGAACTGCAAGATATATCAAGCACTGAAAGGACTAGGGGGAAAATAATGGATATTACACAAGTATTGTTGTTTGGTGGTGCGACTTTGGGCGGCCTATTATTTATCACATTGATAGTATTGTTTTTTGTGTCGCGCAAATCTCAAAAAATTATGAATTCGTTGCTGAATATTATGCTACAACCCCAGCGTGTTAAAGTAGAAGATGCCAAGCGCGTACTGTCCTCCGTGCTGGCAGATGAAATCAATAAAATTGAACAATCCTTTCAAACAATGCGCGATACACTTAATGCACAAATCGCACAAGCAAATGAACTTAAGCATTCGTTAACGGTTCAAAATGACAGGTTAATTGCCTTGGCAGACGAGGCAACCAAGAAAATCGCTGTTATGTCAGGCCGATTGGACAATACTGTTGGCGGTCTGGGCGCAGTTGTAAGTTCTGACGCTTGGCAGGATGTAGAAAACTCAACCGACAGATTCAGCAATACCGTTAACGACTTAATGGCGCACATAACTGAAACCGCAAACAATACCACACAGCAAACAGCACAAATTCAATCACAAATCGATTCTTGGCTGGAAAGCAGCAAGAACTTGTCCGAAGGATTAAGTGGTGAATTTGATAAAAACAAAGAACATATGCAGAATATAACAACAGAATCCGAGACTATGCAGAACAAACTGTCAGAACTGGCCAAGTCTGTAAATGATGGGTTTGATAAAATAAAATCGACCGCATCCGATTATGAATCTATTATGACAAACAATAACAAGCAGTTGGATAATCATTTAAACAAACTGGACGCGTTCTCGAAACAGTCCAAGAAGCAATTAACCAGCCAAATGAACACATTGACCAATACAGCCAATGTTGTTGGCGGCCAGATTCGCTTGGCAGAAACTTCTGTTGACAAACAATTACGCAAACTGACCGAGGTTGTTGAAAAACTGATGTCAACCGCCACAACCACGGAATCTTCGGTGCGCGGAATTTCTGGGGAACTGGCAGCATTGACCAACAGTTTTGATAATGAAATCAAAGAATTTGCAACCGGTGTTGTATCAGAACTTAAGACAGTATCAGGCGTTGCCAATGTGACACTTGAAAACACCAAGACCGCAGCAAACGCATTTTCGGATTCAGTAAAGACTATGGCGACCAGCGTGCGTGAAACACTGATCGAAATGAACACAGCGCACACACAATTGTCTGGCCAATCAGCAAACCTGATTAAAATGTCAAACGAAACAACCGCACAACTGCAGCCACTGTCTGTATTAATCGAAAAATACTATTCGGCCCTGCCCGATTTGTCACGCGGTAGCATCGAAGCCAGTGAAACACTTGAGAAAATCGTAGCAAGCCTGAATGAAAAACTTAATCTGATGAAGAGCACTGTTGCAGAATCTACAACCGCTGTATCTGAATCTGCTATCAAATTGGAGGACTTGGCCGGTACATCACGTCAGCAGATGATTGACCTGATGTCTGATTATGCCAAGGCTGTTAACACTATGCAGACACTAAACAAACAAATGATGGTTGCACGCGCAACAGCACCGATGGATGCGATTAAGACCGCGCCTGCGGAATCGTTTGGTCGCATCAGCAGTCAGGACTTTGTTGCACAAAGCGAACGCATGTTCGAAAAACTGCATGAACAGTCCATGGATTTGACACGCGCAACGGGCGCAGAAATTCCAGATATTGTTTGGAAGAAACATCACGCGGGCGACAGCAAAATCTTTTCTAAATGGCTAGCAAAAATGCTAAAAGCCGCTGATAAAAAACAAATCCATAATATGGTTAAATCAGACACCGTATTCCGCAACCAAGCAACACAGTTTGTGCGCGGATTTGACAAGGTTCTGACAACCGCACAACAGGCAGATAACGCCGACAAGTTGGCGGCCGCGCTTATTAAAACGGATTTGGGCCAGATTTATTCGGCACTTAAACCAAACATTCAATAAAGAAACCGCCAAATGGCGGTTTTCTTTTATCTTTTCTTTTGTATCATACTATCAATTATTGGTCGGATTTCATTAAACACCTGTTCCTTGGTCATACGCGTACCATTTGGCAGCATCTCGTCCACTATGGTCCAATTATTTGGATTTCTGGCAGCAACATGACGATACACATTTGACACATCATACAACAGCTGAAAATCAGATTCGTGTATATCTGGCTTGCCGTTCTGGTATTCTTTCAGCCCAGTATTGCGCATTTCATAAGCAACCTTGGGATCAAGGTACAAATAGATATTATAATCTGGACGCAAAATTCCCATCTGGGTAAATTCCAGATTTTCCAGATAATCTATCTTGGAATCCCACTGTTCACGCGGTGTCTTGGCCACAGAAAATACATTACTGTATGAATAGCGGTCCAAAATAACCCAATGCCCTGTTTCCAACCAATGTTTTATGATCGGTGTGTGCTGCTGACGATCAAGCGCATATGGCAGCATAGTGTATTCGGCAGGTAAATCGCGTATGCCACCGAATTTACCGTTCAGGTAATCTCGTACCAACTGACCAAAGAACGCTTTGTACTGCGGGAAATCAAGCGTTTTAACAGGTATGCCCAATGATGTTAGATATTCAACGATATTCATCACCTGTGTATGTTTTCCGGCCTTATCAGCACCTTCGACCGCAATCAAACGACCTTGTTTCATATTTTCCCCTTTTGTTTTTATGTATAAAAACCCGCATAAAGCGGGTTGTGTTATTAATCTTCCAAGAAGCTGCGCAATTTACGCGCGCGTGTTGGATGTTTTAATTTATTAAGAGCCTTTTGCTCAATCTGACGGATACGTTCGCGAGTCACGCCAATATATTCACCAACCTCTTCCAATGTGCTGGTTTTATTGGTGGACATACCAAAACGCTGGCGCAGAACTGTTTCTTCTTTGGGATCCAATTCAGACAGAATCTGGGTGACAATTTTACGAAGATTCTTTTGCGCTGCAGATGTAAATGGATTCTTGGCTGTTTCGTCAGCGATAATCTCGATACGAGAACTATCATCTTCTGTACCAACCGGCGCTTCCAAGGAAATTGGTTTAAGATTAACCTTCATAGCCTTGTGGATTTTATCAACCGGCAGATAAATTATCTTGGACAATTCTTCGGCTGTTGGTTGACGGCCGTATTTATGCATAAACTGACGCGACGCACGCTGAATCTTGTGGATATTGTCAATCATATGCACAGGGATGCGAATTGTACGCGCCTGATCCGCAATACTGCGTGAAATACCCTGCTGAATCCAGTTAGTCGCATAGGTCGAGAATTTATTACCCAAGCGATAATCAAACTTGTCAACAGCCTTCATCAAACCAATATTTCCGTCCTGAACCAAGTCCGAGAAATCCAATCCAAGACCACGGTTGCTGGACTTTTTAGCAAACTTGATAACCAAGCGCAAGTTGGCTTCTATCATTTCGCGTTTGGCGCGGGCCGCTTCGGCCTGACCACGACGAACCAGTTCCACAACCTTTTTATATTCTGCAGTTGGTTGACCTGTTTCGTTCGCAATAGCGGTAATGTCTTCTTGGATTTTAAGAATGTCTTTTTCGTGTTTCTTGGCAAAGTTCGCCCAAACAGGATTCTTGTGCTTGGCCAACTTTTTAACCCAATTGCGGTTTAATTCGTTGCCCACATATTCCGCCAAGAAATCTTCGCGCTTAATCTTGTTTGCCAACGCCAAGCGCAACAGTTTACCTTCTAGTCCCATCAACAACTGGTCGCGTTTAGTCAACTGTTCAAGAATTTCAGCATTGCGGTCATCGTTAAGGCGAATCTTGCTGACATGTTCAAACAATTCCAGACGCTGTTTTGCGTATTTCTTTTCCAACGCTTCATCAGGTTTGTTCGAAGTCAACAGATTTTCCAAACGCTTGGCTTGTAATTTCTGCATGCTGTTAAAGATGCGTTTAATTTTCGAGAATAATTCGGTCACCATTGGCATCAAGGCTTCTTCCATAACTGGAATTGGCACGCCAGATGTTCCGCGCGGTGTATCTTCTTTCTTTACACCATCTTCATCGTCCATGTCTTCATCTTCGTCATCTTCTTCGTCATCAACAGCAGCGTCCGCCAAATCGTCCAAATCTTCGTCATCCAGTTCATCAACGTGCTCTACACCCTTGGATTTAAGCGCTTCGGACAAAGCGGCCAAAGATTTTTGTTCAGAATCACTGGAATACATCACTTCAAGATTAACGATATAACGCAAACGAACATCTTCGTCCAGCAACTGTTGATACCAATCCAGCATAGCCTTGATTGTCATCGGGCTTTCGCACAGGCCATAGACCATAAGGCGAGACGCTGCCTCTATACGCTGGGCAATTGCGACTTCGCCTGCGGCTGTCAACAACTGAACCGTACCAATCTGTTTCAGATACGATTGAACTGAATCCTGAACGCCCAAAACCAGCGAACCTGTCTGACTGCGTTCCAACTGTTTGGCATAGTGTTCATAGTCATCATCGTTGACATCTACCTGCTCTGCATCTGCGTTTAAAACATTACGCGTTTTATCGTGCGGGCCATCAGAGTCATCTTCATCATAATATTTACCCAAATCCTGAGGATAATTATCAGATTCCAGAATTTCTAGCCCCAAATCCTGTTGAAAGAAGTCCAAGACTTCATCATGTTCTTCCGTTGGAACTTCGTCCGCTTCAGTTGCGGCCTGAAAGTCCATGCGTGACATATAACCAACCTCTACCGCGCTGGTCGCAAGTCTTTGTAAGTTTTCTGGCAAGGAATCAATCAGCAGTCTTGTTGCTTCGTCTAACTTCTTGTTCATTCACTAACCCTTGTGCGTTATTTAAGGTTTAACGATTATTTCTTTTTCTTGTTGTTTGCCTGTTTTTGTGCCTTGGCAACCGCTTCGTGGATTGCAGATTCAGACACCAGACCCAAAACAATCGGGCTTTGAATTTGAATGATAGAATATGATTTATGTGTTTTGTTGCGAATAGAAGCAACAGTTGGATTTGTGCTGCGCATCAGGCGTGCAACCTGGCCGTCTGACAGTTCTGGATAGTTTTTCAAAATCCACAACACACCACCCAAGCGATTCTGGCGATGCAATTTTGGTGTATAGCCAACGCCACGCTTGTTCTGTTTCTTTTGTGCCTCGACAATTTCTTCGCGCAAAGTCAGGCGCGCAGTTGTATCTGCTTCGCACTTTTCGATATCTTCGCGCGTAACCTGACCCGTCAAAATTGGATTCAAAGGTTGAATTTTATATGTTTCTGCATCGGCAATATTTTTCACTTCAAGTTCATGCATGCCGCAGAAATCCGCGATTTGTTCAAAAGTCAACGCTGTGTTTTCAATCAACCACAGTGCTGTAGATTTAGGCATATATGGATAGTTCATGGAAATTTCCTCTATTGTTAACGGGGGCAATATACACTAATATTGCCCCAATTTCAACCTATTTTTATTATTTTTTGTGTTTTTTGTTTAGGCTTTTTTAACTATTTTATAGCCATCTTTGCCATCCAATACGGTCCAACCGGCCGCATCGATTTGCGCGCGCAAGGCATCGGCCGTTGTCCAATCCTTGTTGGCCTTGGCCGTGGCGCGTTGGTCTGCCAACGCAATAATATTCGCAGGTGCAGATTCATGTTCTAAATCAACCTGTTTTTGTGCCCTGTCCATAAATTGCAAGCCCAGCAATCTGTCAACAAATTCAAATAATGCTAATTTTGTTGCAGGATTTACAGATGTATCTTTTAACAATTCTTGAACCACAACCAATGATTCTGCAGTTTTCATATTATCAGACGCTGGTGCCAATATCTTATCGTGCCATTCGTTATAAATCACAGAATTTAATTCACCCACATTATCACTATTCATTAAATCTGCAATTTTACGAACAATATTTTTATATCCTGTTGCAGCAGCATCTAATGAATCAAACGAAAATTCCAGTGGCTGACGATAATGACCTTGAAGCAACAGATACCGAAACGCCATTGGATCATAACCACGTGCAATTAAATCACGTACAGTATACGCAGTCCCTTCTGACTTTGACATTTTGCCATCTTTCAGCATTAACCAAGCAAAATGCATCCAATACGAAACCCAAGGCGCCCCAACAATTGGTTCAGACTGTGCGATTTCGTTTGAATGATGAACCTTGGCGTGTTCTTGACCGCCAACATGTAAATCAAAATGCTGTCCCAGATATTTCATGCTCATTGCACTGCATTCACTGTGCCATCCAGGAAATCCAACACCCCATGGGCTGTCCCATTCCATCTGACGCTTTACATCGGTTGGTGAAAATTTCCATAATGCAAAGTCAGTAGAATTACGTTTGCCTGTATCATCAATACGTGCACCGCCACGCAATTCAGACAAATTTTGTCCGCCCAATGCACCATAGTTCGCAAATTTAGACGTATCATAATATATACCATCGCCCGGTATTTCATATGTATAACCAAGTGCTTCTAACTTTTTTACTTGCTCTATTTGTTCTGCAATATGATCTGTTGCACGTGGCAAGTATGTTGGGCGAATTATGTTTAATAATTCCGCATCGTGTAAAAATCCATCAATATATTTTTGTGCAACATCCCAAACAGACATATTTTCACGTGCTGCACCCTTTTCCATTTTATCATCACCACTGTCTGCATCACTTGTCAAATGTCCAACGTCTGTAATGTTTGTAACATGCGTAACATCATATCCATTTTCAATAAACACACGTTTGATAATATCACTGTTTACAAAAGTACGCATATTTCCAATATGTGCATCCCAGTATACAGTTGGACCGCATGTATAGAAACCCATTTTTCCGGGCGTTAATGGTTTGAATTCTTCCAGTTTTCTGCTCATTGTGTTATAAAGTCTTATCGTCATAATGCGTTCCTTTTCGGTTTAAGTTCTTTGAAATTTTAGTAATTGTGTGATTGAAATGCAAACAAAATCAGTTTGCGAAAGTGCGATTCTAGCGACAACAGTAAAAATTAATAAAGCGAACTGTCATGTTTGTATTATGACACCGCGACACCGCGAAAGTCAAGATACAACTATTAAATTCTGGGCATAGAATTGATAAACAACAAAAATTAAACCCACCGTTTGGTGGGTTGAATTTTTATGGCGGAGCGTATAGGACTCGAACCTATGGACCAAAAAATCTCGGTCACAGATTAGCAATCTGCTGCATTACCACTCTGCCAACGCTCCGTGTGAGGGTCATTATATAGAATCATACAAATAAATGCAAGCGCGAATTTTGATATTTTTGATTAAATGCCCTCAGGTACCAATATCAAATCTATCACACTGCCATCTGAGCCTTGTTTAGAACAATAATTGGTTATATCATTGTTTGTCCAGCCATCTGGGCAGACCTGACTTCTGTCTGAAATATTGTCTGTTACAAGCCAAACCGACTCGCTGGTCGCCGGAGCCTCTTTTGGGTACGCCGCCACACACTTGGCAGAATACCCCCACTGACTGCGACGCGCACCATTTTCCCAACAAGAGCAAATGCCCCATGAAGCAATATCTGTACCCAGTGCATAATCCTTGGGGCACATATTTTCTTTTTCGCCTATGCCATACAAGGACTCAATTGTATCACCACCATATGAAGTATTGTCGTTTTCAGTATATAAACATAAATTATCGCTGTCATAGCCAGACTTAATGAACTGCGTTTCAACAAAACGCCCCTGCAAGTCCATGCATTGTGTGGACAATATGTCAACAATCTGATTGTAAACTTCGGTTGCAACACCCGTTGAACGAATTGCACGATGAGTAACCGTTGTGCCGTCATCGTGCAACAAGCCATAAAGCAGTTTTGCTTCATTTGCTGTCGATTGCGCCAAATGATATATCGTCTCATTATTATTTGTGTCACTTGTGACATACATATAATCCAGACCGCCAAAGGCCGCCTCGACCATTTCTGGGGCACTGCACGCTTCAATTTCTGCCAGATGTTTGGCGCATTCTGATTTGTATGTTTTTAACTGTGTCCCGTCTTCATTTAGCATCACTTCGTACAGCGTAAACCAATCCGGTGCTTGCCCTGTTCTGAACAGGCCGCTGTACGGATAATAGAAGTTTTCATAGTTGGTTCCGCCATAACTGTCAAAGCATTGCTTTACAATTGCGCGACACGCCGCCAATGTATCCGCTTCTTGTCTTTCCTGAATATACATAGCAATAATGTCGCCATCGAACATATTGTTACAAGATTCGACATAATCCGTACACATTTTGCCAGTCAATGCGATTTTGTCTGGCTGTAATGCCACACTGCCCGAACCTGACAAACCAGACATAGCAGAAGTTATTGCACCATCGCCATTGATATAACAGGAAGAAACATAGTCAAAACAACCCTGCTTGATTTCATCGACCTTGGACCGTTGCGCATAGTAAATATCCAGCAATGCCTTGTCCAAATATTCCTGCCATACTATATCCGCATTTTCCACGCACTTGTCCAGCGCATCAGCAGCAAATTTTTTGGTGCGCGCCTCAAAATTATTTACAAATGTGCGATTATTGGAATTTGATGACAACTTTTGATCGGCGGCTTCAACACCGTCTTTGAACACCAGCATTTCTTGTAGTTTATAAAAGTCAACCACGCCAGCAATCGGTTTGCCTGTTGATATGTCTATGTATTCGCCATTATCAAGACACTTGTGATAATTTGCCCCACAAACTTGTTCGCTTAATATTGCCGATTCTACTTCGCTGATACATGTGGCAACATTAGAAGAATTGTGTTTCTGACGGTTTTCTATACGCGCCAAATCCAGCATTGCACTACCTTCGCGGACAGCAGCCTTCATTTGTTTTTGAGTATTTTCAATCGCGGTTTGAACTGTATTACAATCCTGTTCTACCGCCATAAGGTATGCAGTTATGGCCCGTTGAAGCGCAGCATCCGTGCAATCGTTTTTGACCGCCTGACGACATTGAGGATAAACAGCGCTGTAAAGATTTTTACCGTTATAAGCCGCGATTGCCTGACCCGCGTCGGTCATTCCAAACGCATTTGCTGTATCAAACGCAATATTTATACTGTTCAAATCCGAGAATTTACCCCCGACAGTACTGTCTTCACCACGGATAGAGTTCATAATCGCCTGAAGCAGCGCCTTGGATGCAGACTTATCATCAGTTAAGGCATTTTCGCCCTCGGACGCGGTTTTCATTGCCGCCGCCTGTGCCGCGGTCATACCGACAACATCAAGATTTTCCGTAAAGACCGTTAACTGTTCGCCCGCCTGTTGCAAAACATCGCGCTTGGCCGCCAAGTCATACACCCTGTCATTACAAGAACAGCGGCGATAATCATCATTTTTTAATGTGCAAAACTGATCCATACATGAAAAGTAAGCATCTTTACACTGTTCATATGCCGCACCTGTACGCGTATCAATCGTTGATGTGTCTGTCGCCGCGCGAGATACAGTGCGCGATGTACCCGAGGCACGCAACGCAACAGATGTACGGGTTGGTGCGGATGGTGTGCGGGTCGCAGCACGGGATACAGTTGTCTGTTTTGTCGCAGCGCGTGGCACAACGACCGTTCCGCGAGCGGTATTTGTACGCTTGGTTGTTGTAGAAACACGACTTTGCGTTGTGCGGGAATCATTATTTTTTGTCCTTTGAACCGTTGTCCCATCACGAACAGCAGCGTTGGCAAAACCAACGCAAAGCAGTAAATTTGCGGCAAAAAACAGAATTTTCTTCATCTCTGATAGAAATATTAGCAAATTTGTAAAAATCAGTGCAAGTGAATAATAAAGTTTTGAAATTTATTTTTTCTTGTTGCATTGATTATAAATTTAATATATTATATCTGACGCCTGCGGATATGGCGAAATTGGTAGACGCGCTAGTTTCAGGTACTAGTGGTAGCAATACCTTGGAAGTTCGAGTCTTCTTATCCGCACCAGTTTTGGGGTTGTAGCTCAGTTGATAGAGCGCTACGTTCGCATCGTAGAGGTCGTGGGTTTGAGTCCCATCAGCTCCACCAAGTTTTGCCGCGAAACGCGGCTTTATTAAAAGTCTTCGGGGATATGGCGGAATGGTAGACGCTGAGGACTTAAAATCCTTTGGTCATTGCGACCGTGTGGGTTCGAGTCCCACTATCCCCACCACACAATTATCTGTATTCTTGGATGTGTAGCTCAGCTGGTTAGAGCGCTTCGTTCACATCGAAGAGGTCGTTGGTTCGAGTCCAATCACATCCACCATAAATTAAACCCCGCAAATGCGGGGATTTTCTTTATATATGCTCGTCCGAGACATGTTCGGGCTGATATATTTCAACATCACGAGTCATGGCAAAAAACTTGTCATTTCTGCGCGGCTGAATTTCTTCAATCGGAATTTGTTGTAATTCTGTAATATGTTTTGCCACAGAATTTGCCAATAATTCCATTGTTGTCTGCCAATCAGTATGTGCACCACCCGCAGGCTCTGGGATGATTTCATCTATGACATTAAGATTCGCCATGTCGCGCGCTGTCAACTTCATCGCTTTAGCAGCCACAGCCTTGAACTTGTTGTCTTTCCATAAAATGCTGGCACAAGATTCAGGCGCAATCACCGAATAAATTGCGTTTTCCAGCATCAAAATACGGTCTGCAGTACCAATTGCAATAGCACCACCAGAACCACCCTGCCCCACATTAACGGCGACATATGGAGTCTTGATACCCAAACCGACCGCCATGGAAGCCGCCACAGCCTGAGACTGCCCACGCTCTTCACCTTCGCGGCCTGCGAATGCACCGGCAGTATCAAACAATGATATCAATGGTAATTCAAACTTTTCAGCCAATTTCATCATACGCTGCGCCTTGCGATAGCCGTCTGGATTCGGCATACCAAAGCGATGTTTTTGACGTGTTTCAATTGTGCGGCCCTGTTCCTGACCGATTATAACAGCTGGAATGCCGCGCCAGAATCCGATACCCGACCCCATAGCAGCATCTTCGGCATACAGTCTGTCACCAGCCAGATATGTCCAATCATCAACGATGCCATTGATATAGTCCAAGAAGTGCGGACGATTTTCATGACGCGCAAGCAAAACCTTGTCATAGGCTTCGTTTTCGCCCATACCACGCAACTTTTTAGAAGAATCGTGCACAGGTGTTGTGACGCTAATCTGTTTAGGTTCGCGTGTCTGCTTGGTCAAAACCGCCAAAATCTTGGCCAATCTCGCTGGCAAGTCTGGACGCGCGACAACCATATCAACCATGCCGTGTTCGTATAAATAATCAGCGGTCTGGAAATTTGATGGTAATTTTTCGCGAATATTTTGTTCGATAACACGACGACCCGCGAATCCAATACGCGCGCCCTTTTCCGCGATATGAATATCGCCCAGCATCGCAAACGATGCCGTCACACCACCAAATGTTGGATCAGTTAACAGAACAATATAAGGTATTTTATTCGCATGTAAACGATTAACAGCAGCCGTTGTACGCGCCATCTGCATAAGCGACAAGATGTTTTCCTGCATGCGGGCACCACCACTGGATGTGACCATAATAAATGGATGCTTGGTTTCAATTGCGTGTTCCATCGCCGCAATAATAGCATCACCCGCTGCACGCCCCATAGACCCCATCATAAACAACCCGTTCAAGATACAAACAGTCGCTGGGATTCCACCTATTTCGCCATCAGCAGAAGTGACCGCATCAAAGCAACCCGTTTCATCACGGGCCGCCGCCAATCTGTCACGATATGCCAATCTGTCTTCGAATTCCAATGGGTCATCAGAAACTGTCGGCGGGGTTAACTTTTCCCATGTATTATCATCAAACAACAAATCAAATCGCTGTTTTGGGGTCATAATAAAGGCACGACCACAGCGTGGGCAAATGTAATGATTTTCTTTGTAATCCTTGGAATAAACCAATCTGCCACAGGATTCACACTTAATCCACATCAGGCGGCGAACGCGGTCATAGCGTTCACGATTGCGATTTTTTATTCCAGATTTTTTACCAAACAACATTTATTATCCATTCATCTTTTTTGTTAATTCACGACTTGGTTTGAACAAAATCGTTGTGCTGGCCGGCAGCGGCATAGGCCGACCCGTGCAAGGATTATAACCAATCTTGGTTGCGCGTGCGCGTGGCTGAAAAGTGCCAAAACCACGAACTTCTATTCTGTCACCGTTGGCAACCGCTTCTATCATATGATCCGAAACAGTATCCAAAATAGCGGACGCATCGGATGCGCGCATATGTTTAAACTGAACCTGCATAGAGCGAACTATATCTGAACGTTTCATGTTTTTATATCCTTTATCTTGCCTTCCATTATTTACATCTTAACACATTTTATCAAGAATAAAGTTTTTTTATCTTTGGAATAGGTTCCTGTGCCGAAAATCCGCACTTTGTGATAGCCTTGTATTTATAAACGGAGAGAAAAAATGACAGATTTATTTGCATCACACACAAATACAGACAGACAAAATCAAGATAGAATGCCTTTGATTGGGGATTTTGCTCCAAATTTTCGCGCAACAACAACCAACGGGGATATTATTTTCCCAGACGATTTCGCTGGCAAGTGGGTTGTGTTCTTTTCGCACCCTTCGGACTTTACGCCTGTGTGCACATCCGAATTTATAGTGTTCCAAGAAACATATGATGAATTCAAAAAGATGAATACAGAACTGCTGGGGCTGTCGATTGGGTCGATTCCTTCCCATTTGGCATGGATTCGCGCCATCCAAGAAATAAGTAATGTAAAAATCACTTTCCCTGTAATCGCAGATGTAAATATGAGCATCGCAAAAAAGTATGGGATGGTTGCGCCCGCAGTATCAAATACTATGGCAGTTCGCGCGGTATTTATTATCGACCCAAGTGGCACAATCCGCGCAATTTTATACTATCCCGCTATACTTGGCAGATGTATCGATGAAATCAAGCGCGCGGTCATAGGACTGCAAACGGCGGACAAATTTGGAATCGCCATACCTGCCGATTGGACACCAGGGCGTGATGTACTGGTCAGCGCACCTGCGACCACAGAAGAACTTCGAAAAACTAATAATCAAAGACCTTGGTTTTTAGCATATAAAAAATTACCCGAGAGTGAAATCTATGCAAAAATTTATAAAAAATAAACAGATAAACCCCACGCCAAAATGCGTTTCGTTCTGGTTCAGAATACCAAAGGAAAATCCCGAATATCAAGTGGCACGCCGTCACGTTCAGGATCCCACTGATAAATAGACATAACGACTGTTCGGTCTGGATTAAATTTTACACCCTCGGCCCGCAAGGCACGATATTGACTGTCTGGCATACCAGGGTTTAAAACACCGTCTTTGAAAACCACGCGATGCCATGGCAGATGCCAATACGCCTTGTTATTAGATGCATATCCAACAAAGCGCGCACACCGTGGCCGACCAATCATTTGGGCAATCTGGCCAAATGTCGCAACCCGCCCATAGGGGATGCGCGCAACGACTTCGTAAACTTTTTCATTGAATGTTTTTTCCATAATTTTCAGTTTATCAACCGGTATAAAAAAGTCAAATATTTACCCTTGCAAAATAATCACATGCTGTATATAATGACCCGCACAGGAGCAGTGGCAGAGTGGTTGAATGCGCACGACTCGAAATCGTGTATAGGGGCAACTCTATCAAGGGTTCAAATCCCTTCTGCTCCGCCAGAATTAAAGAACCGCCGATTGGCGGTTTTTTTTTAAACTTCAAAGTTATAATTTTTAACCGAGCGCACAATTGCATCAACCAACTTATCCTGATGCGCGGCGGTTTTAAGCAATTTTTCTTCGGATGCATTGGACAGGTGCCCCAATTCCAACAACGCCCCCGGCACAGTTGAACGCAATACAGCAAATGGCGCATGGCGAACATCAGGCCCTGCCTGTTGTGTAATGGATGCACGCTTGAACGCTTTGGCACAGCCATTGGCGTATTCTTCACTCATTTCCGCGACCGCATGCTGTTGTAATGAAGACAATGCGATACGGATATTTTCTTCGAATTCAGTAAAGCCCTCTACCCCGATTTTGTCCGCGGCATTTTCAGCCTCGGCTAGTTTTTTAGCCTCTTCGTCAGATGCTTTTTCAGATAATGTGTATATCGAGAAACCTTTCATCGCGCGACTTGGGTTCGCGTTAGCGTGCAGCGATATGAACAGGTCTGCCTTGCGCTTCTCGGCAATAGCGGCACGATCCGCAAGTTTAAGATAGCGATCATCACTGCGCGTTAGGTGTGTTTTAAAGCCGTTTGCATCAAGCTTTGTCTTTAACTTGCGCGCAACAGACAAAACAATATCTTTTTCACGAGTTCCGCCCTTGCCTATACAGCCAGGGTCCTTGCCACCATGCCCCGCGTCCACAACAATTACATATTTGCGCGCCGCAGTTATTGCAGTGGTTGTTGATGCAGTCGAAGTTGTGTATGACGATGAAGCAGTCGATGCATTGTTCGCACCAGCAACAAAATCCAAAACTAATCGATAGTCATTGTCGCCATTTGGTTCAAGAACCATAATCTGGGACTTTGGAATTTGGGCAATTGATTGTTTTAAATTCGCTGTAATCTTTAATGTATCGCCGCTCTGTGCCTGTGTCACAGATTTGACCAATCCAGATGAGGCCAGCGATGCTGAAATTCCATTGTTCGCACCAGTATTTGCCAATGATATAATCAGCTGATTTGGTAAATAGGTCAGATTATATGATGGACGCAAAGCCGTTTCTATAACAAGGCGCGTTTTATTACCAGGCTGAACACCTGTACGCATACTGCGCAAAGTATTACGCGCAGCAAATGCAACACGTGGCATAGCGGCGAACGCCATAACACCAAATCCTGTGACTTTTAATAATGAACGTCTGCTGATTTTCATGGAATATATTATATCAAAAACTGATAATCGGTTCAAGTGCCTTTCAGGAATAAAAATCCGCCAATCGGCGGATCTTTTATTATTTACTTACACAGTTTGCAAATCCCTGCGCGACCAATGATTGCTCGGCCGGAGTCAATTCTGCAACCGGAATCATATAACAGCGTGCGCTATCGCGAATCACAAAAACTTTGGTCCCGCGAATATATGCCTGTTGCATATCATCTATCTGGGCACTGTTCAAAAATGCGTTAGGCGTTGTGGATTCTTGGACCATGGCGGCATTAACAACCTGATACGCCATATCATAATTGTACAACTCTGAACGAGATGTGACCTCCATCGCGATACTCTGGTTCGCATATGGATTTTCAACCTGTTGTTGAGTGTTGGTTGGGTAAGCCGAACCTAACGCCAAAGCAGCAACTGTCTGCAACGCAGTTGAACCATTATTACCTGTTGGATGAGATACTGTATTCATCTGCTGGTTATCACCACAAGCAAGATTCATACGATTTGTATAACTGGCCAAGACAGCATCAACCGCAGCTTGCCAATCATCGCCCTTGGAATTTAAATCAAGCGACACAATCTTGTCCGCCCAACCCCAAATATTTGCACCAACATTACCGGCATTGGCAAAACGGGTCACCATTTCAGCACTGCCCCCTGGGACACCAGCGCCACAGGCATCGGTCAACAATGTTTTTAACATACTGTCGGTTTGTGTACCATATGACAACGCAATCGTATGGCACGCCATAGCCGCTTCTAGTTCGCGACGACGGCTGATACACAAATCAGAACTTGATTTCGCCAACTGATCCGCCATATTCATCATAGACAGATAGGATGTCATTTCCTGTTGGATATACTGTGGACACAAACGCGCAGCAGTATTCATACCGCCCGTTGCCACATGTGTATTTGTATTATACTGAGGCAGCAGAATATCCGTATCACGCTGCAAACACAGCAAAGCATAATTATACAATTCGTTTGGTGATGCATATGTACATTTTGGCGCGCTTACCCCCGGAACAACCGCCGTATCACCACAATATTCCGCAAAGCATTGAAACAATTTCTGACGGCACGCTGTATCAACATCCAACTGGGTCACCATATAGTATGTGTTACGTTGATTTGCCTTGTATGCCTGGGCCAGACCGGCATTACCGCGCAAATTTGTACCCGCAGTTGTATTTGTAACCAACGATACGCCGCGCGAAGAGCCATCAGCACCAACAGTACCAGCAGACACCGCGACCGCAGAATTACCCAATAAACATGCGCCTATTACACCAAATATACTAAGAAAATGTTTCATAAAATCCCTCTCGTTGTCATGATTTTATCATATTCTAAAAAAAAAGGCAAACATTCATTTGCTTTCCTGTTTCTGTTTGATATCATAAGAGCATTATGATTATGCCAAATGAATTTTTCACACAAATCGCCGACGACATTTCTGCCGTAAGGGGGTTTCTTTGACCCGGAAAAACTAAAATCCGAAATTGATGAACTTAATACCAAGGTTAATGATGAAAACCTGTGGGATAATCCCGATAATGCGCGGGTGATTTTACAGAAAAAATCCAGCCTTGAAAAATCCTTAAACGAATTACTGGATTTAGAAGCGGAATACAAAAACCTGGTTGATTTGTATGAAATCGCACCCGAAGATGCCGAGGTTTTGGCCGCGATTGAGCAGTTAGCCCACAAAGCGCACAGTGCGAAATTCATTACCCTGTTCCGCGAACCTGCGGATAACAACGGGGCATTTCTGTTTATTCAAGCGGGCGCAGGCGGGACTGAAGCTCAAGACTGGGCACAGATGATGTCACGCATGTATGCCCGCTGGGCTGAACGCCATGGTTTTGTCTGCGAAGTTATCGAAGAACACGAAGGCGACACAGCCGGGATAAAAAACATAACATATCGCATATCTGGCGAACGCGCATATGGCTGGCTAAAAAATGAAATCGGTGTGCACAGATTGGTGCGCATATCGCCTTTTAATGCTAATGGCAAACGCCAAACCAGCTTTGCGTCGGTTGATGTGTGGCCGGATATCGATGATACAATTGAAATTGAAATCAACGATAAAGATTTACGCATTGATACATACCGTTCTTCGGGTGCAGGTGGCCAACATGTTAATAAAACTGACAGCGCGGTTCGTATTACACATATTCCTACGAATACGGTTGTCACATGTCAAAATGAACGCAGCCAGATTCAAAATCGCGAAATGGCCATGAAGATGTTGCGCAGTAAACTTTATGAACTTGAAATGCAAAAGCGTGCTGCTGAAGAAGACAGCACACGCGCCGCACAAAAGAAAATCGAATGGGGCAGCCAGATACGAAACTATGTGCTGTATCCATATCAACTGGTCAAAGATGTGCGCACTAATGTGGAAAAAACGGACTCGGGTGCTGTTTTGGATGGGGATTTAGATGAATTTATGCTGGCATCCCTGCAACAATCCGCCTAATATCTTGACTTTTGTGTTTTTTACAGTAGGATTCCTGCCCCATGTTAAATAACAACGAAAAATTTTATTACGACATAATTGTTAATTCCTGTCCACAGGCAACAAACATTCGTCATCCAGATATCAAGGGCGCAGTATGTCCTGTATTTTTAGCAGACACACGCGAAGGCACCAAGGTATTTAGATTTAATGAAGCGTCCGTCGCTTTTCGGAATCGTAGCATTGGGAACTTATTAGTCGACAACGGAATTCTGACACCGGCCATAACAACTCATGGTTACAGAAGTACTTGGTACGAAAAATACAACTATTGCCCAGACAAAACTTTGTATGAACACCTGACAGCGAAAGAGTTTGACGACAAACAAATTGAATCTGTTTATAAACAGGCGCTAACACAAATGGCCGAAATGGCAAAAGTCAAACCTATATCGTTTTCCCATAACAACCTAATGAATTATCAAGAAGTGTTCGTTGCTTCTATGAAACAAAGACTTCATCCGGCATTGGTGGAATTTTATGGATATTTTGTTCGCGTATTGGCAGGTGGGGATGCCCCCAAACTGGTTCACAATGACCTGAATCAAAAAAACATACTAACCACCGAAGATGGAACACTTACACGCATTCTTGATTTGGACGCTGTTGCGTTGGCAAATGAAAGCTTTGCCGTTATGATGGCACTGCGGTATTATCCACTTAATAATCATCACGAAATGATCGAATTTTATCAGGATATTACAGGCCATAAACTAAACGAAAAAGCAATTATGCTGGGGATACAGTTTCTGAATACAATACGCAGCACACGCCACAGATTTGACAGACTGTTTTTACACAGCCCGCAACGCTAATATTCTATGCACGCTTGATTTCAACCTCAAAAGGGGTTATAATACCTTGCGCTGTGCCCATAGCACAACTGGATAATGCGCCACCCTCCGAAGGTGGAGATTGTGGGTTCGAATCCCGCTGGGCACGCCAAAATTAAACCGCCAATTCGGCGGTGTTTTTTATCGTGTTATCGGTAGTTTTTCTGGAATTGGCGCACCCGACACTTCATTCGCATAGCAATTTGGCAAATGACCGATATCTATGGCCTGATAGCCAAGCGCGGCCAAGTCATACGCAAACACAGTCGCCGCAGGGCCACACGCAATCAAAAACAAGCAATCCTTCGGATAAGATTTGGCCTGTGCCATGACCGCATCATATTCTTCAAACGCATTTTTCGACCCAACCTCGATATGATAATGCTTTTTAATACTTGAAAAAATTTCTGGTGTAATTTCAAATCGGCCCGCGGACGAATATATAAACACAACTGTACGATCCGCCCATATCTTGCGATATTCCGGAATGCCAGACACTAGAAAATCAGAATGTCTTGATATATTTGCATTGGCATAAGTCTCGCGCAGGCGCATCATTGTCAAAATGCTGGGATATCTGGTAAAGTATTCACGAAAGAATCCTGCCGTTGTTGGACGCGGCGGAATCCCAACCAGACATTTACCGTTTGGATTTTTCAAAATTTGTCGCATGCGGCGTTGCAATTCTGGCGAATTATCCTGATAACAAATCTTCTTTTTGCCCAACGCTAAATTAAATTCTCCATCGCCAAGACGCGCCAACGAGGCCCCATTTTGTAATAATTTGACAGTATCTGGGATGCTTAGCACATTTGGATATGGAAATGGTTTAGAGTATAAAAACCGTTCACGAACCGCACGCCGACCATTGCCCGATGGACAGAACAAAGATGCGACTAATGATACCGGCTTCCAAAAATATTTAAGCATAAAAATTTGAAAATTCATTTCAATCACCTTTAATAATTTTCTATGATTGCGTTGTAATATTTGCGATATAAATCAAATGTAAAGAATCTTTTGACTGTCATATCCCAAGGCTTAATTTTCCCAGCATAATGCAACATCACCGGATAACGCATATCACGATATTGTGTCGCATTCATTGTTTTCAAGAAACTGTATCCACCACCAACAATCGCGTTAAACTTTCGCGACATTGATTTAATGCGATTTTTACAGATTGTGTTCAGCATATCTTGGTCCGGATATCTGGTCTGATTATTTTCCGCCCACTCTATCATTTTTGGATAGATATTATCCTGACGAAACTGTGCAATATTCATAACAAGAAATCCGCTATTGATGTATGTAGGGCTGTCAAAGCAACCTGCTAACAAATTCGTTCCAATATCAAACTCATTCGCATCACGCAAATCACGCACGAACAAAGTATCCACATCGGCATAGATTATTCTGTCCACCGTTTCAGGCAGCATTTTTGGCAACATACAACGCCACCATATCGCGTGCGACCAGCGACCACAATGCGCGCCGTCATAATCATGATTAGGCTTAAGAAATATTATATTTCCATTTGTATGGCGCGCCGATATAAATTTCTTGATTTTATTTTGATGTGTTTTTGTGATATCGGTCACGCAATAAATATCGTATTCGCATTCCGGTGAGTTTCCCAATAAAGATGTTATTGCCGTCAATGCCAACGGTATATACTTTTCATTGAAACAGAACGCAACATTTATGCGCTTGTTATAATTTGTTGTGTTTGGCGTATAGTTAAACCGCGGGAAAGTAGCCCAGGAAACAAAGTTCTTTTTCGCAACCTTGGTTGGGATAAACAAATCGATTATATGTAGTAATCCGCGCTTAATTTTGAAGTAAAATACAGCCAATTTTTCCATATCTTGCCCCCGTTTTTTGTATAAAATAAAGACCACAAGATAGTGGTCGGGGAGTTAAGAAAATCATACGAAAGAATGACCCTGTTGGTTTTCGGGAAGCCCCTGTTGTATAACCAACAGCCCCCCGACATAGCGGGGAGCGCGGCAGTCATATGGACCGCCACACCAGCGGATTCCGGTGCCAACACAGCACCGCTTTCGTAAGGGATTTCTTAAGTCCCTGACACCTGTTCCCACAGGCATCACTACTATCGTACAAGAACGAATTCCTAAAGGCAACTGTTTTTAACAATTAGTATGTCGATACATTTTTCTTGCCCGCGGGGATTGGTTGGTCTAGACTTAAACAAAAGGACGAATAGGAAATGTTTCGCAATTTTATAATCTTGGCTGCTGCCCTGCCCGCGCTTTGCGCATGCAACAGCATACATATGAAACCAGACAGTTTGGATACTGGGACCACTATATATGCGGACCGTGGTGGGCACTCTATGCTTCATAACATAAAGCATCAACTGGAAAATCGCGGATTTGATATCGTGGTCGGTAAAGCAAAATCCGCGGAAGATATCGGCGATGATTCAAGCAGTATCAAAATCGACAAAAGCGTTGTTCCAAATAATGTACAGTACATAGTCAAAGTTTCTGAAAGCGAAGAAAAATTTCGCCCTATTTGGTGTGCGCTGAACGGATTCTGGTGGTGGAATTTTAGCGTATCAATTGCGGATCAACGCAATGGACAAGAGATTCTTAGTTGGCGAGGTCGTGGGTGCGCGAACAGTTCACTTAGAAAACTAAATGCAATTTTGGATAAAATGGAACAATAATATGAAAGTAAAAATCTATGCCAGAAACAAAATCAGTAAAGAAATTCAAGAAAGTATCGCAAATACCCATATTATAGCCAACAAGGAATTACAGATAATAACACTGCCCCGGGGATTTATATCTGTAGATAATGAACATCGAAACTATGGCGCGTTTGACAGCGATGGACAATTCTGTACAGCAAGCACCTTCTGGCGTTTTGGCAAAAAGAAACGCACGCCTAGGTCACCCATGGATATTGTCGATTACATTGATTGTGATGCAGTATATTGTGGGTGGGGCATGACATTTCATTTTGGACATTTCCTGACCGAGGGACTGGGGCGCGTGTGGCCGGTGCTGGATAAAAAATATGCAAATTGTAAATATGTTTTTATTCAAAAGCCGGATATACCATTCCCAAAATATGCACGAAAAATTTTGAACTTGATTGGTATACCGGACGAAAATATTATCGTGCTTGATAAAACAACACAGTTTAGAAATCTGATTGTGCCAACACAATGCTTTGATTTTAGAACCGCAATATCAAAACGCATGAAGAAAATGTATGACACGATTGCAAGCAATGTTACCCCAGAAAATCACGACACATATGAAAAAATATATTTTTCCAGGTCTAAACTGGGTGCCAATCGAACATTTGGGGAAGTTAATGTTCAAACCATTTTTGAAAATAATGGGTTCAAAGTCATTTGGCCGGAACAATTGACACTGGATGACCAAATATACCTGGCCAAGAATGCGCGCGTTATTGCCGGTGTTGCGGGGACCGCGTTGCACCTGGGCGTATTTATGAAACCGAACGGTCAAATCATTCAACTAAAACGAAACTTGATTCCAGAAGATTGTTCCGATGTACAATATTTGCTGGCATGGTTGCAAAATGCAGATATTACTTTTATTGATGCAAGCGTCGAAATGAAACGGACAGAACATTCGACCGCCCTGCCACAAATTATTGGTGACACAAAATATCTTGAACAATTCTTGAACGATGCTGGTTTTATATGGCAAAAAAATGACTTTAAGCGTTATAATGAACGCAAGGAATATTCAAAAGAATTAGTCAAAGCAATATTGGCAAAAGTCCTTAGACGAGTATCTAAGCCATTTATTCGTATCATTGCTTTATTTGGAAAAGACAAGCAGAGACGAAAAGAGATTAGAACGCGTCTGGAAGATAAAATCAAAAATATATTTGCTAAATAAAAAATCCCCCAAACGGGGGATTTTTTTAATCGATAACGCTGTATTCACAGAAGCCTTCGTTTGTGTCACAACGGGATGTTGTGCCTTCGCTGATGAAGTACCCCTGGTCGTGCAAGCACGCTGGGCATACAGATGGTGCCTCGGTCCCAATGTGCCACATACCACAGTTTGTGCAACGCCACATAACAATTTTATCCTGTTTGAACAATGTACCGTTTTCAATTGCTTCGACCAATGCACGGAAGCGTGATTCATGATAGCGTTCCGCATAACCAATGTTTTTCAAAATTTCCGCAATTGCCGGAAAGCCTTCTTGGGCCGCAATCTGAGCAAATTTTGGATACATTTCTGTGTTTTCTTCGTGTTCGCCATATGCTGCAGCCTGCAGGTTTTCCAATGTTGTGCCTACTTTGCCCGCTGGGAAAGATGCTGTGATTTCCAAATCGCCACCTTCCAAGAATTTGAACAAACGAGATGCGTGTTCTTTTTCTTGATCAGCGGTTTCTAAAAAGATTTTGGAAATTGCCTGATAGCCTTCCTTTTTAGCGGCATTGGCAAAAAATGTGTAACGATTACGCGCCTGAGATTCGCCCGCGAACGCAATTAACAGATTTTTTTCTGTCTGAGTGCCTTTTAATGATACCATTGTGTACTTCTCCTTTATGTTTTAGTGTTTCTGATTGGGATTTTACCAGAGAAAATACACAAAATCAAAAAATTATTTTTTATGGCCCAACTCGCGGTCAGAACAAGCGTGTGCGTGTATCAGATGCTTATACTCGTCATATAATTTCACCCCAAGAAACGCACGCGCCTGCTCGATAGTACGGCCATACCCCCAGAATTCGCCGTCCTTGGTTGTATACTTTGCAACTATATACTGACAATCCGCCAGATAACGACCATAGCAGTTCTCGCTTACGATTTTGGCCTTGTAAAATTCAAACAATGTTTTTTCAGTATGAGGCATTTTTTCAAGCAGAACAAAATTCATACCGCGCACTTCCTGAATCGTATATGGGAACGGGTCCTGAACACGCCAAATGTCACGCACGAACTCAACTTTTTCTGGCATCTTGGCAAAATCAGCCAATGGCAAAGTTGTAAGGTCTGAACGCTGGGCCAATTCGTTATTTTTAATTGCTTGGTTAAGCGCGGCCAGTTTTTCTTTTTCTGTCTTGTGTTCGGTAAAACTATTCCGATACTGTTTTTGATTCATTTTCTTCTATCCCCAGGAAGCGTTTTTCAATTGCTGCGACCAGCTCCGTTATCCCCAATCTCCCCGCGGCACTGATAGTTAAAATTTCAGGTTTCTTTTTGCGACCAAAAGACTTTTTGAACGCAGCCATCTTTTCGGCCAGTTCATCGGGTTCAATCGCATCGATTTTGTTGATTACAACCAATTCTGGTTTGTCTGTCAATTCACCACCATACGAATCCATTTCGTGACGAATTGCAGCATAGCGGGCGGCCCATTCAGCCTCGGTCCCGTCAATCACATGTAATATCATCTTGGTGCGTTCAGCATGGCCCAAGAACTGGTCCCCAAGGCCAACGCCTGTGTGTGCGCCTTCGATTAACCCAGGCAAATCGACCAATACAAATTCGCGATCGTGCGCATACATAACACCCAATTGCGGATTCAATGTTGTAAATGGATAATTCGCAATTTTTGGGCGCGCCGCTGTCACAGCCGACAATAATGTTGACTTGCCCGCATTTGGGAAACCAACCAAGCCAATATCAGCAATCAGTTTAAGGCGCAAAACAACTGTGCGTTCTTCCCCTGGCAGGCCGTCATTTGCCTGTTTAGGGGCGCGGTTTGTTGGGCTTTTGAAATGCAGATTACCCCAACCACCATTACCACCACGCGCCGCGCGATATTCCATACCGTCCGCGTTAAGGTCCGCGTATTCAATTTCTTCGTTTTCAGACAGAATTACAGTGCCCGTTGGAACCGGCAAATACAATGTTTCGCCAGACGCACCTGTGCGCATCTTGCCCATACCATTTTCGCCACGCTGGGCGGTAAAATGCATCTTGTATCGATAGTCAATCAGTGTGTTCACATTTGGAACAGCCACAAACACTACATCACCACCGCGACCACCGTCACCACCGTTCGGACCGCCGTATTCAATGTATTTTTCACGGCGAAAACTGGCAGAACCATTGCCGCCATCGCCCGCTTTGACATAAATCTTTGCTCTATCTAAAAACTTCATTTTTTATAACCTTTGTGCCTATTATAACTTAAAAACTTGCAATTTCCAGTCTAAAAGAGTATAATTGATGGGCCACGCGAGTGGTGATGATTCTGAAGCCTTTGTGCAATAGTCATTTTGGACTGGGGGGCGGTACCCCACAGCTCCACCATTATTTGATATGATTTTTGGTCGTATTTGATTATGGGGCTGACATAGATTCGACAGATGATGAAAGACAAAATGGTTGAATCCGACATGGTGTCGTTAAAAACCAACTAAAAACTGAATGGCGATAGAATCGCTGCGAACGACAATGTTCGCCTTGCAATGGCTGCCTAATATGGCGTTGAATACGGTTGGCGATTGTTAGCCGTGTTCGTTTAAGCAATTGCGGGGTTTGCCGGTACCTGGCACCAGAAATCCGGCGTTTTATTATTTATTAAACAAGGAAAGGCATAAAAATGTTTGGAAAAATTAAAAAAGTATTCTTTACGGGTGTATTCGGTGTTTTGTACATCACTTTTATCGCACAGTTGGTTTATGTTTTAGGCTGGGTTGATGGTGAAACAAAGCTGATTGCGATGGGTGCATTGATGTTGGAATGGTTAGTTCTGATTGCAGCACGCTATCTGTCAAAGCGTTCAAGCAACAGCGCGCAACATAACAACTTCCGCCGCCGTTAAAAAAATCAATCCCCCAAATTGGGGGATTTTTTTCAAGACATAGGTTTTCATAGTTCTTGAAAATTATATTATTTATATTATATTTACTGGGCTATGAAACAATATATTTTACCACTTCGCGATTTAGTCGTACATCCGTCACTGACAGTGCCGGTGTATATTGATAATCCTGTATCTGTCGCCTGTATCGAGGCTGCCATGAACGCGGACCGCCGTGTGGTGCTGGTTCCACAGCACAGTTGGGCGTATCCTGCGACCGTTGAAGACATATACTACATTGGAACAATTGGCGATATTGTTCAGGTTCTGCGTATGCCTGATGGGGCCGTACATGCGATTGTAAAAACGACTGGCGTTGTGGCACTTAATGACACGACTGTTCAAAACGGAATCTTTACCGCAGATATCAACCCGATTGAAATCGCAGACGACATGGAAAGCGAGACAACCATTGCTTTGCGCGATAAAATCGCAGACTGCCTGCAGACAATTGCTGCTAGTATTCGCAAGTTCAAAATGGAAAAACTGCGTAATGTTATCCAGAACTATCCCCTGCCCGCGTTTGTGGATTCTGTAGTTGAAATGGCCGACATCGACACAGACAATGCACTTAAGATTTTGTGTGCCCCTTCGTGGCAGGACAAAATGATTCTGTTGCTGGAACAGGTAAAATTACTTAGCGAAACATTTAAAATCGAAGATTCTATTAACCGCCGTATTCATCAGCAAATGGAAAACGGCCGGCGCGAGGCTATATTACAAGAAAAAATGCGCGCCATCCAAAAGGAAATGGGCGAAGATTCTGAAGAAATGGATTCGGAAAATATGCGAAAAAAGATTCAGAAGTCCGCTATGCCAACCGAGGCTAAAGAAAAAGCAATGAGCGAGTGGAAGCGTATGCGCTCTATGTCACCTATGTCCAACGAAGGTGGATTGCTTAAAACATATTTGGACGAATTGCTGTCTATGCCTTGGGACAAATCTGATAATACGCCGATTGATTTGAATAATGCGCGTGAAATTTTGGATTCCCAACATTCTGGGATGCGTGGGGTCAAAGAACGCATACTGGAACATATTGCGGTGATGAAAAAGACTGGCGGCAATCAGGGCACTATTCTGTGCTTTGTTGGTGCGCCAGGTGTTGGGAAAACATCGCTGGGTAAATCAATCGCTGCGGCATTGGGCCGAAAATATCAACGCATTTCATTGGGTGGCATATCAGACGAGGCGCACTTCCGCGGCCATCGCAAAACATATATCGGCGCACAAACTGGGCGTATTATGGATGCGCTTAAACGCTGTAAGTCAAACAATCCCGTCATTGTTCTTGATGAAATTGATAAAATGGGACGTGATTGGCGCGGAGACCCTGAATCTGCGCTGTTGGAAATTTTGGATCCAGAACAGAACAAGACTTTCCGCGATCATTATCTGGAAGTGGATTTTGACCTGTCCAAGGTTATGTTTATCGCGACCGCAAACAGCCTTAACCTGTCTAACGCTTTAAAAGACCGTATGGAAATTATCGAAATTCCTGGTTATTCTATGGACGACAAAGTTCAAATTGCACGCGAACATTTGATTGGACGCGCAGCACGCGACACGGGCTGGAATACTGACGACATTATTATTTCCGATGATGCGTTGCGACACATTATTCAAAAATATACCTCGGAACAAGGTGTGCGCGAAGTTCAGCGCGAACTGACTGCTATTTTGCGCCGCGCTTTGTTGGAAAATAACTGCGTGGACACAAAAACAGAATTTACAAATGAAAAAATTGACCAGTTGTTGTCTGTGCGTCAATCTGCTGGATTTTCCAAAAAAATAGGATTTGGGGTGCACGCATAATGGTAAAAACAAAAAACTTTGTTTTGAACGGTAAAAATGTTGCGATTCCAAACGACAAGAAATTGTTGGAACAAATCGAACGATTCCAAAAGATTGAACAATATGCGCGCGCACAGGAAAAACTGACCATAAAAACAGCCGAACAACAATCAAGAAACCATCCAGATAAACGCGATTTTATTATCCAAGCAGATACTGACAAATATCAAATAACTGCTATTAACTCTGCGGTTCCAACTTCACTGTTGCTGCTGCGCGGGGATTCTTGGGATACTATGATACAGGACAAAGCTGATAATTCTGTTGTGATAGAAGATGGTGCAGTTGCTGGATTGTACTTTGAACTGTTGAATCAATTAAAGGAAATACATAAATGATTCTGATTATCAATACTTCGGGCGGGAATTTGGAATTTGTATTGGATGGACAATACAAATCTGTTGCTGTGGAAAAACAGTCTGTTGCCCTGCCTGCAGAATGTGAAAAGTTTATTACCGAGTGCGGCACAAAATGGTCCGACATTGATGCAATTGGTGTGGTTGTAGGACCAGGTAGTTTTACTGGCATTCGCCTTGGCATCGCATATGCCAAAGGAATTGCAATGGGGCTGAATATACCTGTGGTTGGAATTAGTTTGTTTGATTTATATTTGGCCGCCACACCAGATGCTTTTGTTGCGATTGATTCTGGTCGCGGCGATTTCTTTGTAGCCGCAAATGGATTAGCACCACAAACAATGGAAATAGAAGAATTAGAGACAAAACAAATGGAATGGCCACGCACCGTTGGGCACAGACCTTTTGATTTGAGGCTGGGGGTAAATATCGTAAAAGAAAAAATAGCATCTGGGGATTTGGCGCCTGTTGTGCCAATGTATTTACGCCCCAGTTATGCCGAGCAAAACAAAAAATAAAGAGAAAATAATATGACTAAAGAATTTTATACAAAACACAAAGATGAGATTGAAAAAGCCATTAAAAACGCGACTGTGTCATATAATATGAATTCCAGTAAAAATGGAAAAGTTGCTGTACATGTTTATGACATCGCAACCAAGAAAGTTTGTATTTCTGTGTTAGCGGTTAAAAATCGTGAAAACCACATAACATCTAAATATATTCTTAAAATCACCGTTGCCCATGACACAAAGGCAAAAAAAGAATTCGCAATCACCAAAGATACCGGACATTACGCATGCAGGTTGTTTAATACTTTATCAGCAAAACATGACGCGCAAATCGCAAAAACACAGCTGAAAAAGAACTTTGACAATCAAGCATTTAAAATGAAACGCTAACTTGTGAGCAAGAGGTTTGATAATGGCAAATATTTTTCAGAAGATTTTTTTGCCGGAATATAAATGGCGAGCATTGGATGCGATATCGCACCATACAATCACACATGTGTTTACGCGCTGGACCAAGCCAGGCAAAAACGGGACAGAAGATTATAAATGTTCCAAAAGAAGTTTCTTGATTAATGCGAGGGATATATCGATTATCTCGTCCCAGCATTATGACGAACAACTGGCGCGTCCTGATAACCCATATGTACCAATTGAAAGTCCAGTACATGTGTCACTGGATGTCGCTGCAAATTGTGATGGCGCGCAACAGGAGCTGCATGAATATGACACTGATTTTGCGTACCGCGTTTACGAAAAAATGATGCGTGAACACGAAAAAAGAAACGAACAAAACAACACAACAAAGGTCAGATAATATGGCAAATTTTTTTCAGAAGTTTTTCAGACCGGAATATCAATGGCAACTGATGGACCTGGTCAAGGAATGCGATATAAAAGAAGAATTTTGTAGTTTTGATACAGACCACATCACCCCATGCGGTCATCCAGTGTTCGGCAAGGGTTCAACGTGGAAGTACAGTCTGCACACCGAAGACACATATATGGTCGCGACACGCTTTTGCGACACAGCCCTCAGTCGCCCTATATCCGTTAGTTTGTATGTACATCGCAAACGCAAAAATGGGGACAAGCGCAATTCTGAGCACAGAGAAAAAGATACCGAGTTCGCGTATAAAATGTATGCACTGATGCGCGACAAATACATCACAGAACGCGAATTTACATGGTAAAGGAACAATAGCATGGCTAATATCTTTCAAAAGATTTTTTACAAAGATTATCAATGTCAGATTATCGATATGATACGCGACTATGATGTGCACTACAGATATGACGAATGGATAAAACTTGGTGCAAAGGGTGACACTAAATGTTCTGAACGCGCATACTCTATTCGCGATAAAAAATTCTTTATCATCGTGACATGCAGATACGATGAAACTGCGTTACCCAAAACTTCGTATCGTCTGTACATGGAAGACTATAGACCGAATACACTTATCCCGGCGCAGGCAACACAGCAAAACACTAAATTTGCTGAAGCAATCTATAACAAAATGTTAGATAAATACGCAGCAACACACAATGTTAGATGAACTGGCAAATCTTCATAAATTATGCTTTCCGCATAAACCGTGGGGTGCGGATGATTTTGCCGACCTGAAAAAATCAGGTTGCGAAATTATCGCAAGCCAAAACGGTTTTATAGTATATCGCGCAACACTGGACGAAGCAGAAATTATCACAATTGGCGTACATCCCGATGCGCGCCGCACTGGCATTGCTGCTGCCATGTTGGGGATTGCAGAGGCAGACTTGAAAAAACAAGGTATAAAACATATATTTCTAGAGGTGGCGGCGGATAACGCCCCTGCCCGCGCGCTGTATGAACAGAATGGGTTTGTTCAAATCGGTGTGCGCCCAAAATACTATGACGGCACTGATGCCATAATGATGCGAAAGGATATATAAATGTCTGAATACAAGGTCAGTAATGCATATGTCTTGAAATCCGTGCCAAAGTCGGATGATGCACCATATGGTGTGATTCCGGCCGATACGATTGATACTAACCGCCCAACAATAATCGCGCTTAGTGGTGAACTGACCGATAATCCACGCTTTGCAAATCATTATATCAAGCAATTGAAACAAGTTCTGGCGAATGGCGGTGTTGATAATGCGACAATATATTCCGTATATTATGACTTTGGTTCACGCGACACAACCAGCGAACGCGTACAGTTATTTCAACGCGCATGTCACAGAATCCGCAACATGAGTCAGGATATCAACACAATAAACGCCAAAATCAAGATGATGGACGAAAATGAACCCAGTCCGAAATACATTGAACGACTTTACAACATATTGCTGGCACCGATACTTGCGACCGATGATTCGGGTATGCGACCAGATATCAACACCGTTGCACAGCGCGCATCATACATTCGTTTCTATGCACATTCGCACGGGGCGGCGGTGGCAACTATGCTGGGCAAGATTATGGCGCAAAAAATGTCCAAAATGGGATATAAGATAAGCGAAATTCGCGATGCACAGAAAAACATTATTGTTATTCAGCATGGTCCTATTACACCACTGGAAAGACCTAACTTTACAACTCTTTCTTTTGCATCTGCTTCGGACACCAAAGCGAACCTGCACAACAGGCTGTACGAATACGCATTTGATAATTCATTTGATTTATATCCTTCATATTTTGGTCGTGCGGGTGCACATGTATTTACCGCTGGCACATTAAGCACTTCTTTGACCAAGGAACATGATAATGATGGTCTGTTGAACAACGATATACTTACCGAAGATGGGCGCATTATCTTTGCCACCCAGCGCAACGCGATTATAAATTCAATTCAATATGCTGGCCAGCCAGTTCCACCTATTCGTGAACTGGTATCTGGCGAAGGTGTTGATTTCGATGAAATGGCAACCAATGGCGCGTGGTTCTGCAAACTAATGATGAGCGAAATCAAAAATCAGATTCCACAAATTCCAGCACACGATTATCAAATATAACATCGCGCGAACGCAGTGGTGATTCCAAGTGCATATCCGCAGCATGGCGGGTGCGCGACAGTGCGACATAAGTTTGTCCATGCGCAAATGCACCACGAGATATATCAACCACAACCGCATCAAGTGTCTTGCCCTGCGCCTTGTGTATCGTCATGGCATATCCAAGGTTTAGTGGGAACTGTTTATAGGACCCTACTTCGTTTTCAACCAACCTGTCGTTTTCATCACGACTGTATTCTATCTTTTCCCACTTGTCTGGTTTTACAGCAACCAAATCGCGCGAGTCTGATAATAACTGCACAATTATTTCACGCGCGCCAAGACTTCTGACTATTCCCATAGAGCCGTTATGCCATTTATCCGAATTTTTAACAAATACGACCAATGCGCCGACCTTTAATGTCAGATTTAATGGTGCAGGCACATCGCGTTCAGCAAAAGTGCCAGACAAGATACCATTATAAGAAACTTCGGGTTCTGGTATTTGTGCCAAACGGTCTGCATTTATACGCTCGGCCACAGCACGAAACGGCGTGATAATAACCGCATTGGAACGACGCTCGGTATTATCTATACGACAAGAGTTAAAAAATTCCAACGCCCCAGTATCATTATTACGCAACCGCACCAGATTTTCCAACAGTGGCATATCGTGTTGACGATACACTAAATCAAAGTTGTACTTTATAAAGTTGGCGCGCTTGTAAACATTACTATCAAAGAAGTACGCATTTGGATGACCATATTCCGATGTATAGTATTGGGTTGCTTCGCGCGTGATAACAGGTGGCAATTGAAACAAGTCGCCAATGGCAACAACCTGAATTCCACCAAATGGTTCATTGTTACGACGAGCATAGCGCGCCAAAATATCAATCGCATCCAATAAATCAGGCGCAACCATTGATATTTCATCAATTACCAGAATATCTGTGGCCGTTAAAATATTTCTTGGCTTTGCCTTTAGTTTCAATAATTCCGGCAGAATAAAATCACGAGGCTGGATTTGAAACAAAGAATGAATAGTTTGGCCGCCAACATTAAGAGCCGAAACCGCGGTTGGGCACGCACAAACCACGCGCTTTTTGGTTGCAGACTTAAGATAATTTACAAAAGTTGATTTGCCAGTACCCGCAGGCCCCAGAATAAGTATGTTCGAATTTGTCCGCTCGATAGCATTAAAGGCGGCCATTTGGGTTTCGTTTAATATTTGAGGTAATACGGTCATTGGCTTAATAGTGCCACAATTCTATAAAAAGTAAAATTAAATAATTTTTGGCTTGCATGATTTTATAAAATATATATAATGTCCGCCGTGGGTTAGTAGCTCAGTTGGTTAGAGCGGAGCGCTCATAACGCTTTGGTCGTGGGTTCAAGTCCTACCTAACCCACCAAAGTTTAAATCCCTGTCGTATGATGGGGATTTTTTGATTAAAATTAAATTGCAAACACTATTTTTTATGTTAAACAAAAAAAATTCTTGATTTTGTGTTTTTTTACCTTGCGCTGGTGGCGGTAAATTTTCTACCATAAAGTATAAAAGAGAGGAAGAAATGGGGAAAATTCGCAGTTTTCTGGGCTTTTTTGTATTTTTGACAGGACTGATTTTTGCGACAAATTCGTTTGCGACCGGCTATTCGTGCCCTGCGTACGCTAAGTATTCAAGTTGTAATCCTGGATTTTTCTTGTCCAAAAATGGCGCCTTCCAAGCCTCTCCGGAAGCAGGTAACGCGTGTACAAAATGTCCAGACAATGCGGTTGTCTGCCATGGTGGAACCGAAGCCCCTGTTTACGATATTGAATTGAACTCTAATGGATTGGCGGCAACAGAAGTAGTCGCGACCCTTTACCGTAGTGCTACCGCTGGCTTCTGTACAGATGCCGAAAACTGTGTGGCAGACGGCAGCAGTGTTATTGAACCAGGCGCAAAGATTGATACATCTATATTTCCAACAGATTTAAATGGCGTGATGTTCTTGGATGGGTATTATGCATCACCAACCAGTTCAGCGAATCGTCTTATCGATGGCAACGGAAATTTAGCAACCAATATCAGCGGCACCTTATCGAATACAGTCGAGGGGCCATTGGTCGTTTATCTGCACTCTTCTCTGGATTTAGAGCTGAATCCAAATGGCGGTACTGGTGGTATCATCTTGCACCGTGTTCAATATAAACAGGCTGCAACAAAAGTTTTAACATTACCGACACGTTCGGGTTATACGCTTTTGGGTTATTATGACAATCCAGAAGGAGCTGGTAAACCATACTTTAACGGCTCTGGTCAGCCAACTTTTGCAACCTGGGAATCCGCACAACCCAAGACATTGTATGCTATCTGGGGCGAAGCAACCTATACTGTAACATATAACGCTAATGGTGGCGCGGGCACAATAGCCGACAGCACATTCCAATACGATATCGATTCGACACTGTCAGAAAACTCTTTCACACGCGAAGGTTATACTTTCGCAGGTTGGAACAGCGATTTGACCGCTGCTAATAATGGCGAAGTACAATATGTGAACAATGCCACAATCAGCATAAGCGAAGCTGATTTGCCAAGTGGTGTTTATTCGCTGTATGCGGTATGGGCTGCAAACAAGTACACCATTACATATGATGTAAATGGCGGCACAAACACAGTCGAATCTACAGAATGCACATATGACAAGGATTGCACATTATCTGCAACCATACCAACACGCGTAGGATATGCGTTTGGCGGCTGGACATATAACGGCAACACATATGCCTCGGCCGATACCGTCAGGAACCTGACCGCAACAAACAACGGTTCTATCACAATGACAGCCGTTTGGAACGCAAACCAGTACACAGTATCGTTTAATCCAAATGGTGGTACCGGCGGTCAAAGCGCAGATATCACTGTGACATACGATGCTACAATGCCTGCAATCGACACAACTGCACCTTATAAGTCAGGCGCGATATTCGCGGGCTGGGCATATAACGGCACAAAGTACTATGAAGCTGATGGCAGCAGCACAGTTAAATGGAATGTAGCGAGTAACACAACATTGACCGCTGTTTGGACAGCAAGAACAGAATATACTGTTATCTATAACGCGAACGGTGGCAATGGCAGCATGGCCAGCAAGACATGCACATATGGTGCAGACTGCGTACTGGATACGGCAAGTGCTTTGTCTATGGCACACTATGCGTTTAATGGCTGGGCAACAAGTACAGATGGTGCTCCAATATATACAGACGGCCAGACAATCAATGTGTCTGTTTCAGATTGGCCAGATGGCGTATTGAACCTGTATGCGACATGGACACCATATACCCTTACAATCAAGTATAATGCCAATGGCGGTAATGGTCAGATGAGCGATAGTGTATTTGATAACAATGCCCAGAGCGCAATCTTGAGCAAGAACACATTTGTCCGCGAACACTATACATTTGGTGGTTGGGCAACAAGCGCAAATGGTGCAAAGGTCTATGACGATGCACAAGATGCCAAGACAGAATTGGCCGCTGCGCAGAATAACTTTGCGACCAAGACTCTGTACGCTGTATGGAACGGTGACAATTATACTGTAACATATGACGCAAATGGTGGTACCGGCACAACAGCTGCAACAACAGTAACATATCCAACACAGGCAACATTGTCCAACAATGGATTCAGTCGCATTGGATATTACTTCGCTGGCTGGGCTGCGAACAGCACCGCAGCAACCGCACAGTATCAAGCGGGCGACAAGATGTCTGTAACAGGTGACACCACACTGTATGCGGTATGGGCTGCAAACAAGTACACCATTACATATGATGTAAATGGTGGCACAAGCACAGTCGAATCTACAGAATGCACATATGACAAGGATTGCACATTATCTGCAACCATACCAACACGCGTAGGATATGCGTTTGGCGGCTGGACATATGACGGCAACACATATGCCTCGGCCGATACCGTCAGGAACCTGACCGCAACAAACAACGGTTCTATCACTATGACAGCCGTTTGGAACGCAAATGAATATACATTGTCATTTGATTTGAACGGTGGCACAGGAACTGTACCTGCTGCAATCAAGGTAAAGTATAACAACAAGCCTTCGAATATCGCTGGCAACATGCCAACCAAGGCCGAAATGATATTCGCTGGATACGAATACAACGGCAAGTTGTACTTTAACGCAAGCGGTGTGGCAACACGCATCTGGGATGTTGCAAGCGATGCTACATTGACAGCCAGCTGGACAACCAGAACGCAATTCACAGTTGTCTTTAATAAGAACGGCGGTACATTTACACTGTCAGACCAGACCTGTGAATACGGCGACACATGTACGCTGACAAAACTGGGAACTAACTATACCATGACAGGCCATACATTTGGTGGTTGGGCATTGGGCGCAGATGAAGCAGCCGTATATGCTGACGGTGCTGTGATAAGCATATCGGGCTCGGATGCACCAGACGGTATATTGAACCTGTATGCCGTGTGGGTACCAAACACCATGACATATAAGTATAACGCCAATGGTGGTGCAGGACAGATGACAGATAGCGTGTTCACATTTGATGCCGCAACCGCAAATCTGGCTACAAACAAGTTCACACGCGACCACTATACATTCGGTGGATGGGCGACAAGTGCAAATGGCGCAAAGGTCTATGACGATGCCCAGGACGTTAAGTCCGAAGTAGCAGGCACCCAAAGCGGTTCCAAGACACAAACTCTGTACGCAGTATGGAATGGCAACAACTATACCGTAACATATAGTGCCAATGGTGGTACCGGCACAACAGCCGCGACAACAGTAACATATCCAACACAGGCAACATTGTCCAACAATGGATTCAGCCGCA
The DNA here is from genome assembly GCA_017630405.1 of Alphaproteobacteria bacterium. Taxonomy (GTDB): domain Bacteria; phylum Pseudomonadota; class Alphaproteobacteria; order Rs-D84; family Rs-D84; genus Enterousia. The sequence continues at coordinate 69,407 of JAGBVH010000007.1, forward strand.
TTGGATATCACTTTGTTGGCTGGGCTGCGAACAGTGACGCAACAACCGCACAGTATCAAGCGGGCGACAAGATGACTGTAACAGGTGACATCACTCTGTACGCGGTATGGTCAATGAACAAGTATGACATTGCCTTTAACGGCACAGATGGCACAGGAACTGGCCCTGAAATAATCAGCGCGACTTATGGTCAGACTTACACCCTGCCCGACTGCACATTTGTCAGAACAGGATATAGTTGTGCCGGCTGGAAATATGGCGAAACAACCTATAAGGCTGGCGACAGCGTCAAGAACCTGACAGACAAAGACGGTGAAACTGTCATGATGACTGCGGTTTGGACACCAAACACATATACAGTGACATTGGTGACAACCAACCCTGTGGATGTGTCACAAAAGACAACCAAGGATGTATATCTGGTCTATGACACAGGCTGGTATTCCGATCAAGGCGCAAACAATGCGATTACCAATGTCGAAGTACCAACATATGATGGTTATGGGTTTGGTGGGTATATCACTGACAGCGGTGTTACAGTTGTGAATACAGACGGCAGTCTGACAAGCAACAAGACATTTACGACCATAAATGTCAGTGCAACATCCAAGTGGACAGCAGGTCAAGTAACTTGCGCAGCAGGAACATACTATCTGGGAACAGGCACACAGTGCAGCACTGAATGTCAAGAAAACCACTACTGCCCAGGTGTGACAGTATCGGTTGACAGCGGTGTAGCGGGTCTGGAAACATGTCCAACAGGCTATCCGTACGCAGACAATAATGCTGTACGCGAAGGTCAGTGCTACACAACCGAATGTAAGCCAGTCGCAAATGGCACAACAGACGGCCGTGACTACTTCGACAACTCGCTGGATACATGTAAGGTAGTATCTTGTGAAAATGGTTATTACTTGAACGACGGCGTATGTAGCATATGCGAGGCAGGCAAGTACTGTAACGGCGGAACAAGCACACCAATACTGTGTCCAAAAGAATATCCAAACACTGATGCAGGCGCACAATCGATAGAAGCGTGCTATAGCGAATGTGAAAACACAGCTAACGCCGATAACATGACAGGACGTGCGTACTATGGCGACGGCGACAGTACATGCGAAGCCACATCTTGTGTCGAGGGATACTATGTAAATAACGGTACATGTGTGGCGTGCCCAGCAGGAAGTTTCTGTACGGGCGAGGCAGACAAACGTCCAGAAACATGTCCAGCAGATTATCCTTACACGGATATCGGGGCGACAGACCGCGGTCAGTGCTATGGATACTGTCAGCAGACCGCAAGCGGCACAGTCTCGGGTCGTGACTATGTGAACGACAGTCTGGACACATGCGAAGTCACGTCTTGTGCAGCGGGATATTATCTGGTCGATGGCGTGTGCACAACATGTCCACAAGGAAGTTTCTGTGTAGCGGGCACAGAACAGCCAGAAGCATGTCCAGCGAGCCATCCATACTCGAACACTGGTGCAAAGGCGATGGCAGAATGCTATAACACATGCGAAGAATATCCGTTGGTTGGCGGAACAGCACGTCCGGTAAAGGAAAAAGTAAACTATCCTGCAGAATGCCAGTTCCAAGGCATATCTGATAACGGCAACCCATGTACTATCATCGGCGACCAATGCGTTGAGTCATCGTGCAGCCCAGACCATGAAATGATTGATGGTATGTGCTATCCATGTGAACGCGATGGTGCGATGGAATACGAGTCCTATGGCAACTGTTTGGTCAAGACATGTATTAACGGCATGCATCCAAATGGTCAGCAATGCGAGGACGATGTCAAGGAATGCCAGATAGCCGGCGCGTATAGCGCACAGCAGACCTGGAATCCGGTCAAGAAGGCGTTTGGTCCATGTACCGTCACCGAATGTGAAGCAGGCAGCCACATAGCATCTAATATGTGTCAGTCTGATGAACAGACATGCGAACTGCCAAACGGTATCGGTATGCACGAATGGAATCATGCGACAAATTCTTGGGGAGAATGTATCGCGGTATCTTGTGACCCTGGATACACAAATGACCCAAGCGAAACAAATGATCCAACAGCACAGTGCGGACGCTGCAAGAATATGTTCAGCAAAGATGGCGAACGCGCGGTCAGCAGCTATGTACAAGGTTGTGAAATCGCATCCTGTATGTATCAAGGCGAAATCTTTGCTCTGGAAGGTGGTGAGTGCGTACCAATCTGCGAGGAACGCAGTGATGAGACCGGATCCCAATACAGAAGCGGAAATAGCTGCATCCGCTCATGTAACGAAGGATTTATGGCTTGGTAATCAAATCCCCCGAATATGGGGGATTTTTATTTGATTGATTGTTCCTTATATGCGATATAAAATATAAAACATGAAAAAATATGATGTGATTATTGTAGGTGCTGGCGCAGCAGGTCTGGCCGCAGCCGCTGTTGCCCAGGCGCGCGGTCGCAGGGTTGCAATTTTGGATATGGGCAGCACACCTGCCCGAAAAGTCAGCGCATCTGGTGGCGGTCGGTGCAACTTTACAAATATGGCCGCAGAATACAGTCGATATTTCGGACAAAATCCAAACTTTGTTCGCGGCGCACTAAGCCGCGTAAGCCCAAACGATATACTGGACTGGGCCAAGGTACACAACATAGCTGCAACAGAAAAAGCCAAGGGGCAATATTTTAGTGCAAGTGGCGCGGATGCTGTTGTCAGCGCTCTGTTGCGCGATATCAACAAATGCGATTTAATTACAAACTGTTCTGTTTCAAATATTAGCAAGCCAGATGATGTATTTGTGACAGAAACCGGCCTTGGAACTTTTTCATCAGATTCAGTTATCATCGCGACTGGTGGCACTTCTTTTCCAGTTCTGGGTGTATCAGATATCGGGCACAAAATCGCAAAAAGTTTTGGGCATAAAATCGTGCCAATCCGCCCCGCCCTGTGCGCGATTGCGACCAGCGCGTTTTCATCGGAACTGGCTGGAATCTCGCTAAACGCACAAATCAAAATTGGACGCGCAATAATTACAGATTCTTTGTTGTTCACCCACTTTGGAATCGGTGGTCCGGCAGCATATCGTGCAAGTCTGTATGACACAGCGGATGGCATTTACATTGACCTTTGTCCAAATACAGATGTCGCCCAATGGCTGCGTACGCAAAAGCAAACCGCAGGCAGAAAAAATATGGCAAATACTTTGAACGCAATTCTGCCCGTGCGCATCGCCAAGTGGATTGCGGGCGCTGACACACGCAATATTGCGGACTTTAAGGATACAGAGATTATCGCAATCGCAAATCGCATAAACAAAATATTCATCCCCGCGAACGATATAAAATTGCACGGGATGCAAAGTGCCGAGGTTATACGCGGTGGTGTTTCAACCGATACGATTTCCTCTAAAACTATGGAATCAAAATTGTGTTCTGGGCTGTTCTTTGCGGGCGAAGTATTGGATATCGCTGGTGACTTGGGTGGTTTTAATCTGCATTGGGCATGGGCCAGCGGGCGCGTGGCGGGTGAAAACGCCTGACAAGAAATCATACCTATATATTTAATAGCGCACTTCCTTGTATATTTACACAAACAAGGAAGGAATTTATGAGCAACTATAAAATCTGGGATAATGTAAGGCAGCCAATCGGAATAATTTATGTAGTCAGTAAAAATGACAACCAGCCGTCCGATGAATTTATGGACACTATGCGCGATAATGGATACATAATCGTAATGGGCGAGTCGCAACACAGCCAGATTTTACAGGATATACAAATGCTTTATAAATTACCGATTATCGTTTTCGGGTATGGAAAACATTGTCACGCGGTGCGAAGTTTGGTCGCGCGCTGCGAACTGTGCAAGGCCGGAATTTGTGTGTCTAAAACAGATTACGAGCCGCGAATAATTCAATGGCTTAAATCCATGTGGGGAACGACTGAATCAAGCAAACCTATGCTAGAGATATCCTGTGGGCTTAACGCAATAAATAACGGCTGTACATTGGCGCAAAATCTGTATCGCAATCATCGGGAACAAGACATACATAAAACAACCTTTATCATATATCCAGATGCCACAGCACAATATGATACGCCAGATGTTCAGCGCGACACGCTGGAATTCCTGAACGAGATAAGCTGGCAATAAAAAACGCCCCAAGTGGGGCGTAAATTATTCAGAAACCAGCACCAAAGAGGAACCGTCTGGGTTAACGATTAAGTCAGGATCCGCAGAGGTTGGCTTATCGCCAGTCCATACGCGATATTCATAACTTTTGTTTGGCGTGGCCTCGATATGTACAACATGAGACTTGGTTTCCAGCAATAAATCATTCCCGTTTGGCATGGAATATTCCACCACGCCACCGGCACATACCGCAGTTGGTTCAACATATTCCATAGCATATTCATCAGATGCCGTCTGACAACCCGCCAGAGCCAACACCATAACCATTAAAGGCAAAAGTATCTTGTTCATGCCAAGTATTTTATCACAAATCGCCCCCAAAACCAATTGATTTTTTATGCGGTTTATGATATAATACCTATTAAGAACTCAAGACATGGTGTCTTGGGTATTTTTTTATTTTCTTTTCTTCAAACAAAAGGATTTTTTATGGACAACGAAGCAAGAACTGTACAAATTCGCCGCGGACCGGCAGATAAACACGAAGAATTTATTGGCGCGATTGGCGAATTGACTATGGATACCGACAACAAGACCATACGCGTACACGACGGCGAAACGGTGGGTGGCATACCGCTGGCCCGCGCAAGCGATATGCCAAACATGTCTGGTTATTTACTGCGCCCCGATTATTTCAACCCAACATTTGCACAAAACAATATTATTTATTATGCTGATTGCGATTACTTGGCATTAATGGCCAAAGGTGTGGGAGATGAAGCAACCTTACATATTTCACAAAATGCAGATATGTCTAATGCAATACGCATAGCAGAAGTATTTATTGTGGCATCCGGACAAATATTTTTTGATATCCAAGCCATTATCCCCAGGGGTTGTTATTTCAGATTTGAAAATTTTGATGAGATAAGATTGTGTAGAATGATATAAAAATCGGGGGCATCCCCCGATTTTTATCTTTTCATTGATGTTTTTAAGACTTTTTGCAAGTCTATATTTCTGACATCAAAACGATATAAATTTTTGGTTGCATTTTTTATTTGTTTTTCATATTTACCCGGATTTTTTGCGACATCTAATAATATTTTAGATAACGCATTATAATCTTTGGGTGGGAACAATATTCCCGCATCGCCATTTAACAATATTTCAGATGGTCCAGATGGAACATTTGACGATATTGCAAGTGTTTGTAAAATCTGTGCCTCGGTTAAAACAACGGGTAATCCTTCGCCAATAGTTGTGGATGATGACAATATTAATGCCAACGCACCAGATATTAAATAGTATGGTTCATCAATTCGTCCACAAAAAACAATATTTGGATTATTCGCAGACAATTGTTCAAGATGTTCTTTTTGAACTCCGTCTCCAACAATATACAGTTTAACATCCTGATTTTCTTTATAGAATAAATCAAATGCTTTAATAACCGTAATCAGGTCCTTGTCGGCACCATCCAGTCTGGAAACATGTATAAAATATTTTTCATTTGGTGGTGTTTGTTTTTTTGCCGCATGTTGAATTTCAGTAATATTTAATGGATTGTAAAGACGGACAATTTTATTTTTATGTTCTGGACATATATCAATAAAAGCATTTAAAAAATTATCCGACAAGCAAACTAATTTATCGTATGAAGATAATTTCTGAATGAAATTACAACGATTAAAAAATAAAATACTGCCATGACACCATGCAATTTTTGTTTTGTTTATATTGCGTAATTCTGGTTCAAAAGAAAAGTTACAAAAGTCAATAATGATATCAAACTTGTTCAATATATCTTGATAACTGTTCCGTTTCCTGGTCATGATTCGTATAGGTTTTAATAAAATTTTCCACAAAAAGAAATGGATATGCTTCTCGCGATGCACAGATATATCATCTATCAAATGTATGCCATTGGACTTGAAATAATCCAAAAAATATTTGTCAGAAACCTTGTGACTGGATAATACAGTTATATCGTATTTATCACGTAATTCAGATAAATACTGCAACAGTATTTTTTCAATCCCACCCATAACAATTTGATTCATACAAAAAACAATGTGTTGTTTTTGCATTTTTAATCCTTTATTTTAACAATCGGCAGAAAATCAAATAATAAAATCCATTTCTTTTTACGTTTTAACAACGGAATTATCCCAAACAAACGATATCGCCAATTTTGTAATGTCCGCAAGACAGTTGGAACGTTTGATTGTTTCTGTAACGCCTGATATACAGCATAATATCCGGGATACCTATTACAAACATCTGTTTTGATTACCAGCCAGGCATTATGCATCTTAGCCTGTTGTAAATGAGTTGTGTTTGTGGCATACCATCTGTATTTTACAAGTGGCGTCTGAATATTATAAAAATCTGTATAATCCATTAGGCGTGTCCAAAGCCTATAATCTTCAGCCGGGCTATATTTCTCTTCGTATCGTATATTATGTTTATCTAATACAGATTTTCGTATCATTGCTGCAGTATGAGCAACGAAACAATTTTCAGTTAACCCCAACTTGATTTCTATATCGCTTTCTGGATTTCTCCACATGTCGTTTCTATCACCAAAACACTTTAACAAACCAGACACCACACCAACATTTGGATGCGTGTCCAGAAATTCAACCTGGCGCGCCAAGCGTTCTGGAACCGATATATCATCGTGGTCAAATACTGCAATGTATTCACCACGCGCTAAATCCAACAAACGATTGCGAGATGCAGAAATACCCATATTTTTTTCGTTTTCGTAATATTTGATACGATCATCATCATATGTTTTGATGATTTTCTTTAACTGTTTATTATCAGGACTATCATTTAAAATAATGAATTCAAAATCAGTAAATGTCTGATTCAAAATTGATTCTATACATTCACATAAATGCCCAATATTGGTGTTATAAATTGGTGTTAAAACAGATACACGTGGTGATTTTGACATAATTTAACCTTTGATTTTATATACAGTTATTTTGAAAATTTTTACACGACCGTTTTGTGTCCTAAATACAAAACGCTTTATTTTGTTAATTATCCTGCCTAAAAATGTTTTTTGGGACGGAATGGGCAGAAAGGATTCTAGATATCTTTTCCCGAATATTCTCTCTAAATCCTCGCGATACTTTTTATTGGTTAAATATTCGCTCTGCACAAATAAAATATTCAAGAAAGTGCGATTTATAGCATCGCGTTCATTTGAATTGCGCGATTTTGATAATTGGTTAATTTTTGATAGTATTTCAATACTGTCACGAACGCGTTTTTCGTGTCTTTTATTATCGTGAACAGTGCTGTTCGGGTTTGAACGATAATGATAAAATACCATATTGTTAAAACTGACTGATTTTGCACCAAAAAGCAATTCAAGTAATGTTAGATTATCTTCGTAATATAAACCAGATGGGAAGCGAATGTTCTGGAACAATTTGTGCTTAAATAACTTTGAGCATACAGACCCATTGGTTATATACGACAACGCCGATGATAAATCATTTATAACGCATGTTGGGTGCTTATCAATACTGTGTGTATTAAACTTTTCAACAATTCTTAATACCCCGCAAGCGACATCAGAATCATTTGTTTCACATTGTTTATAAAGAGTTTCATAAAAATCATTATCTAGCCAATCGTCTGAATCCAAGAATCCGATATAATCCCCAGTTGCAATATCAAGTGCGGAATTACGAGCAACGCTTTGCCCCATATTTTTTTGGCGAATAAATTTTATTCTGGAATCTGATTTTATACGGTTCAGATATTTTAATGTATCCTTATTGCTGGAACCGTCATCCACAACAATTATTTCCAGGTCAGACATTGTCTGATTAAACAACGAATTTAATGCCGCATCCAGGAAGTCTGGCTCGGTATTATATACAGGAACTATGACGCTAATTTTTGGACCGTCCTTTTTCATCCCTCTAATCCTTTTTAGTGTATGAAATTTTGCATATCGCAATGCGATCGAATATACAGAATTTGTAATCTGTTTGGCGGTGTAATGTCTTGCGATAAATCGTTAATAGTGGTATCCCAAACAGGGTCAAACGAAATGAACGCGAATAATCAAAACGAATGTCGCCAGATGGCCAACTAATGCCAAGGGCACGCAATTGCGAATATATTTCTTCTATTATTTGCTTGTCCGATGTGTATGGCATCAGATAGCGCGGATTTGGCGGATTGTTTGACAGGGCCGCGCACTTTACAAAAGGCACGCCCGCCCGCAACGCATTAAATATGTCAGAATACATGGCGCGACCAGCATCCGGCAAAACTGCGTACGCGGATGCGCCATTGCGAAGCGCAGTCTGGGTCAGCGATACTTCGTAATGTAAAACTATGTCTTGTTTGTCGGCATGCGCAACCACCCCGCCAAGGAACGTATCAAACCATGGCGCACAAAACGCACCGCGGGCAAGCCCCACAAACCATGACTGAATATGAAACGGTATTATATTGTCACTGTTGCCGACGGGGCCGGTAATGTCTGCACCGGACGATTCCAGTTTATCCAGCATTGGCCCCAGGTCCGACAGCGGCCCACAGACCGAGTCGTTTACCAAATACAACCAATCATAATTCTTTAGCCTGTTATTATCACGCGCCCAGGCATAGCCGCGCTTGTACGAGCCAAAGTCATATTCGCCATGACGGGTGGCGTGCGCATATATAATGTTTGGAATGTTGGATAATTTTTCCAACTCGGACGATGGGGCATCAGAATCCATCACAAATACTATATCGCCCAGTTCTGATAACCGGCGTAAATAATATAATAGGCAGGCCCCCAGCGCGCCATTACATGAATAGCCCGCAAATATAAACAAGCGTGACGGCGCAGTCGCGCACGCATCGTGTGATAAAACCTGTGACATTATTATTTCCTTTGCGTTTGAAGACAAAGTCGCGCACCTGCGCGATAACAATACCATAGCGCAAGTATTCCGCCCGCGCAAGCGGAAATATATTAGCAAAGGTTGACAAAGTTGTTTTTTGGACTATAGTATATGTACTATGGCTAGAAAAAATTGTATTTATTGTGATAAAGAAATTACAACCCGCAGTCGCGAGCATGTTATTCAGAACGCGCTGGGTGGGCTGTATGAATCCGGCGACATTTGTTGTTCGGAATGTAATAACTATGTCAGCAAGCATATCGATGCGCCCTTTACCAAGATATTTACCCCAATCGTTGGTAATATCAGCAATATGACCAAAAGTCATAATAAGAACTCGCTGCCGGTATATACTGGCACAGTTTCCTATAATGGTAAAAAGTACGAGGCCAATATCAAAGCGGGCAAAGTTGTAAGCTGTCAGGAACTTAGTCGCGAACTGCGTTGCGATATTTCTAAACTGCCGCTGGAAATCGAATCATATAAGTTTGATTTGGATAACGAATACTTTCAAACCGGTATCGCAAAAATAGCATTTAACTATGCGTTGGCAATGGATGTAAATTTTGATTTGATTAAACCAGGCCTTAATGTAATCAAAAATGATAACGGTATCGCAAAAATAGAATATAACTATCCTTTGGTGCCGTTCTGTCCGCTGAATGCGGCGGATACAGTACTGGAACTGGCCGCACCAACCGAGTTGTATCATAATTTGATTCTGTTCTCGCAAAGCAGTAATCTGTGGTGCTATATCGATTTATTCAACACTTTTCAATACTATGTGTTGTTGTCAGATCAATTGCCAAAAGGCACAGATATATATCACAGTTACGCACAGACTTTGAAGAAAATCCCAAGACCAGAAGATATCGATATATTCAGCCCAAAAGACGCAATGATATACGCCCAACAGTATGGCGTAGAACCAACTATGGACAAGGCGGAACTGCTGGAGCGCATCAAAAACGCAGCCCTGAACAAAGTTCCACTTGAAAATGCCATAGGCAAAAAAATGCATTATTTGTCGCCACTGAACCTGATGGGCATGTTCCAGTCCCCATATCAAATGGCTGAATTTGCACAATCTTTGCTAATCTATTTTGATGACGAAGATAATTTGATTAAAGAAAACTTTAGGATGTGGACCCCCACCCCAAATGGTGGCGGTCTGATTCCATATCCAGATGCAATACTGGATGAATTAGACGATAATCCAGATATCTTGAAGCAATATACAACAGCAAAATTCAACAAACTAAATTCTTTGTTAATTAACAAGGTTAAGTAAGCACCCTGCTTGGGGTATTTTGTTTTTTACAATTTTATGATATAATACTTTTGATATAAAAGGAGCATACTGTGCAAAGAAAAAAATATAACGATACTGAGGTCGCAGAAGTATTAAAACAAATTGCTGAATTATTACTGGATGAAAATGTAGAAGCAAAAGTAGCAACAACATATTGCACCGTCAGCAGAAGATATGATTCAATCAAAAAAATAACTATCCCTGGCAGCAATTACTGGATTAGTGGCAGCCAAACCCTTAATACTAATCGTGCAACAAGCGTAAAAATTGGCAATTTTACAATCCGCCCCTCACGTAATCTTGATTTTGGTTTTAACATAATAACACCCGATGGCAAAGATTATTTAATTTCATTATCTATGCCAAGTCATTTAAGAGCGGCCGCGAATTATTTATGGAAAGCAACATTGGCAAAATGCGATAAACGATATCATGAGGTACTTGATTACATAAAAGAAATACGCGGTCTGGGGATACAATCACCAAAAATGACCAAGGGAACATTGCAGACAAAATTTGAAGCCGCGCAAAAACAATTAGAATCACTTGGCGTACCAAAAGAATCACAAGTCCATTTACAAAAAATGCGTGAAGGTCGCGAATAAATCCCTCCCCCGCTATCGGGGGATTTTTTTTATCGTGGCGTGGTATGATTTTGTGACGACCAATCACATACAAATTCCAGTTTAACAATTTTTCACTTTCTATTGACTGGACATTTTTCCACAAAGCATCATGTTTTATTTTTTAGGGACTATGAAATGCAGTTTACTTATTTGTACAAACTTGACAAAATATTCAAATAGTTTTATTATTCAAAAAAAAGGATTTTTATGTACAGCATAGAAAACTATATGAAAATCGATTTGGATGTCGGCGTTAAATTCATAGATTATGTAAAAAACAAATTAGAACTTAGTAATTTACAACTTAACAAGTATATGAAACAACAGGGTTTTGGCGACATTGTCAAACTGGACACGCGAACCGCCGAAGAGATGTCGCACTGGGTAAAAGCTAATCTAGGCATAGATTGGCCGCCACATATGTTCTGGATGGGCTCTTTAAACGACATACGCAACAGAATTGTAAAAAAATGTTTGTATACGCGTTATTTTGAATCAGGACAACACACCAGATAAAAACAAAGCCCCGACAAATATTGTCGGGGTTTTGATTATTTCTGGCGGAGTCGAAGTATTCCCTCGCCCCGCGGACAGCGGGGCTGTGGGGCATTCCTGACGGTTTTGCCGTACTATGTTTGCAAAACCTACTCATTGTCGAACCCAGCAATCATAGATTGCGAACGCTTCGTCCACACTGCAACACCAACACAAAAATAAAACGCCCACAATGGGGCGTTTGATTTTTGTGGCGGAGTCGAAGGGATTCGAACCCTTGATACCCTTGCGAGTATACTACATTTCCAATGTAGCGCACTAGACCAACTATGCGACGACTCCGGATTTTTTATTCTTCATCTGTTGTTTCGTCCGCAACTTCTTCCATTGCTTCTTCGGCGGTTTCAACCGGCATATCATCAGCCAACGCGTTTTCCAATTCCGCATCAATTTCGCGCAATAATGGATCTTCGCTGCCAATTTCCAAAGATTCTTCGCCCGCTTCTGCGATTGGAGCTTCTTTATAAGACTGAACAAATTCATGACGAACCGCGTTAACATCCAATTTACCGCTGGCAATTTCACGCAGCGCAACAACAGTCATTTTATCGTTCTTGGTGTCAACCAATGGTTCCGCACCACCGTTCAAATCGCGAACACGCTGGGACGCCAACATCCCCAGTTCGTAACGGCTTTCTACATATGGTAATGTATCAGAATTTGTTGTACGTGCCATTATAAAATCCTTTGTTGAAATAGTTTTTAGCTAGGCTATAATGCCCTATGGACGGTAAAAATGCAAGCAGAAAATACAAAAAACAACATAAAAACATTATCTTTTGGGTGTCGGCTTAATTCTTTGGAATCTGAAAAGATTAAGAAAATGCTAACAAACACAGTAAAAACCGCGATTGTGGTCAATACTTGTGCCGTCACAGCCGAGGCCGAGCGCCAATCTGGTCAGGCGGTGCGCCGTATCGCGCGCGAGAATCCAAATGCCCCTATTTTTGTGACCGGATGCGCGGCGACACGAAACCCTGCCCTGTTCGCGACAATACCGAACACAATGGTTGTCGATAACCAAGACAAACTGAAATTAAATACATATCTGGATAAAATGGCCGCCGCGCCATGTGGAATCATTACCCCACAGATTGATAATTTTAAGCAATCTGATGAAAAATTGTCTAAAAAGTTTGTTCAAATTCAAAACGGATGTAATCACGATTGCACTTATTGCGTCACAAGACTGTTGCGTGGTAAATCCGTATCTTTTGATTACCAAGAAATTTTGTCAGATGTTCGTCAGGCCATAGCAGAAGGATTCTATGAAATCGTGTTTACCGGCGTGGATATCGCATCATATGCACAATTAGATTGCGGCAAAGCGTTCCTGTTATCTGACCTGTGCAAGCGGATCTTGATGGATGTGCCGGAAATTAAACGACTGCGCCTGTCGTCGGTTGATCCGGCCGTACCCGAAGTCGGCAAAATTATTGAACTGATTAAGTCTGACAAACGCATGATGCCACATATGCATTTTTCTATGCAGTCAGGTTCGGATACGATACTGAAATCTATGCGCCGGCGACATACCGCGGACATGGTGCGCCGGTGGGTGGATATGGCCGGTCCAGACATAACTTTTAGTTGGGATATTATTTGTGGGTTCCCGGGCGAGTCAGAAGAACTGTTTAACGAGACATTGAATCTGGTTCTTGACACCAAACCAATTAAGATTCATGCGTTTCCTTTTTCGCCACGCCCAGACACTGTGGCCGCGAATATGCCAGAACAGGTTGACAGGGCCGCATCAAAAAAACGCGTAAAAATTATCAATGATGCGGCCAATAAAAATCGCGCCGAATTTATGCGCACACAAATCGGCAAGACCGTTCAAGTACTGGTTGAAGAAAATAATATCGCCCGTTGCCCACATGACATATCTGTAAAAATCGATGGCACGCACATTCCATCACGAACGGTATGTGATGTACAAATTATCGAAATAAATAACGATTATTTTATTGGCAAAGCCATTTAGAATTGCTAGTATCCAAATCATGAAAAAGAAATTAATCGCATTATTTTTAATATTTGCCTCGGGCGTGGCCAATGCGGCCGAGTTCAAGACCAAAGCCAAGTCTGCCTTTTTGATTGACTATGATTCTGGGGCGGAAATTGTTGCCAAGAATGCCGACACATTGATGCCACCTTCGTCAATGATAAAATTGATGACACTGGCGGTACTGTTTGATGAACTGGCGGCGGGTAATATCACAATGGACACTCGCTTCCCTGTCAGCGAAAATGCCGACTATAATCGTCCAGAATGGTATCCGGCCAGTAAAATTTGCCTGGTCGCGGGTCAGACGATTAGTGTTCGCGACCTGATACTGGGGCTGATTGTATTATCAGGTGGCGACGCATCAGTCGTGGTGGCAGAAAAACTGGCTGGCAGCGAAAACGCTTTTACCGCACTGATGGAGAAAAAGGCCCGCAGTATCGGTATGGAACAATCAACTTTTGGTAATGCAAGTGGGCTGCCCAATCCTAACAATTTGATGACCAGCCGCGAATTGGCGATATTGGCCGAACATTTAATTTCAGACTATCCAGAAATATATCCGCTGTTTGCGACCAAGCGATTTGAATTCAAAGAACACAAAACCGATTGGTGTCGCGAATGGGGGCGCACACACACCGTTAACTATAATAAATTGCTGTTTAATATGGCGGGTGCGGACGGCCTTAAAACTGGACACACAAACGATGGCGGCTATGGTATGGTTGCCAGCGCCAAGGTTGGCGGTCGCAGACTGATTGGCGTTATCAATGGTTTTAATGGCAAAGGTCACGATGCCTTGGCGGCCGAGATGAAAAAACTGCTGAATCATGGTTTTTCAACCACAACAACCAAGGTATTTTTCCGCCCGAACGACAAAGTCACAGATATTCCTGTATGGTATGGCCGTCAGGATACCGTCTCAGCGACAGTTGCCAAGCCTTTTGCGGTCACAGTTGACAAGGACACAGGCATCAAAAACATTCGCGTTCTGGCCCGATATGACGAGCCAGTCGCCGCACCAATCAAGGCGGGCGATGTAATCGGCGAATTAATCGCAGAACAAAACGGGACTGTTATTGGGCGCGCACCTTTGATTGCCAAGGACAAAGTTCGCAAGATACAATTCTTGGGGCGTATTATCAAAAATATTTGTGTGATATTTGGGGGAAAATAAAATGGCACCACGCAAAAAGGCAAATACAGGCTATAATTTCCCGCACCCAATGGAAAACGAGACATTGGTTGGACATGCCGACACACTTAAATCTTTTCTGGACGCATGGGCAAAGCGCGATACACACCCGATACATCCTGTTTGGATGTTGACCGGTCCACAGGGAATTGGCAAAGCAACACTGGCGTATAAAATTGCCAAGTTGGTCTATGGAAATGTGGGCGACTTTTTCATTATTGATCAGGACAGAAATATTGATAAAGAAGGCAAATCAAAACCAGATAGTCGCCAAATTTCAGTACATACTGTGCGCGCAATGATTGAACGCATGCAAATGTCATCTATGTCGGGCGATTGGCGCGTGATTCTGATTGACTCGGTCGACCAATTAACAGTTGCGGCATCAAATGCGATTTTGAAATTATTAGAAGAACCACCTGCCAAGACTTTATTCTTGCTGGTGGTACATCAGCTGGCTAATGTTTTGCCAACCGTTCGTTCGCGTGCACGCGTTGAAAAAATGCGCCCACTGACCATATCACAATTACGCGAACTGTGCATAAAGTTTATCCCAGAAGAAGATATCGGCACAGATATGTTGCGCCTGTCCAATGGCAGTTTTGGTAAAATCGCAAATCTTAAGAAATCAGGCGGCGATGTGATTTATTCTGAACTGATTGATTTGTTAAATGATGAACGCGCAAACTCTTCCGATATAATGGCGGTGGCAAAAAAGATTGCGACAGACCCTGCCCTGCATACAATTTTGTTGGATGCGATTGCGCACTTTGGTCTGGCGGATTTGTATCCAGTGGCAACACATTCCATTGCGGATATCAAAAATCTTTATTTGGAACCAGAAATCGGAATATTTAAAATAATTACAGAAATAAAAAAATGTTTATAGATACACATTGTCATATAACCGACAGTTATTGTGACGGGGTTGATGCCGTCATTTCTTGTGCCGCTGATGCGGGGGTTGGGGTGCTGATATGCCCAACCGCAGACCCAAGAGATATTCCAACTGCGTTGGCACTGGCGAACAAATACAGTAATGTTTTCGCCACAATCGGTATACACCCAGAATACATAACCGCAAACCCAGAAGAATATCTGACAGACGAGGTGTTAAGCAACCCACGCGTTGTTGGCGTTGGCGAAATCGGGCTGGATTACCACTATGGTGCGGACACAAGAAAACAACAGATTGAATTGTTTGAAAAACAACTGGCAATTGCCAAAAAGCACGCCCTGCCCGTAGCAATCCACACACGCGAAGCCGAAGAAGACACCGCAAATATTCTGACCGGCGATGTGCATGGCGTTATGCATTGTTATACCAGTTCATGGGACTTGGCAAAAAAGATGCTGGACCGCGGATTTTACTTTTCCGCAAGCGGGATTTTGACATTTAAAAACTCGGCCGAGATTCGTGAAACTTTTGCCAAAATTCCAAACGACAGAATTGTTATCGAAACAGATGCACCATATTGTGCGCCTGTACCACACCGCGGCAAAGTATGTGTGCCTGCGATGGTGGTTGAAACCGCGCGCGTACTGGCAGAAGTCAAGGGATTGGATTTGGGTGCACTTGAAAATATATTGGAAGAAAACACAAAAAAACTGTACCCAAAGATGGGCATATAAAAAACCGCCGATTGGCGGTTTCATGTTTTATCGCTGGCGCACCAATACTGGATTTAATGCTTTAGCGGTCAACATATAATTACGATCAAACATTATATACGGACCAAATATACGCATGCGCTGCAGGTTCTTGTCATTATTTAACTGAATGCGAACACTTGAATCTGGCTGCTTCGCATCATCAATAGTATTAACTTTTGTTTCAAAGCCCATTTTTTTCAGGTATTTTTCAACACGGGCGCGCGCCATAATATGCGCATCCGCGATATGCTTTAATTCGCTTTTTAACTTTGGTTCGAACACTACTTCGGCACTATATGTATATTGATGTGTACGCGCGATTGCAATATGATTGATTTGATACAGCGCTTCAACACGGCCAAGACCATACCACAACTGCTTGAACCATGGCACCGCTGGCATATCCGGCTGCTGCACCATATTTTCATTTATTGTTTCGTCGCAAACTGTATCGACTGAATAAATTGGTCCATCTGCCATTTCCATTTTTGTTCCTTTTTCTGTTTTTATTTATTTTTCGACGACATATTAGCACCCGCGATTAAATTTGCAATCTTTTAATTATTGGTGTAAAATAACCCCGTTATGGTAAGACAAATTATTAAATCAGGTCAGGTTTCAGAAAACCGCAAAGCGCGGTTTAATTATGCTATCGAAGATACTATCGAGGCTGGTATATCACTGACCGGTGCGGAAATTAAATCTATTCGATATGGGTTGGTGACAATCGTTGATGGCTTTGTTCAGCGGCGCGGAGACAACCTGTTTCTGGCTGGGGTCGAGGTACAAAAACTGCCCACTGCCGCACGCATAGTTAATTTTGACGAACGCCGCAGCCGTCAGTTGTTGTTGCACCGCAATCAAATTAACAGATTGATTGGTAAATTACAGGAAAAAGGCGCAACAATTGTACCACTTAAACTGTACTTTAATAATCGTGGCAAATTAAAGGTGTTGCTTGGCATCGGATACGGAAAAAATAAAGTTGATAAACGCCAAACAATCAAGCAACGCGAATGGGATAAAAACAAGGCCCGAATATTGAAAGGGAATTAAATAAAACAAGCCATCGAAAACGATGGCTTGTTTTATTGCGAAACAAAACCCGCCAAAGGCGGGCTTTGTTTTTTTTCCTTTCTCTATTAACGAGAATAGAATTCGACAATCAATTCTGGCGACATCTGAACCGGATATGGAACGTCTTCGAACGCAGGAACGCGAACGAATGTCGCTGTGAAGTTTGCGCTATCAACGGATACATAGTCTGCAAAGTTGCGTTCTGCAGATTCCAATGCCAAAACAACCAATGGCATCTGTTTTGCTTTTTCGCTGACTGTGATAACATCACCTGGGTTTACACGATAAGAAGCAATCTTAACGCGTTTGCCGTTAACATTGATGTGACCATGGCTGACCAACTGACGAGCAGAGAACACAGTTGGTGCCAATTTTGCACGATATACAACTGCATCCAAACGGCGTTCCAGCAAACCAATCAAGTTTTCTGGTGTGTCGCCCTTCATATTGTCAGCTTCCAGATAATATGCACGGAACTTCTTTTCACCGATGTTGCCATAGTAACCTTTTAATGTCTGCTTAGCGCGCATCTGTTTTGCGTAATCAGAAGAATTACCACCACGAGATGTTGGACCATGCTGACCAGGTTTGTATTTACGTTTGTTAAATGGGGATTTAGCCTGACCCCACAAGTTTACGCCCAATGAACGAGCGATTTTCAATTTGCGTGTGCTACGCTTTGCACCAGCTCTTGCCATTTTTTATCCTTTTATTTTGGTTTTTAGGTGCCGAGTCTTTAGAACAGAATCCTTATCACAAGTGGGACCAAAAAAAGCACCACCGTTTAATCAGTTCTGATTACCCAGCGAGCCCTAGTTTATAGGCTTTTTTTCGAAAAATCAAGTATTTTTTGAAGATTTGTAAAGTTTTTTATGCCGTTTTGGCGCGCCATATCGTATGCCGTTTCAAAACTTGCCGCAATTTGCGATATGTGATGTGCATCATCGGACAGCAATACAGGCACCCTGTACACTGCCACCATTTTTATAATATCCGGACCCGGATATGGCTGGTCGCCCACCTGTTTATAGCCACTGGTATTGATTTCGATTGCGTTTTTGGCATTGACGATTGCGACAATTGCTTCTTCTTTGACACCCGCCCACTTTGATTCCATACCCAACCCGCGCTTTTTAGGCAAATCAAGGTGTGCCAACCAGTTAAACAGGCCGCTTTGCGCCAGTTTTATGATATTGGCCCAGTATTGTTCCAGCATTTGGTCGCGAACATCCGGCGTGGCCTTGGCCATATCGTGTACATTATAGACCGCCCCACCCTGTTCCACAAAATGCGCGGAACCGATTAAATAATCAGGACGCAAAATATTATATACGCGTTCAAAGCCGTCACGCCACTGGTCGGTTGGGAAATAATCAACCTCCATCCCGCGAAGGATGCGAATATCTGGATTTTTATCCTGCAGACGCGCCAATTCTTCATAATGTGGCACAAAACGCGATAAGGCCTCGTCAAAATCCGATGAATACATTTGACCGTATCCGCCGCGAACTGCCGCCTCGTACAATGGATTTTGCTTGATTGTTGGATGAACAATAAAGTGATTTGATATACCAATTGTCTTGAATCCCGATGCGCGGGCAGCTTCTATCATTTCGGCCGCGGTATTGCGACCATCAAATTCATTTGTATGTGTATGGAGTGTAAAATCTTGAATCATAATGTTGTTATTTTATTACAAAAATGGTGGTTTTCAAGTATTTTGAAAAATATTAAAAAAAGTACTTGCATTTGTTAAAAAGATATGTCAATATATACCACGCAATGCGAGCGTAGCTCAGTTGGCTAGAGCGCAACCTTGCCAAGGTTGAGGTCGAGGGTTCGAGCCCCTTTGCTCGCACCAAAATTTGAAAAACCGTCCGAATGGGCGGTTTTTTTTATTTTGTCAGCAAAGGGGCTCGAACCCGCCCTTATAAAAAATCCCCCAATCGGGGGATTTAATTTTTTCCGATAAAATTATTTTTTCCAGAAAGCAAATCCGCGGCGAGTTGATTTTTCTTCGCGCTGTTTTCTGTCCTCTATCGCGCGGCGGCGTTCGGCACGACGTTCCTGAAAACGACGGGCGGATTCTTCGTCACGCTGAATCAATGTAATAGTTGTGGCAGACAATTTATCATTGCGAACTTCTTCTTCGAATTCAACGATGTCGTTTTCGTTCAAAAAGCGAATGCCCGCAGCCTTTAATGAACTGGAATGAACAAATACATCATCTGTGTTGCCATTTTCATTTGGAGTGTCCGGCGTAATAAAACCAAAGCACTTTTTACCATTGTACCATTTTACTTTTCCTTGACGCATAATCCTATCCTTTCCTTATGCTGTTATGGTTCTGTTAGTCCCTTAAGAACCTGATTTAATTTTGACATTTTTATGCGACTAAAGCAAGGGGAATGATTACATGGTCAGGAATCTTGTATTTTACTGCTTCTTGTAATAGCGCTGAATTTCGTTCATTACAAAATTAAACAGTTTTTCCGACTGACTGTTAGGTGGCATCGTCCAATCGCGCTGCATATAAGGCATAGCAGCAATCAGAACAAAGCGCGCCATATAACGGAAAATCTTGCTGACCTGACCGCGCGAAAGCTTTGTTGGGGCGTTTTCAATATAAAACACTTCGTTTTCAATCGCATCGTCCAGTTTTTCAATGATGTTATCAAGAACCTTTTGCGGATAATACAATTTACATTCGTGTGGAAAACCTTCGAATATCGAAACATTGTTGTTGCGCGAATATAAAATATTCCAGCCCACGCGTTCGAATAAATCTGATAAGCAGTCGCAAATCATACGATTATAGGACTTAACACCATTTTCCATGTAATTTGCCAACTGCGCTTCCATATTATCAGACTTGACATTTTTGCTTTTACGGGCGGCCTCGTACACATCGTGGGTTTTGCTTTCAAAACCAAAAAATGTACGAACCTGACAGATGATTTCCATTGGAATAACCGAGGTACCATGACCAATATTCAAAATAATCTTGGCATCACGATAATTACGCGGATTGGCCATATCATAGAATTTATCACGATTGGAAATAATGCGTTCCGGCATCATTTCATATAAACGCTCTATAAATGTTCTAGCCTGAGGAATCAAATCAAACAAACACTTAACGCGCCAAACATCCTGAAGACGCAGATGCGGCTTTTCAATTTTATCCAATGCGCGAACCAAATCTGCGGCAATCTTTTCATGACCGCGACCAATAAGCCCCAGCACCGTTTCTGATGCATCGGTAATAAAACGCTGCCTAAAGGTTTCACGAATTTTATCAGAAATCGCACGTGCCGAAGCCTCGCGCCCATGCGAAACCAGCACATCATGAGCAGCATGCGCTACATCACGAATATAGTCATCATAATATTTGCCGGTAATTTTATCCAAGGCGCGCTTGACACTCTTTTGCGCACCAACAATTACTGTGACAATTGACGATACAGACAAATCAATTTTATGACCAGCGGAACTGGTAAAAAACTGATTACGCATAGGGTCCATATCCAGTCGATGATTTACGATATAGGGGGACAATGGATTGATATCTGCGATACGAATATTGTCATCCAACACAGTATCGGTGGCATAGTCGTATTTCGCAACCGCAGCCTTGGGCGCGCCAAAACATTTGCCAAGAACATAGAATATTTCGCGGAACCAAGACATACTGTCCGAATACAACGCGTTAAGATATTCGGCAGCCTCGGCATTGATGCGACCGGTTTCCAAGGCCTTGTCAATAAATGCCAGATTCTTGCTGTCGTTTTCCGTTGCCAGTTCCTGTGCCCAGTTATCCGAGCCTATGTTAGACATATTATGCCCCCTGCTTTTATTATTTCATCATTGGGAACAAGACGATATCGCGCGCAGTTGGCTGATTAAATATGATGCATGCCAATCTGTCCACGCCCATACCCACACCAGAGATTGGCGGGAATCCATGTTCCATCGCACGAACAAAGTCGTTGTCTGGGTTAAATGCTTCTTCGTCACCATCGGCGATATTGCGCGCCTGTTCTTCGAATGCTGCCAACTGCTGGATTGGGTTTACCAATTCTGAATAACCCTTGCAGATTTCCGCACCACATACCAACAACTGGTACATATCAATACGACGTTCATCAGCATCATTACGACGCGCCAATGGTACCATATATGCAGGATAATTATACAAGAATGTAGGCTGTACAATACTGCCACGAATCTTGCGCTTGTAAACATAGTCAACCAATGTTGGGATTGACTTCAAATCTTCCAATTCAGCCATTGGGAACATACCAGCATCAACCAATTTCTGGCGCAGAACATTTACATCATCAAATTCCAGAATGTCACAACCAAAGAATTCATTCATCTTGGCTGTATAATCTATCATTTCATACTTGCTGAAATCCAATTCAGTGCCTTGGTATTCGATTTGTAATGTGCCACGGCATTTCATCAACAATTCTTGAATCAGTTCCCATGTGAACTTGATATTATCATTAAAGTCCCAATAAGCAGCATACCATTCAACCATGGTGAATTCCTGAAGGTGGGTTGCGTCCATACCTTCGTTACGGAAGTCCTTGGCCACTTCATATACGCGGTCAAAACCGGCACCGATTGCCTGCTTCAAGAACAATTCTGGGGAAATACGCAACTGGAAGTCCGCATCCAACGCATTGTGATGAGTTGTAAATGGACGCGCCGCCGCACCAGATGCAATATTCTGCAGGATTGGTGTTTCGATTTCCAAGAAACCGTTGCGGTTCATATAATCACGCCAATATTGTGTCATTTTAAAGCGGCCCAGCAAGGCATTGCGCGCTTCGGGATTAGAAATAATATCCAGATAACGCTGACGATATCTTGTTTCCATATCGGTCAAACCATGATATTTTTCAGGCAATGGGCGCAAAGCCTTGGCCAAAATTTCATAGTTTGATACCTTGACAGTCAATTCACCTGCAGTTGTGTGATACAATTCACCTGTGATACCAATAAAGTCACCAAGGTCAACATTTGCCTTCATAAACTTGTAATTTTCTTCGCCCAATTCTTCGCGCGACATAGAAAACTGAATTTCACCGTCAATGTCATAAATACGACCAAACATCAATTTGCCCAGCCAACGCAAAGCCGTCACACGCCCCGCCAATTTAACAGGTATGCCATCCGCCAAATCACGTGCCGCCGCAATCGTATGAGTGCGATCAAATTTATCCTTCCATACTACACCATCACGGGCGCGAATATTTTCCGCCTTTTGCAGGCGCGCTTCTAATTCGTTGGTTGATATTTGTACTTTTTCTGACATTTTTTGTTTCCCTTGCTCTTCTTTTTTTTACATTAAAAAAACGGACGCGAAAAAGGTGCGTCCGTCATTTAACCTGATGGTCGCACATTCAATTAAAAACGTTTTTTCAAATTTAACATAGTTTTACTTTTTCTGTTAGACCTGCCTGTTTTTCGTGATTATATTATTAATAATAAAATCACAAAAGTAAAGAATTAATTACTTCTGATTTTGTGACCGGACAAAACGCAACGAATCCAGCGTATATTGGCGGCGAGCCAATTCGTATTGTTTGCGCTGAAATTCGGCACTGGCGCGCGTATTTAATTCGGTTCCACATGTGTTCAGCGCAATTGTCGCCACCAACATCAGCAAAACCCATGAACGCATACCACCAAGTTTTACGCGCAGTGGATTATCAAAATCATCTTGTTCTATTTTTACTTTGTTTCCTGACATATTCCACCCCATTAAAACCAAGTCCAAGGTTGAAATACCTTTAACAATCCCAGCGCAGTACGCTTATCCGCATAGGTATGGCCACAACGTGGGCATACATTAAATGGTTTCAGTATTGCCTTGACCTTTTTAGATACCAAGAACCATATATACACCCCAATTGCCCAGGCCGCCACAACCAATCCCCATGCAACATAGCCAAAATATTTATCAACTGTGCCTGTAATAATAGTCACTGTATCAACATCGGATTGTGACAGATCGTTATAAATTTTGGTTGCGGTTGGCCAAGATGATGGTCGCCATGGATATACATGGTCAATGCCATAATTGGTCAGTAATGTTGTCCCCAATCCACCTGACTGCTTGTCCAACGCCTTTTTAATCGCCGCATCCAGCATTGTATCAAATTCTGTCTGGGCAACGCGTGTCAAATCACCCTGTATCTTGTCCAGTTTTTCGTTTACCAGTTTCGCGGTATTATCAACGGATTCGATTGCCTGATTGGCCTTGGATACACCCTTGTCCACTTCGGCGACCGCCTTGTCCACACCATCTGTTTTTACACCAAACTTGCTGGCCAGACCTGTTAATTTTTTTACACCACTTGTCTTTTCTGTGACCGCAGCAGTTTTTTCTTTGGCCTTGGCAGTGCTATCAGTCACTTTACCAACCGCATTTTCCGCCATTTTTACCTTGTCAATCGCAGAAGCAATTGGCTTTTCCAGATTGATAGATTTTGCCACACCGTCCAGCAACGCTTCGTACTGCTTTACAATGCCCTTTTGCAGGTCAAAGAACATGGACACAACAATAGATTTCTTAATCGGGGCAGAATATGTGTTTTTTATATGTAATGGCAACCACGCAACCAACGCTAACCATACAACAGTTATAACTGTAAATGTGCGCTTGGTCATTTTAACAACAGACGCCTTTTTAGCAACGGTTTTTGCGCCACCCATATCGATTACTTCAACTTGTTTCTTGGCCATATTATCCCCCTTTTTTTCCTTATGGTATTCATACCCGATTTTTTATGCAAGTGTTTTTATTTTGTCATCTGGTCAAACATTGCCAATTCTTTCTTTAACGTTTTTTGAAACATCGGATACAGCCACCAACGCGACTGAGCATTCATAACTTCTGATATCGTATTGGTGTACAAAGTCGCGGTTTTTGGATTGTCAAATGTTGCGATATCCATTGTGCCTTCCAGATAAAAACGACCATTTTCGCCCTTGCAGCCAAATGTATAAACATATATCAGTTTGTCCGATATATCCTTGCGCGATAATGCTAAATACATACGACTTGACATATCAAGATGAATATTTGACTTAATCGTCACAGGTTTGATTTCGTTATTATTTGTCATCGTTTCCACCAGTATATTTTTCGATAAATTCTTGTTTAAATGCTGCAAATCGTCCCTGTTCAATCGCAGTGCGAATATCGCGCATCAAATCTTGATAAAACCACAGATTATGTTGAGTCAACAATGTCGCCCCCAGAATTTCATTACACTTAATCAGGTGATGAATATATGCGCGGGAACGCTGGCACGCTGGACATTTACATTCCGCATCCAATGGACGCGCATCATCACGAAACCGCGCATTACGCATATTCATTGTGCCGTAACGCGTAAATGCCTGTGCGGTACGACCGGCACGCGTTGGCATTACACAGTCAAACATATCAATACCGCGCTCAACCGCACCTAGGATATCCAGCGGGGTACCAACACCCATTAAATAGCGAGGCTTGTCCATCGGCAATAATGGCGTTGTGGTCGCAATCATATCAAACATCACTTCCTGAGGTTCGCCAACCGCTAAACCGCCAACCGCGTAGCCGTCAAAGCCAATTTCAACTAATTCGCGGGCTGACTTTTCACGCAAATCTGGAAAATCCGCGCCTTGGACAATACCGAATATGCCATAGCCATCACGGTCAATAAACGCATCCTTGCTGCGCTTTGCCCAGCGTGTCACCATATCCACATTTTTTTCAACGCGTTCACGTGGGGCCGGCAATTTTAGACACTCGTCCAGAACCATTGTGATATTCGAGTCCAACTGATGCTGGATATGAACAGAATCTTCGGGACGCAAGAAGTGCTTTTTACCGCCGTCAAAGTGCGATGTAAACTGAACGCCCTCTTCACTCATCTTGGTCAAGGTCGAAAGACTCATTACCTGAAAGCCACCACTGTCGGTCAGGATTGGACCTGTCCAACCACCAAACTTATGTAGGCCGCCCATTTGTTCAACCAAATCGCCACCTGGGCGCATCATCAGGTGATATGTATTCCCCAAAATAACCTGAGTGCCGGTTGCTGCCACCTGATCCATGGTCAAAGCCTTGACCGTAGCCGCCGTACCAACCGCCATAAATGCCGGTGTTTGGAATGTCCCATGCGCAGTTTCAACGCTGCCGCGGCGTGCATTACCATCTGTTGCAATCAAATTAAATTTTAATGCCATATTTTCCCCGTTTACTTAAAATTCTCGTCCCATATTGTCTTTAAATCGATATCAAAATCCGCCCCTTGGGTCACAATCGACATTGACCCATCAAAATATCCGCGGGATTTTTCCACAACTTCCGCGGCAGTAATCGCATCACATTGACGGATTATTTCATAAAAATCATAGACCCGACCAAATGAATAATAGAAACTTAATAACTTGTCGCATCTGCGGCCCGCGTTTTCAAGCCAATCTGCATCGCCCAGACGGTCCTTGCGATTGTATCGGTCCAAATCCGCTTCGGTCATATCAAGATTGTTGTAAATCTTGTACGCGTTTTTCGCAATCAGCGCAACTACCTGTTTTAGATTTTCTGTCGAAGTCTGGGTCGCAAAACCAGTAAAGCGAGTGTTTTCAACACCCAAGCCCGCCCCAGAAAAACCATATACTAATCCGTTTTCTTGGCGCAAGATATCGGATATTTTGCGTATCATATAACGTTCAAAGCGACTTACCGCCATTTCGTTGACTATGTTTTCAAATGTATTATCCCAAATTTCTGGGAATAAAATTTCCAATTTTACATTCTGTTTTTCCTGCTTCGAATTGTGATAAATGCCAGGGGTAGCGTTAATTTCTTTATTTTCCGAAACTTCGTGTGTTGGCAAGAATGCAAAACGCTGTTCCAATTGCTTTAACACAGCATCCGCATCATCAATACGACCCGATATGCCAATCATGCAATTCTTGGCCGACAGGCGTTGCGCCATCCAGTCCAGCATTTGATCGCGGGTAAAGGACATTATGTTTTCAATACTGCCCAGGGTGCGATACATGGGGACACCCATTATCTTGTTCCATAAAAATTCGACATATTCGCGCGATTCATCGTCACGGGCGCGGCGATATTCATCACAGATAACGGTTCGTTCGATTTCAATCTTGCCCGCATCAAATAAGGAATTTTGTATAACATCGCTGAAAAAATCTATTAACTTTGATACATTTTCACCCAGCACACGCCCATATGTGTTCATCTGGCTGATACCAGTCGATGCATTGCGCGTGGCACCATAATAGTCCATATAATCATCAATAAACTTCTTGGTCGGGAAATTAGCCGAACCCTTGCCCAGCATGTGTTCGCAAAAGTGTGTCAGACCATATTGTTCCGGAGCCTCGTCACGAGAACCGGTGTTAAAGCGTACCTTGATATTGGTTGTTTCTAAATCCATCGGGTCAAGTATTACTGTGACACCGTTGGACAATTTATGTAGGGTTGGATTATATTTCATCACGCATCCTTTTTGAACAGCAAACAACAATCGCCATAACTAAAGAATCTGTATTGCTGGGCCACAGCATGTAAATACGCCGCCTTCATCTCTGGCAGGCCAGCAAACGCGGACACCAACATAAACAATGTCGATTTTGGCAAATGAAAATTCGTCAGCAACACATCAACCGCGCGGAATTTATAGCCCGGTGTGATAAAGATATCTGTGGTCTGACAAAACGGCGCAACGCGCGCGTATTTCGCAGAATTACTGTTGTTCATTGCCGCACTTTCAAGCAGTCGCATAGATGTCGTCCCAACCGCAATTACACGTTTTGCAGCATTAATTACCTGGGCCTGAGCATCACTGATACAACCCCATTCACTGTGCATTTTATGCTGGGACAAATCATCGGTTTTAACCGGCAGCCACGTTCCCGCCCCAACATGCAGGGTAATATTTACAATTTCTGCGCCACGATTTTTAATTTCTGCCAATAATTCGTTAGTAAAGTGTAAACCCGCCGTAGGTGCCGCCATTGAGCCCAAGGGCGATGAATATACAGTCTGGTACCGTTCGCGGTCCGCATCCTCGGCTTCGCGTTTCATGTACGGCGGCAAAGGCATTTTACCAACGCGGTCCAATACAGCGAACACATCGTCACACAGGAACTGAACCTTGATACCACTGTCATCATTGTGGGCCAGAACCTTGATTTCTGTACCATCATCAAGAGTCAAAATTGCGTCATCTGGGATTTTATTGAACTTTTTACACAGTCCCCACCATGTTTTGTCATCAACCGCAGTGTGTAAAGTAATTTCGTGTTTTCCGTCCGCCATAAAGCGGGCAGGAATAACGCGCGAGTTATTAAACACCACCACATCACCGGGCTGAATATACTCCAAGAAATCACGAACATGACGGTCCGATATCTTTTGACCATCCACAACCAACATACGGGACGCATCACGCTGTGCCAACGGATGAGACGCAATCAATTCACTTGGTAATTCAAAATCAAAATCAGATAATGTTAGCATTTTATATTATCGCATCTGTTGCTGACCAGTTGCAATGCGCAATTGGTTTATTTCGTCTATTTTTTTCAGATCAGAAATTGAACGATTATTGACAGAATCCACCCAAACCATACGACTTTGTCCCCAGTCTGAAAATGTTGTCATGTTAATCACACAAGTATCCGTTGTGGAATATTTTAATGTGTCACCAACCTGTATATATTTCCTGAAATAATAATCGTCATAATTACCGTATCCATAGTAAAGATGAAGCGATTTATCCGTCAGACCATCGCCATCCATATCCAGATAATACATGTTTTTGTTCGTATTTATACCTGTCACAATCCCCTGTTTTTTGAAACGTTCTGGTCCTGCTACTTCCTGGCAAGCGGTCATTGTGCCCGCAGCAGTTAATGTTAATAATACTTTTTTATAAAACTTCATACAAAAACCTCTTTTACCTAGCAAACTCCAACCCCTGGTCGGTATAGTTTTCGGCTTTATCCTCCCAGTCTGGTTCAACGCGCACAAACAGGTGCAGGCGCGCATTTACACCCCACTGGTCCTGAATATCATGACGGGCGGCGGTACCGATACGCTTTAACTGTTCACCACCACGACCAACGACTATCTTTTTATGGCCGTCACTTTGAACAACGATTTTTTGATATATATCCAAAACACCTTCGTCATCAACATCTACGCGTTCGGTCACGACATTGATATGGTATGGCAATTCCTGGTGGATATATTTATACACCTTTTCGCGGGTCAATTCCGCCAAATACAATTCGTCCGGTACATCCGGCGCATCCACCGTATCAAACAGATATGGAGATTCTGGCATTACATTCGCCAAAGATTCCAACATAGTTTGAATACCATCATTTTTAAGTGCGGAAATCATAAAGATTTCGCGCCATGGTGCCATTTCATGAATCTGGGCAACCATTGGCAATAATTTAGGCTTGGCAATCGCATCAACCTTGTTCAAGGCGACAAAGATATTTGGGCGGTCCTTGATTTTTTCAGCCAATGCAGCAATCGTTTCGGTCACGCCCTTGGTCGCATCCAGCAGCAGCAACACCGCGTCCGCATCTGCAACCGCATCCATAGCTGCCGCAACCATTGCCCTGTCCAGACGGCGTGAAGGCTTGAAAACGCCGGGGGTATCAACGAATATCAACTGTTTTTCACCAACCATTTTAATAGCACGCAGACGTGTTCGCGTGGTTTGAACCTTGTGCGAAACAATGGACACCTTGCGCCCCATAATTTGGTTTAATAATGTACTTTTGCCCGCGTTTGTTGGGCCTATAATGGCAACAAAGCCTGAATATGTTTTTTCTGTCATAGGCAAACCATAGCACACCTATTTCAAAAGTAAATAAAAATCCATTGAAAATCCGCAACTACGATGTAATATAACAGCAAAGGAGTCACGCAATGCAACTGACCGGTCCAGAAATTATGCGGCGTATGAATGCCGAAAATCCCGATATTATTATCAGACCTTTTGATGAAAGATGCCTGGGGTCTAACAGTTATGATTTACACTTGGGCGACACGCTTAAGGTTTACAAACACACCATACCATGGGGCATGAAACCCGCACTTGAATACAAAGGCGCGCCTGAAAAACACAGCATGAAGGATTGGTTCGAATATCCGGTACGATTTGAAGTATATAAACTGAATCCAGATGAATATGATATTCGCAATCCAAGATATCTGATTGACCCAACCAATCCTGCGCATCACGAAACAATCGATATTAAAATTCCGGATACAGGACTGATATTATCGCCAGATATTGGCTATCTGGGTACAACAGTCGAATACACAGAAACACGCAACCTGTTCCCGTACATGGACGGAAAATCCAGCATTGGACGCAATTTTATTCTTAATCACCATACTGCGGGTCGTGGCGATGACGGCTTCTGTGGACAATGGACATTGGAAATACGCGTTCTGTATCCTACAGTCGTTTATCCATATATGCGCATAGGTCAGATTTACTATGAAGAATTTATTGGCGAACGCAAACCATACGACAAAAATAAGGCCAGTCACTATAACGGTCAGATGGGTGCAACAGCCGCCGCGCCGGTTGCTGTGGACTGGTTCCTGCGCGACGCAGTTCAAAAGATGAAATAAAAAATCCCCCAGACGGGGGATTTTGCTTTCAAGAAAACTTTGAATTAAATGCTATCTGCATTTATCCAGCGACCGTTTTGCAACAGACCTGGGGCCATGCCTTCGCTGCTGCGCAACGCATCAATTACGCCACGAGCCTGTGTAGCATCCAGATTGATGATACGAACTTTGTACATATCGCCTTCGTTTATAACAACCGCATCACCGTATGTCTTCATACGATTTGCCAAGTCATTTGCACTGTCTTCGGCATAGAATGCTGCAACCTGAACACTGTATTCGCCCGATGGAGCGACTGCAACTGGCTGTTGAGCAACCGGCTGAGATACAACTGGCTGGGCCGCTGGTGCGCTTTCTGTGACAACAGTACCCAATGTGGCATTTTTGACCGCCATTGTCTGTTCTGGCAATACCTGAATCTGTACTTTGCCCTGACCATTCAGACCGATTTTCTGGGCCGCGGCTGGGGATAAGTCCATAATACGAGTGTTAACAAATGGACCGCGATTGTTTACGCGAACATCTACGAATTGACCGTTGTCCAAGTTTGTAACACGAACAATTGTTGGCAAAGGTAATGTTTTGCTGGTCGCCAACATTTGGTTTACATTAAATGTTTCACCGTTGCTGGTCTTGGTGCCATTTAATTCAGTTGGGATAATGCCCGCAATACCTGTCTGGTTGTATGTCATATCCTCGACTGGGATATACTGAACATCTTCGACCTTGTACGCGCTGCCCACATAATATTTTGGTGCTGGTGCCAACAGGTATGCATCATTCAATACCGCTTCGCCACCAGTTGTTGCGACCAATGTTTCTTCGCCGAAGCCATCGCCATAGCCACCACCAACAGAACCTGTTGTGCTTAAATCAGCACAGCCAGACAACATAGCAGTCAAGACCGCCAGAGATACGATTTTTTTCATGATTTAGGACTCCTTACATTCTATTTATGATTATAGTGTATCATAAAAGAGCCCCATTTACAAATTTATTTTCGCATAATTATTCTGTCCAGAATCAGCGCAATTGGTAAATACAATATGCCATACCCGCATATTCCAACCCCCAGCATCCAAATACTGGTCATCGGAACCCAAGACAATGCCACACCCAAAGCGGCCGACAGTAATCCAAACGCAACAATCGCACGACGAGTATGACCGTCATGGTTTATCAGCATACGACGACGACACGCGCGCCCCAACAAGTAATTCTTGAGATATCCACTGACCACCACACCAATAGGTATCGCCAGATAGCCAACAAATGGGAAAAGTGCCAAATACAGCAGAGCAGCTACACCCAATGAAATAATACTTGTGCGGACCGGCGTGCGCACATCCTGTGACGCGTATAGTGTTTTGCTGTAAATCTGACTGACCAACATGGCCGGCAAAACAAACGCCTGAATCATTATTGCCAATGCAACTGCGTGTGTAGATTCCGCAGTCCAAGCGCCGTATTCAAACAGGTACTTGATTATCGGTTCCGCCAGCACGACCAGCCCCGCAACACATGGCAATATCAGCATCAAAGAACGACGCATAGATGAATTCTGCTGAATATAAACACTGCGCATATTATTGTCCGCCAATGCGTTTGATATAGATGACATCAGGACTGTACCAACCGCCAAACCTATCATCGCGAATGGCAGTTGCACAATTCTGTCTGAATAATACAACCAAGAAACCGCCCCGCTTTGAAAACTGGCCACCAATGTCCCAACAATTATTGTTATCTGGTAAAAGCCACTGCCAACTATACTGACACCAAAGCGTTTGAACATCGACTTAATTTGTGGGGTCCAACGTGGGACTATCAAATGAAGTCCGAAATGATTGTGTCTTATACGCGACCAAAGAATCGCAAACTGAACGACACCAGATAAAACAACCGTTCCCGCCATCAAATACAAAACATTGCCCAGATTAAAATACCATACCGCCAACAATGTACATATCAGCAAGATATTCAGCATCACTGGCATAAAGGCCGCCAACAAAAAGCGCGAAAACGCATTTAATATCGCCGACAAAAATGCAGCGCCACAAATAAAGATTACATAGACGAACATTATTCTTGAAACAATGACCGTCATTTCCATTTTTCCCGCGACCGCGTCAAAGCCCGGTGCCAATCCCCATACCACCAATGGCATAAATATTTCAAATAATATCGTTATGCCCAACAGCACAACCATCAGCCATGAAAAAACATTTTTGGCAAAACCAGAATCCTTTTTGGAATCTGTGTACATTGGAATAAATATTGAGGATAACGCGCCCTCGCCCAATAAATCGCGGAAAAGGTTCGGCAACTTAAATGCCGCCAAGAATATATCCGACAGCCGCCCCGCCCCCAGTACGCGCGCGATAAGCATATCACGAATAAAACCAAATATGCGACTGATGCCGGTCATGGCACCAACCCCGAAAATATGTTTGCCTAGTTTCATAGTTTCGATTATACTGCGTATAAAGTAAAAAAATCAAGACAGGAATAAAAAGATGAAGAAACTATTTTTAGGACTAGTAATCATAGCAGGATTGGCGGGTTGCGCCGGCACAGACACCGAGATTGTACCAGAAAAAACACTGCCGGAAATATATGCGACCGCATACGAACAGTTTAATGATAAAAACTATGAAGAAGCCGCGACGGAATTTTTAAACGCGGAATCACAGCACCCATCAAGTCCTTGGGCAGCAGATGCATTAATTATGGCAGCATATTCATATTATATGGACGGCGACTTTGCGGGCGCAATTTTGGCAGCAGACCGCTTTATGCGTTTTCACCCGGGGCACAAGGATGTGCCATATGTGCTGTATCTGCGCGGGATGTGCTATTACCGTCAGGTCAGTGATGTGCGCCGCGAACCAGGGATGAGTGCGTATGCCCTGCAACAATTCCAAATGTTGGTGCAACGCTTCCCAAAAAGTCCATATGCCAAAAACTCAGAAAATAAGATTATTGTCCTAAAGAACTATATCGCTGGCAAAGTTATGTATTCTGCACGCAACGATATGCGCAAAGAAAATTGGCCAAGTGCTATTAGTCGCCTGCAGTCCGTTGTGACAGATGCACAGGAAACTGTTATGACACCCGAAGCACTGTATCGCCTGACCGAATGCTATACCGCAATCGGATTGCCAGAACAGGCATACGGATATGGTCAAATACTGAAAACAAATTTCCCTGATAACGAGTGGACAGCGAAACTAAAAAACTAGTCAAACGACAGTTCTAAATCCGAAAATTCTGAATGGGATGCATTTGGTACAATAATTAAATTTTTGCCGCCGGTCCATTTTATGGACAGCATATTTGGAACGGTTGTATCACCATCTGCGATATAATGCAGTTGATTAATATTCGGCAACTTGGACATGTTTAACGAGTCATACAAAGGCGCATCACCAAAATATTTGGTCCAATCAGAATGATTCAAAACACCAGCAATCGTTATCCACTTTTTTATATTTAAATCTGGATTATTTTGCACAATCAATCCGCTGATCATCGCGCCACCAGAATATCCAATCAAAACCACCGGACGGTTACCTGCAACCTGTTTTACAGCACTGGTCATAGAATCAATCACTTTATGCGAAAATCGTCCATGTGTCCAATCAGCCACACCACACCCAGCAGATATTACATATTGACAAGGACGCGCCATATAAACGACATTAGACGCGCCATCCCGAACCGCCAAACGGCGCACAAAATCACCGCGCGGAGTCGGATTAAGTGTTGGTCGACCGCGACCGTTAAATGCGCGCCCATCGCCTTCGATATATATATGTATGGGGGAAGTTTTATCTGTAATCTTTTGATAAGTAAAAATATCATAGTTTGATGTATTTACAGTGACAGCGGCAAAATCATCGGACATTTTTACAGTCCCCGCACACGCTGTAAGCATTAAAAAAGGAAGAATTTTACCCCACCACATCATATCCTATAGGATACCGAATATTAGCCAAAAGTCAACCCGCGAAAAATACTTGACAAAGACACATATTGTGTAAAAATGATTACAAATTATTACAAATAGGAAAACAATGGCAAAACCACAACTGACCGCGGAACAGCAACTGCGCGTTAACGAACTTAAACGGATGAGCCCACAAGAATGGGATGCTGTTTGCAAGGGCTGTGGTATATGCTGTTTGTGTAAAACAACAATTTGCTTTACACCAACTATAAAGCAGACTTTCTTTATGGATGTTTGCTGTAATTATTTAAACCTTGGCACTAAAAAATGCACGATATATGACAAGCGACTTAAAGTGCAGGCAGGCAAGTGTCGCAAGGTTAATTTAAATCTGATTTTAAACAGCGACCTGTTACCTTCTTCGTGTGGCTATGTCGAATATATTTATGGTCCAAGCCCTGTGGCCGTTAATGTGGATTTTAATCAGATTAAACCTATTGGAAATATGGACCGAAATAATCTGGAAGAAATTCTGCCGCATATTATCAAAGAATCTTGCCATTGGAATCAAAAATAACACAAATTAACTAAAAGGTAAAAAAATGCAAAAGAACAAAAAATCTGCAACAAAGAAAACACAAAGCAAAAAGCCTTCTTTGCTGAAACGCATTTGGAATATTATCTGTTGGCCTTTTCGTAAAATCGCAAACTTGTGTCGCCGTATTTGGAACTGGATTTGCAAAATTAATATCATTGGTCTGACAAATCTGACTTTGTTGTTGGCAATTATTATCTTGTTCTGTATGTTGATTATTGATGTGACGGATTGTTTCGCAACTTCTGGCAATAAATCCAATGATATTCCTTGTGCCGAAAAAAATCTTAAACGCCGTGTAGTTCCACGCGCTGTGTTGCCAATCAAACAAAATCCAAACAAAAACAAAGTCCAATCCGTAAGTGTTGTACCTGTAAATAAAGTCGAAATTACTGAAGCAAAAAAACAAATCGCAGAACATAACAACAAATTCTATGGAGATATAATTGTTGACAATCGTGGTGCCGCTCATTTGATTAAAAACGGTGCAACAATTAACGGCAACTTGTTCCTGCAAAATATGCGCAAGTATGTATTACCATGCGACATTCGTGTTAATGGAAATGTATTTGTTCGCGATGTAAATCAAATGCAATTCTGTGGCGATTTTGTTATCACAGGTAACATCTATGTCAGCCCGCGTTCTTCGTTTGGTCCTGTACCAGGGACAGCCAGACTTGGCGGACAAGTTATTTTATAACATCCAAAGGTCGCAAATAACGCGACCTTTTTTAATGGCTTTTTTGTAAATGTATGGTATAATTATTCCGTCCAAACAAAGGAAGAGAAAATGAACTTTTTTGAAAAACTGTTGGCAGTATTGTCAAAAAATCTGGGATACTCTTTGGTATTAGCAGTCGCTTTGCTGCTGTTCGCAATTTTTTCTGATGGATTGGTTGCGGGTCTGATTACAGCAGTATCGGCTTTGCTGGTATATACATGTGTTGAAGCACTGTACAAAGAATATAAAAAATTGCCGGCTGCAAAGGCTGCGCCTGCTAAAAAAACATCTGCCAAGAAAAAGGCAAAAAAATAAAAAACCGCCGTTTGGCGGTTTTTTATTTGTTATTCACACCATACTTTCCACGATTTATTGGTCGATAGGATAATGCCTCGGCCAAATCTGACATTTCTATATTTTCTGCACCACGCAAATCCGCAATTGTTCGCGCCAGTCGCTTAATGCGATTATAGCCACGCGCAGACATTCCCATCTTTTCGGCAGCCGTATTTAAAAACGCCGTCAATTCATCAGAAAGTTTGGCATAGTTTTCCAGTGCCGCGCCATCAAGGGTAGCGTTTACATGTCCCTGACGCGCAATTTGGCGATTACGGGCAGCAACAACACGCGCACGAATTTCAGCACTGGTTTCACGCGGCGTACCGTCATCTTTGTTCATATCCCAAGGATTAACCGCATCCACATCGACATGTAAATCAATTCTGTCCAGTAATGGACCTGATATTTTATTCTGGTACGCTTCGGCACAGCGTGGCGCGCGAGAACAAGACATGGCCGCATTTCCTAAATGCCCGCATGGGCACGGGTTCATAGCGGCAATTAACTGAAAACGCGCAGGATATGTTGCATTACGACGCGCACGCGATATCAATATGCGCCCCGATTCCATGGGCTGGCGCAAAATTTCCAGTGTTGCGCGATTAAATTCTGGTAATTCGTCCAAAAATAGCACCCCGTTATGTGCCAAGGATATCTCGCCTGGGCGCGCATCCGAACCACCGCCTGCCAGCGCAACAGGACTGGATGTATGATGAACACTGCGGAACGGACGCGATGATACCAATCCCTGATTCCCAAGCTGTCCCGCAATCGAATAAATGGTTGAGGTTTCCAATATCTCTTCTGCGGTCATTTCTGGCATAATTGTTGGCAGGCGTGATGCCAGCATAGTCTTGCCCGATCCAGGGGGACCGACCATCAGCATCGCATGACCGCCCGCCGCAGCAATTTCCAGCGCGCGCTTGGCCGCAGATTGACCGCGAACCTCGGCCATATCAACTGTGGTATTTAAAACTGTATTTGGCGCAATCAATTCTGGGGCAGATAGTGTCTGGGTACCCTTGAAATGATTTATTAACTGCAAAACATGAAATGGTGCCAAGATATTATCATGACCGGCCCAGCGAGCCTCGACCCCTTGGTCGCCAGAACAAATTATCCCAAGTCCATGATTCTTGGCCCAGACACTGGCCGGTAAAACAGCATCTGTTTTCACAATCGCGCCATTAAGCCCTACTTCGCCCAGAATCATATATTTGGACAATTCTTCTTCGGGCAAAACACCAATCGCACACAATATTCCGCACAATATCGGCAGATCAAAATGAGAACCACTTTTTTCAACATCAGCCGGCGATAAGTTTACCGTCAGTCGTTTTGGTGGCAGAGATAAATTCAATGCCCCAAGCACATTGCGAATACGCTCTGCGGATTCTTTGACCGCCCTGTCCGCCAATCCAATAATGTTAAATTCAGGCTTGGAAAGACCAGATGACAGTTGAACCTGAACATCTATGGGTGTGGCTTCCATACCATTAAAGATAATTGAGTTCAAAGATATCATAATATTCGCATATTAGAACTTGAATTGATTTTGCGCAAGTTCTAATATAGCAGTTGAGAAAAAAGGATTTATATATGCCAGCCAAGAACAAAAACATTGCACGCGAGTGGTTTAACACAATATTTTATGGCGCATTGATTGCCATTACTTTCCGCAGTTTACTGCTTGAACCGTTCAATATACCATCGGGCTCTATGATACCATCACTGCATGTCGGCGACCATATCTTCGTGACCAAGTGGTCATATGGATATTCAAGATATTCGTTCCCCTTTGGTTCTTGGAAATTATGGGACGGACGCTTCTGGGCCACAGAACCAGAGGTCGGAGATGTTGTCGTATTCCGTAACCCAATCAATGAATCACAAGACTTTGTTAAACGACTGATTGGAAAGCCAGGCGACAAGATTCAGATGATAAACGGCCGTCTGCATATCAATGATGTTCAGGTGCCACGCGAAAATCCGCGCCCGTATATCGTAGCGATGCTGCCAAAATCTATGCGCAGCGTTGGATATTACAAAGATAATATGTCAATCAAGGGCAATAAAATCTGGATTGATAACCAGCCTGCACCGTTTAACTATACAATCGAATATAAAAATGATGATTTTTGCCATATGTATAATGGTGCATGCGGCGTATTCAAAGCAATTGAATATACAGAAACACTGCCAAACGGTGTACAGCACAGCATTATTGAAATGAGTGACGAAGCCCCATATGATGACACGCCTGTGTTTACGGTACCAGAAAATCATTTCTTTTTCATAGGCGACAATCGCGACAACAGTGGTGACAGTCGCGCGAATATCGGGTTTGTGCCACGCGATAATGTCTTGGGCAAAGTATGGTTTATTTGGTATTCACATAACTATTATGCGCCATTATTGGCATTATGGACATGGCCAAGCAAATTGCGCTGGGACAGATTTGGAATGGGTGTAAATTAAAATGAAAATACTTAACTATGACTTTCAAGATGAATCATTGTTGGAACTGGCGCTGACACAAAGTGGCGTTAATTCCGCAAACAATAATGAGCGACTGGAATTTATTGGGGATCGCGTGCTGGGACTTAGTGTGGCGGAATTGTTGTACACAATGTACCCCGACGAATCCGAAGGCGAACTGGCGCG
The DNA here is from genome assembly GCA_017630405.1 of Alphaproteobacteria bacterium. Classification (GTDB taxonomy): domain Bacteria; phylum Pseudomonadota; class Alphaproteobacteria; order Rs-D84; family Rs-D84; genus Enterousia. The sequence continues at coordinate 107,844 of JAGBVH010000007.1, forward strand.
CAGACATGCGATGCTGGTATCGACCGAAACCTTGGGTAATGTTGCGCGCAGCCTTAATCTGGACAAACATGTGCGTCATGGTCATATGACCGCGGGACGAATCCAGCATGTGTTGGCCAATGCGATGGAAGCTATATTTGGCGCAATATTTCTGGATGGCGGATTTGATGCTGCGCGTGCAGTTATCGTTGAAATTTGGCAGGAACTGGCCGCAGCAGATTTAACCGCACCAAAGGACCCAAAAACCGCGCTGCAGGAATTTGTTCAGAAAAACGATAATGGCAATTTGCCTGTCTATGAATATCTGGATGCAACGGGTGCATCACACAACCCCGTATTTAATGTTCAGGTCAGCGCAATGGGCAAAACCGCCACAGGCACCGGCACATCAAAAAAATCGGCCAGCATTGCTGCTGCTGAAGAATTGCTAAAAATCCTTGCAATTTAGGCTTTTGGCATATAAAATCGACACATAAAAGATAAAGGGCGAAAAATGTTTTCAATTTTATTAACTTTGTTAATCATCGTTGCAGTATGTATGATTGGTTTAATTCTGTTACAGAAATCCGAAGGAACTGGCATGTCTGGCTCGACAGCGGCATCTATGCTGGGGGGCGCATTGACTGGGGCCGCTGCGGGGAACTTTTTGACCAAAGCGACCGCATGGTTGGCGACAATATTCTTTGTTCTGTGTGCAGCGTTAGCGTTGGTTTCAGCAAAAATGTATCCAACAGCACAGCAAAGTGAACTGCGTCAGGAAATCGCTTTACAGGAAAGCGCCGCGCCAAAGGCGGTTGAACCTGTGACACAAACAGAAGAAGCAAAATAAAAAACCGCCAAATGGCGGTTTTTTTTATCCCTAGAACTCGAATCTTAGCCCAAGCATAATGTTCGCATATATCACATTTTCCGCCGCAAAAAATTCACGATGACGAGTATCGTCTGAATTGCTTAAACCCCATTTAATCTTGGGCAGGTATGCAACACGCGCACCAAAGTCCATAAACATATTTTCTGATATACCATACGAAACACCCAGCGACAACAATCCTGCTACATTGGATGTGCGGCGTTCAGACTTATAGAACTGGGCCACGCGCGCACCATCGGTTGTTTCAACAATTTCACCGTACTGTAATAGTTCTTCCTGGTATGCGATATCGCCAAAAGGATCCGACAAGTTCAATATGGTTTTTGTATCAGCATACCCAATACCAAAACCGATGTATGGAATCGCTGTACGTGTAGGTTTGTACAACCCATCAAAGAAGTCATAAAATGCCATAACACTGATGATATCTGTAGATACCTGAGAATTTACAGAAGCACTTTCGACCGTTGCGATAACACCAGATATTTCGCCACCCTGTAATTCCAAATCACCTTCGAACATTGGGGACGAGTTATAATCACTTTCTGATATATGATCCCAGCCCGCTTCGATACGCCACTGTGGTCGATTTGGGATTGTCCAACCAATGCTGGCACCAGCTGCAAATGAAAAGCTTTCCAAATCCTTGGTAGCTGGAACATCCGCCAATTCGCCATAGCCCGCATACAGCCAGCCATCACAATTTCCAGTCACCTGACAATAGGCAGATGTCGCGACCTGAGACTCGTCAGGGCTGATATAATAACCAGTGACGATGGCGCCAACCTCGTTCTTGATACTGCCCATTCCAAATGCCGCACCACCGCGCGCTGATATGGTGAAACGCATACCATCATCTTCGTACCAGCCGTCGCCGATATAAGTGCCAGGGTATTGCCAGTCCGCCATCGCAGGCGCAACAGCCAGACATGATAATACAGGTAAAATACTGATAATTCTTTTTCTCATGCCTATTATTATATCATAAATCGAGGCATAATAAAAACAAAAAATCCCCACACTTGTGGGGACAATGTCACTATTTGATAAATCCACCGGACTGCATTTTCCACAGACGCGCATATTCACCGCGTTTTCGCAACAAAGCAGTATGCGTACCCTGCTCTATTACATGGCCGTCTTTTAGGACAACAATCCTGTCCATATTGCGCAAAGTGGACAAGCGATGCGCAATCGCAACCGTTGTGCGACCGGCTGCCAATTCATCAAATGAACTTTGAATACAGACTTCGGTTTCACTATCAAGGGCCGATGTAGCCTCGTCCAGAATCAGGATTGGTGCATCCTTTAGAAAAGCACGCGCGATTGCTATACGCTGACGCTGGCCACCTGACAATTTAATACCGCGGTCACCAACCATTGAATCATACTTTTTGTCTGCGTTCATAATAAACTCGTGCGCCATCGCGCGTTTGGCCGCGCCCTGAATTTCACGCAGAGTCGCATTCGGACGACCATATTCAATATTTTCACGCAAAGTGCGGTTGAACATTGTTGGTTCCTGTGGAATAAAGGCGATACTTTCGCGCAAAGAATCCTGTGATACATCGCGAATATTCTGGCCATCGATTAGGATTTCGCCATGTACCGGGTCGTAAAATCGCATCAGTAAATTTACCAGCGTTGTTTTACCGGCACCAGACGGCCCAACCAGTCCGACACGCTCGCCACACTTGATTTTAAGATTAAAGTTTCGCAGAACCCATTTTCGCTTGTACTTGAACGAAACATTACGGAATTCTATTTCACCACATCTTACCCGAAGCGCAGGCGCATTTGGCGCGTCTGCAACATCCAGTGGAACGACTAATTCGTTATACGCCTTGGATGCAGAACCAACAATATCGCTGATATTTGGAATCTGGTTCACAATTTGACCAATGGTTCCCATAACTGTAAAGAACACAGAATTTGTGAACACTATTTCCGCAACGGTAATTTGGCCACGCATATACAGCCAGACACATAAAAACAGTGTTAAACCATAGCATATATCCCAGATTAACATTGGTACAGCCCAAAACCAACGCTGAACGAAAATGGCATGAATTCGCGCACGGACACTTTTTTCGCGAATAGGTGCCAAATATGCCTTTTCACGTGCCGCACCCGCAAACAACTTTACAACCGAAAAATTAGACAAACTGTCCACATTACGGCCCGACAATTCGCTGGCCGCACCACTGGCGTTTTTATTGGCACGATTCATAGGCTTGGCCATGCGCCAACTGTATATCGCACGAAATAAAAACACGACCACGAAAATTACCGCCACATAACGATTTATCGAAAAGATCAAGCCCATGTTGATTATGACAACCGCTAACAGTGCTACAATACGCCAAAATTCTTCGACCGCGCGAAACCCGTCTGCAACATAGGCTATCTGGGTATGAACCTTGCCCGCCATACGTCCCGACCAAAACGACATTGACTGAGAGTGCACATAATCATTTAAAACAATTTGGGCGCGATTCTTGATGCGCGGAATCCAGCGTCCTGAAAACATTGTTCGAAATAACATGCTGGTATCTATCAATAACAACAGACCTACAATCAAAATGATTGTTGGTGTTGCATGCTCAATAAAGGTCATACCATCTGGCATTGGATTTTCAAACAATGCGATAAACCAACGCTGAAAATTCGGAAACAGCACGCCATCCATCGCAACAAGAAAATATAAAATCGCCCACGCAATCAATGCGCCCCAAGAACCAGGGACCGCATGCTTGAAGTAAAAGCGCCATAACGATTTTGGCAACGGCTGATTTTTATTCACTTTTTTAGTGCTTTTTGCCATAGGTTTGTCCTTTTTCTATTATTTTGAAACCACAATATCGTGAAAGATTTCGGCCGGTATGGTACCGCCTGTTATCTTGGAATTCATAGGGGTATAATTATCGTTACCAATCCACACACCCATAACCATATCGCGGGTCGCACCAATAAACCACGCATCGCGGTTTTCATTACTTGTCCCGGTTTTACCACCAAGAACACCGTCCGCACGCGCACGACCGCCGGTACCACCAGGTGCCACAACATCCGCCAACAGATGCGACATATGTTCAACTGTTTCGGGCTGAAGAATCTGGATTGGGTCAGATGGATTGCGTGCAAACAGCACATTACCCGCCATATCTGTTATCTTGGTTATTGAATATGGGCGAACTGAATATCCATTATTCCATATCACCGCATAGATAGTCGTAAGATCAAGCAGACTCATTTCCGATGCACCAAGCACAGTCGAATATTCGCGACGCAACTTGGTTCCCACCCCCAAACGACCTGCCATTGACAACATTGTATCAATACCATAGGTTTCAGTCAGTTTTAATGGAACCGAATTAACACTTTTCGCAAAGGCAGTCGCCAATGTTATGTCGCCATAGTATTTTTCATTGTAGTTTTTAGGGCTGTAATCGCCAATCGCAAAAGGCGAGTCGTTTACATACGCATCAGGTGTTAATCCGTTTTCCAGCGCAACCAGATAAACAACCGGCTTGAATGCACTGCCCGGTTGACGTGGTGCGGTGGCACGATTAAACTGGCTGGTTTGATAGTCTGCCCCGCCAGACATCGCGCGCAGCGCGCCATCAGGTTCCATAGCAACAACTGCGCCCTGATATTCACCAACTTTTTGCGACAAAATTGCGGCAACTTGGTCCTGTAGATTACTATCCAATGTCGTGTACACATACATATCTGATTCAAAATCGCCAATACGAGATTTTAATTCATCCATTACATAATCCGTCCAGTAACGATACATATTTGTATCAGCTGTCCCTGTGGCCGGTGCCAAGGATTGTGCCGCAGCACGCGCCTGATTTATTGTTATATAGCCCTGACGTACCATTTCCTGAAGAACAACACGTGCGCGAGTGATATTCTTGTCTGGATTACGCAGCGGGCTGTATGTGGTTGGAGCCTTTAGCATCGCTGCAATTTGAGCCGACTGGCCAATAGACAGTCGCGTTGCAGGCACACCAAACATAGCGCGTGCAGTCGCATCAATACCACGCATTCCGCCAACTAACGATACGCGGTTCATATATAAATCCAAGACCTGATTTTTATTAAATCTGTTTTCAAGCCAATACGATAAAATCACTTCTTGGACTTTGCGCGAAATCTTTTTATCACGCGACAAGAATATGTTTTTTGCTGTCTGTTGCGTTATGGTTGAACCGCCTGCTGCCATTCGTCCCTTGACTATATTCGAAACAAAAGCGCGCGCAATTCCACGCACATCAATTGGGCCATGATCAAAAAAACGCTTATCTTCGATTGCAACAATTGCCTGCCATACATGTGGCGGAAGTGTTTCAACAGACACCGGTGTGCCCATTATGCGGTTCGCACTGCGCAATTCATTGCCTTCCCTGTCCAGAAAGACAATCGCAGCATCACGCGTTTCATGTAATATCGCATCAAGCGATGGCATACGCAAATATATAAAGCCAACATAGCCTGCAACCACAACACAGCCAATCAAAAACAAATTAAACATGTACACAAACAATCGCCGCCGAAACGAAGGCTGCGACTGGGTTGCAGTGTTTTTTCTGATTTCTTGACGCGCCAATTTTTTCCCCTTTGTTGGAATATTATCACAAACAACTTGCGTTTTACCAGACTTTATAATTATAATCCTAGCATACAAAAAAGGGAAAGGATATATGAAAAAAATTTCATTTATATTGGCATGCTTGATTTCGGTGCCCGCGTTGGCAAATGAATATGGTTCGTATGAATCATATGATTCTTATGACTCTTATGATTCTTATAGCGCAGATACGAACACACGCGATAACTATGTTGGGCTGCGTATTCATAAAAACGAAAGCCTGTCCCTGAAATACAACATTAACAGTGGCGGCAACACCACAGTTCGCAAAGACAACTTTGGATTTGGCGCAATTGTTGGTAATAAACTGACCAGTAATGTAAAGATTGAATTCGAAACCGCATATACAGGCGTATCAAAAAACAAACGCAACAATGAATTCGATTTTGATATTTGGTCAAATATGCTGAATGTATATCTGTTCAAAGAATACGAAAATGTAGTCGCACCTTATGCTGGGGTTGGCCTTGGATTCGCAAGCATATGGGGCGATGTGAACTCGCCCGCGGGTCGTATGTCAGACAATGTGTTTGACCTGTCATATCAGTTGATGGTGGGCATTAACTTTGCATTGAATGACCGCGTTGATTTAAATGTCGGACTTAAATATCAGTACTATGGTGAAGTTGAACATCAACTGCATAACACTGAATATGCGGTTACCGATGTTGATGCAACCGAAGTTTATTTTGGGGCTGCATATAAATTTGGACTTAAATAAAAAAATCCCCAAAATGGGGATTTTTTTTATAAGCCCTGTGCGGCATCAAAGTCTGCTTCGGACCATATTGTTATGCCCAATTGTTCCGCCTTGGTCAATTTCGAACCAGCATCAGCACCGGCCAGAACAATATCTGTTTTGGCGGAAACACTACCTGTCACGGTTGCTCCAAGACGCTCTAATATTTCGCGGGCAGCATCGCGTGTGTATTTGGTAAGAGTACCGGTCAAGACCACCTTTTTCCCCGCCAAGGGGCCAACGGGCGCGGTCTGAACAGGTTCTGATTCACGAACCGTTATCTGGCCCAGCAATTTATCCAGAACCGCCATATTATGTGCATCTGCGAAAAATGAAGCGATTTCATCGGCCATAATGTCACCAATACCGTCAACCTGTTTCAATTTCCATACGGGCGCATTACGAACCGCATCCAGCGAGCCAAATGCGCGCGCCAATATTTTAGCCGTCACTTCACCAACTTCGGGAATACCGATTGAATACAGCAGACGGTTCAAATCAACTGTTCGCGCACGTTCGATTGAGTCAGCCAAATTGCGAACCGATTTTTCACCAAAGCCTTCCATATTCTTGATTTGCGCACCATGTAATTCAATCAGCGTAAATATATCAGCAGGCGTTTCAATCCAGCCATGCGACACGAACAATTCCAGTTGTCGTGTACCAAGACCATCTATATCAAACCCCTTGCGCGAGACGAAGTGTTCCAGTTCGCCAAGTCTTTGCGCAGGACAGCCCAATGTATTCACACAACGGCGCGCAACCATTCCTGATTCCTGAACAACATTACCGCCACATATCGGGCAAACATCAGGAAACACAAAAGGAACCGCGTTGGGTGCAACCTCGGCCACACCAACGATTTGCGGAATAACATCACCTGCGCGCTGAACAATTACCTTGTCGCCAATGTGAATCCCAAGGCGTGCAACCTCGTCCGCGTTGTGTAATGTAGCGCGGGACACAACCACCCCCCCGATATTGATTGGTTCCAGTTCAGCAACCGGAGTCAAAACACCGGTGCGACCGACCTGAATAGTAATATCGCGCAGTTTTGTTATCGCACGCGCTGCAGGAAACTTATACGCAACTTCCCAGCGAGGGCTGTTTGCGCGTGCACCCATTTTTTCTTGAAGCGCAACATTGTTTACCTTGACCACCAAGCCATCAATATCAAACGGTATGTCGGGGCGCAACGCCATAATCTCGTTATAAATATCCTGAATTTCGGCCATTGTTTTCGCATGTCGCGCCCAATGACGCGTGGTCTTAAAACCCCAGGATTCTAATTTATCAAAATATTCGCTTTGGGTTTGCCAATTGCGTGATGACAATTCACCATAAGTATAAGCAAAGGCAGACAAACGGCGCGTGGCGGTAACCGCTGGATTTAATTGACGAAGAGAACCCGCCGCCGCATTACGCGGATTAGCAAACTGTTTGTCAGATTCTGCATTAAGCGCAAAGAAATCGCTGCGCAACATATAGACTTCACCGCGAACCTCGATAATATCAGGAAAGTCGCCAGTCAATGTTTTTGGGATGTCTGGTATAGTCAACAGGTTGGCCGTAATATCTTCGCCCAAGGCACCACTGCCGCGGGTAAGTCCGCGTACGAGTTGCCCGCGTTCATATCGCGCAGAATATGATACACCATCGACCTTTAGTTCAATAAAAACATCGTTATCCGCAAGTTTGCTAAACCAATCTGCAACCTCGCCTTCGGTAAAGACATCAGAAATGGACAGCATCGGCACACTGTGCGCAAAAGAATTAAACTTGGTCGACACCGCCGCACCAACGCGTGTTGAAGCGCCCTGCTTGGCCAGTTCTGGGTATTCGGCCTCAATCTCGAGCGCACGATGCTTGGCCGCGTCATAGGTCGCGTCATCAACGATTGGTGCATCGTTTTGGTGGTACGCAATATCCCATTCCTGAAGTTTTTTCAACAGTTGGGCGTGTTCGGAAAGAATAAATAAATCAGGTGTTTTTGACATGCTGTTATTATAGAAAAACACATCAATTTATACAATAAAAAAATCCCGCCAATGGCGGGAATATTTACTTTTCTTCCAATCCTTTTAACAGGATATCTTTCATGTCATTTGGCATCATACCAGTGGTTGAATAGCCACAATCCACGTGGTGAATTTCGCCGGTCACTGCACTGGACAGGTCGCTGAACAAGTACAATGCGGCACCCGACACATCATCCAATGTCATATTACGGCGCAACGGGGTCTGTTCCGCATTAAGGCGCAACATCGCCTTGAAGCCGCCAACACCACTGGATGCCAATGTCATAATTGGGCCCGCGCTGATTGCGTTCACGCGAATACCGTTTGCCCCCAAATCAGACGCCAGATAACGAACACTGCTGTCCAATGCGGATTTTGCCACACCCATTACATTGTAATTAGGCACAGACTTTTCACCACCATAATATGTCAGAGTCACAATACTGCCACCATTGGTCATCAATTTAGATGCACGACGTGTCAAATCAACCAATGAATATACCGATATATCCATTGTGTTCTTGAAGTTTTCGCGGCTGGTATCAGCATAACGGCCAGTCAATTCATTCTTGTCCGAAAAAGCAATCGCGTGCAACATACAGTCGATATGACCCCATTCTGCCTCTATCTTGTTAAACAAATCGTCCATTTGTTCATCGTTTTGTACATTACATTCCTGAACAAACTTGGCACCAATGGATTCCGCCAATGGGCGCACACGCTTTTCCAATGCAGGCATCGCGTATGGCATCGCGATTTCAGCACCCTGCTCGGCTGCGCGTTTGGCAATTGCCCACGCCATAGACCAGTCGTTGGCAACACCTGTAATTAAAATCTTTTTTCCTTTTAATAACATTTATACATCCTTTTAGGGTTATTATGATTGGACACAGTAAAAATATATCACTAAAAAACGGTCGCCGCAAGAAGGAAAAATCCTTGACATTATGTATATTTTGTCTATATTTGTTCTGAAAAAAAATGTGGACAACACAAAAATTACCGTTAAAATGTGTGTCCCAAACCATAAAAGGTACAGAAATAATGAAGAAAACTAATACAACCGTTTCGGAACAGGACATTCTGAATCTGATTGCAAACAGCCAAATTTGCCGTCTGGATTTAGATGCCAATGGCAATAAAATGGCTGGATTCGCACGCAATGTGGAATGCTATTCCATTGGCAAAGATTTTAGATTCGAAGTTCATAATCCAAATGGCGGTATGTGGAGTTATTCCGCAGAACTGCGAAACAATATCTTTAATACCCGCATTGTATTAATTTATGATATATTCACAATTCGTACAATTAAAATGGCGTTAAACGAAAGATTGGCGGCACAGTATGTTCAAGAACTGGATGCGGCATTATTCAGAAAGAATAATGCTATCTGGGACAGACTGGCACGCATGAAATAAAAACAAACAAAAAAAGGAAGCAAAACATGAAAAACGATACAACAGCATTTACATTTATTACTTTGATAAACAATGCACCAGTACATCGCGTTGATTTGACAAAAGATGGCAAAAAGAACACACGCGACTATGCATACGGTTTGGCGCACTATTCAGTTGGCAGCGACTTTAAAGCAGAAGTAAGATACACAGACAAAACAGAAACAACTGTTGCAAAAGTTATTATCAAAAACAAAACATTTAACACGATTGTTGCTGAATATGCCGGCAATACAGAAGCTGCCAGTGCATTGGTTCACGCTCTTGACAATCGTACAATGATTACACGTTTGGTTAAAACAAACGGCCAGAAAACACAGGCTGAATTGAGCAAATTGGCACGCGTTATGTAATCGACACTCAGTAATTACTGATATCAAAAAACGCCCAAACGGGCGTTTTTTATTATGCCGCTACAGGCTTGTCCTTGAATTGCATATCATAAAGTGTTTTATAGGCACCGCCTTCGATGGCAACCAATTCTTCGTGCGTTCCACTTTCGACCAGATTACCATGATTTACAACCACAATCTTGGACGCGTTGCGAATTGTGGACAAGCGGTGCGCAATTACAAACACAGTCTTGTCACGCATCAGGTTTTCAATCGCACGCTGAACAACGGCTTCGGATTTGTTATCAAGTGCGGATGTGGCCTCGTCCAAAATCAAGATTGGTGCATTTTTCAAAAACGCGCGCGCAATTGCCACACGCTGCTTTTGACCACCGGACAACAATATACCACGTTCACCAATCTGGGTATCAAGCCCATCTTTTAATGTGCCAACAAAATCATCCAAACACGCCATTTTGATTGCAGTCTGCAGCTCTTCATCAGTTGCGTTTTGATTGCCCAGCAGGATATTTTCGCGGATTGTGCCAGCAAACAAAAAGTTGTCCTGGAACACAATGCCGATATTTTGACGCAATGATTTTAATGTAAACTTGCGAATATCAACACCGTCAACATAGATTCCGCCACTGGTCACATCGTAAAAACGCGGCAACAAGCTGACCAAAGTAGTCTTGCCCCCACCAGAATTACCAACCAGCGCAATTGTTTGCCCCTGCCCTACGGTCAAGTTGACATCACGCAATACAGGCACGCCCTTGTTATATTCAAATGACAAATTCTTGAATTCGATTTTTGAATGCTTGGCCGGCATTTCGATCGCATCCGGCGCATCAATAATTGCAGGACAGCTGTCCAGAATAGCGAATACACGCTCAATCGCCATAAATGACATCAGCACCGAATTATAATTCGAGCCAATACTCTTCATTGGTGTGTACAACATAATCAACGCGGTCAAGAACGATACGAATCCGCCACTGGTAATAGTACCATTTAAAATCAGATACGACCCAAACCAAATCGCAACACCAATACCAATCGACAAAATCACATGCATCACAGGCGTCAACCAGCGTGTACGCTGCAGCATTTTGATACGCAGGCGGAATACACCCTTTAATACATCGTTAAATTTACCCTCTTGATATTCAGCTAAATTGTATGCTGTGATTGTTTTATTCCCAGCATAGGATTCATTGTATACCGTCATCAGCGCCGAATCCGCCTTGACCGTTTTGTCCATAACAGAGTGAATTTTCTTTTTCAAACTCATCATCGGCAGAAATGCACCAATTAAAATCGCCACACAGACCAGTGCCAACTGCCAAGAATTATAGAACAACACAAAAATCAGCGAAAATGCGGTAAAAAACTTCTGAACAAAGTTTTTAAGATTGGTCAATAATCCCGCGCACGCCATATCCGCATTGTTATTAAACATAAACATAACATCGCCCGAGTTCTTTTTGTTAAAGAATTCAGGTTCGAAGCAAAGCATCTTTTTATACAAATCTAATTTCAACAGATTTGTAATCTTGGCACCAACCCAAGTATTCAGATAGTTTGCCGCATATGTCAAAGCCCCCTGGGCCGATGTGAACAACACAATCGCAATTGGAATATACCATGCGGTCTGCAGCGACTTGTCCACCATAACCAAGTCCATATACGGCTTTAATGACATCGCGATAACCGCATCCAGCGAACCAATAGGAATCGCCAACAACACCGACAGCAGCCCACGAAACCAATATGGCTTGATATATGGCCACATACGGCGGTAATTTTGTACAAAAGAGTTGTTCAGAACTATATTTGCTTTCTTTGCCATTTTTTATCCTTAAACGCCCCCAATTATAACGATTTATGATTGGTATGCAAGCCGTTTATACATTTACACCTAAAGGGAACCGCCTGTTACAGCGGATAGTTTTCCTATTCGACAAAATCTTTTCAAGATTATAATGCATTAAAGGTCATAAAAAACAAAGCAATAAATCCTCTTTATAGTTGTATCTTTAATAGATTACCATTACATCTGCTTTTCGCTGAACGCGGTCCAGCCTAAAAAAAGTTTAGACACACATCGTTACCCTACCCCAAAGCAACAAAAAAACGCAAAATTCTGCATCTTACATCACAACAAGAAAACTTTCAAAAAACGCTTGACTTGCTTTAGTTTTTTATATAATATTATCAACGCTATTCGGGCATAGTTCAGTCGGTAGAACAACGGACTGTTAATCCGTATGTCACTGGTTCGAGTCCAGTTGCCCGAGCCACGAATTCCGTCGCAAAATCGTTGATTTTGCGGCGTTTTTCTTTGTTAACACTTTTG
>JAGBVH010000008.1 GCA_017630405.1 Alphaproteobacteria bacterium
AGCAACTTTCCGCCGCTTCAATTTTCTCGACTATAGCATCTATCTGTTTCGTTGACTTCTTGCCGGTCAACCCACCAAGGATATTACCTTTTTCAATTCCTGTACCCAAAACAGCCCCCCCGGCGATTGATGCCATTGGCCCCAAAACATATGCCAATGCACGCGTTCTAGAATCTTTCTTCTTGTTGGCATCTTTGACCTGGTCCAATATTTTGTCACGCAACGTATCGGTTGGTATCCATGAACCACATGTAAACGCATCACCAACCACAAAATAACGTGCATTCCAAACTGTTGCATCATTACCCAGCAAGATATTATTAATCTTGGTATCCTTGGATGTTAGGTTAACACGTACACGACAATATGAATCATACAAATCATTACTTGGTGTAAAGTCTGCAGATGTAAACCCTTTCAACGGATAATTTGATATATCAGCAGTCGAATTAAGCTTTGCCCACATGTATGTTGCAGCGGAAGAATTGCTGACACCACCACCGTTCGCGGCATAACATGCACTCTGTTCGGCCACCAATTCAGAATTATAGATTGCCTGGGCCTCCAGTTCCATATCCGCCAACAGATTCTGGAATATACCAGTTGCCGATTTATTAATCGCATATTCCTGAACCGTTGTCATCACAGGTTTGTTTGTATCATATACCTGCTTGGTATTCGAATTCATTTGACCACATGGCCCCTTATTATTAGCCGGGTCATAACATAATTCTTCCCCTTTATCGTTTGTTTCTTGAACCTCGGGATTAGCAAACTTTTCTGTATTCTGCCCGGCAGCCAACCATGCGCTACGCGTTTCTCCACTTTGCCCCCACAGCTGTTCATAATTATCAGCGGTATATTTCTGACTGGTTATCAACAGGTGTTCTTCACAAATTGGCGAATTCTTAACCGTATTCAGGCACAATCCCAAAACAACCACAGTGTCCAAAACGCCACCAACCTTGTTCATTGATTTATCAAAAACTTCAGAATTTGTTGTAACATAGCTTCGATCCAGCACAACATCCGAACGATTGCGATAGCAATTTTCATACTTATCACCGCACATGGTTTTTACGCACGAAATCGCAACACCTTCGCACTGCTTTTTCATATTGGCAATGGATGAAGCATCATAACTGCTTTGCAGCGATGCATTCAAAGCCGCAACAACACCCAATGGGTCGCTATCATCTTCAAACAACGATTCAAATACATCATCGCTGTAATAACTGTACCCAAATGCTTGGTTATCAGCACCAGACTGATATGCATATATACAATATGGATCCGCATTTACAATCGCCGAACAACCTGTTGTAATCTCTTTTAATGATTGAGAGTCAGTCCCTGCAATAGAACCGTTCTTCCCATCACCATAAACCTGGGCCCAGCACAACGAACCGATACCGCCACCACATGTACGCATTGCGCATGATTTGATTGTTTCAGAACACTTATTTTTCGCATCGGTATCAAATTCCTGCAACAATCCAGTCAGGTTTGATTCAAAAGTAGATTTACGCAGGTTCAAGATTTCCGCAAAAACTTCTTCCTGAACATCAATATCCTGCAGTTCCTTCTTGCTTGGGGTTTTACCCATCGCGGTCATCTGGCAATATTTATTTGCACCAATTGTATCACGACATGCCGCCCCCAAGAATTTATTAACATCGCTTGCCGACCAAATCTTGTCTTCATAATCTGTCCCGTCAAAAGTTCTGGTCACAGTACCATTTGACACAGCAGAACCACCCGCCAAGCCATCGGCACTATTAATAACACTCTGCGACTTACCCGCAATACAACGCAACGGATTATTCGCGCACGCGGCCGAGAAACACTGATCCGCAACACGATAACATGTATTAACCGCATTATTTGCCGCCAAGTCCGCACCAGCTGTAATCATTTCGCCAATAACAGAACCTGAATCAATTGTGCCCTTCTCTGTCCACTGCTTAACATTAAACAACGACATTACACCATCGGCCGTGCAACGCGCCAATGTGGACTCACACTGCAATGACTGTTTCTTAAATTCGCTTTTACTGGTGCACAATTCAAAGTCCGCACCACAAACCGTATCACGGTTCAAGCACGAAATATAGCGCTTGGAACATGTGGCAGAATCCGGAAACTGGTTCGCGTGCATACCACCAATAATCGCCATACCCATAACACTGCTGTCAATTGGATATGTGTAACGCTTAACCTCTATCTCGTTTCCTTTGGCATCCTTCAAATATTCCGCGACCGTGGACAACGCACCAATATTCGATGTACCAAACAGGCTGTTAATACCACTTGCACCGCACTGCATCAAAATATTCGTGCACTTTGGCATTTGAGCATGAAACAATATATTTGTTGTACATTCTTCAAAGTCAGGGCCGCAAACCTCGGGATCACGGATACATTCATCATAGCTTGTACGGCATTCTTCGTCATCCAGCACACCACTGCCCGCTATGCTGCCCGTAATGGTATTTCCGCCAACACCTGTCCCCGCAATTGCAGAATTCAGGTATGTCGTCATTGTCGGCATGCGGCGTGATGCAGTCGTTGACACAATCCCAACACGTGAATTCGCACTGGTTGTCCCCGGGCGCGCAGTCGCAGCATAAGCCACTGGAATTACGCTAAATATCGCCAAAAGTCCAAATGTTTTTTTAAGAAAAGACATCCCCTAACTCCATATTTTTATAATTTATTTTATCATAATTACAAAACTTTGGAAAGCGAAAAAATGAATATTTTATTAAATAAATTAGAATGATACAGATGCAATTAGATTTTATTGTAAACAAAAGATAATGACATAGATACGCACACCCCCGATGCCATAGTGTACATATAGTTACATGAGGCATCGGGGTTGTGCGCAGATATGCCATTAGATTTTATTTAAGTACGCGATTGCGTCCATACCCGCCGTACACCCTGTCCCTACGGCCGTTGCGATTTGCATCTTGATATCGGAATGAACATCGCCCGCAACGAATATGCCTGTTGGCAATTCAGACGGTGCCAAACGCCCCATCGCGTCACGTTTGATATCCTCGGTCAGATAATCTGTATTAGCCTCGTGCCCAATGGCAACAAACAGACCATCCGTTTCTATTTCTGTACCGTCTGTTGTGGTCACAACCAAGCGACCATCTGGCGAGTCTGGAATCGCCGCAATCTTGACCAAGTCCGTATTAAACAGACATTCGATATTTTCGCGCTGTGCCACGCGTTCGCGCAATACAGCCTCGGCACGCGTAAATGCGCCCTTGCGATATATAATCTTGACCGACTTTGCCAAATCCGCCAAATACAAAGCATCATTCAGCGCGCTGTTGCCACCGCCCATAACGATTACATCCTTGTAACTGTAAAAGAATCCATCACATGTCGCACAATATGACACGCCCCGCCCCATCAGTTCGCGCGCGCCTTCGATGTCCAGTTTGCGTGGGGACGCACCAGTCGCAATAATTACAGTTTTGCCCACATAGCGCACACCATCATCGCCCAGAACACTAAAACCACCAGCCGCATCGCCATCAATACTTTTAGCAGATACAAACTTTACCTCGGCACCAAAGGTTTCACATTGCTTTTTCATAAATTCGGCCAGTTCCATACCAGAGCCCGCCCAACCCGGATAATTTTCCAAAGTTGGAATACCTGCCATCTGACCGCCCAGACGATTTCCGCCCAGAACCAAAGTCTTTTTATTCGCACGCGCTGTATACAATGCCGCAGTCAACCCAGCAGGCCCCGAACCTAAAATAACAACATCATACATATTAATATCAGTCATTGTGATAACCTTTCCCTTTTCTATTTTCGCCCCAGCATAACACATCAACAAATTCCACGCAAATAAAAATAAATCAAATTGCTTTTGACAACAATATATAATAATATGTGCAGTGTGAATTAAAGGATAACAAACTATGCTTGATATAAAATTTATTCGTGAAAATCCAGATATCGTAAAAAACGCCTGCGCGGTCAAGGGATTCGAAGACCACGTGGACGAAATCTTGGAATTGGACGCACGCGTTCGTGAACTGAAAACTATTACCCAATCCAAAACCGCTGAAAAAAATAAAATCACACGCGAAATTCCAACCGCCACAGACAAGGCACCACTTATCGCACGCTCCAAAGAAATCAACGCAGAAATCGCGGCAGACATGGCGGAACTGGCGGATAAAGAAGCAGCTGTTTCCGATCTGCTACATCGTGTACCTCAAATTCCATCGACCAGCGCACCAATTGGTCGTGACGATTCGGAAAATGTCGAAGTACGCCGCATTGGCACACCACGCGAATTTGATTTTACACCACGTCCTCAGTGGGAATTGCTGGAAATGAACGGATGGTGGAAACCTGAAAAGATTGCCTCTATTTGTGGCACACGCACATACGCACTGTTTGGCGAAGCCGCGGAACTGGAACTGGCAATCCAGACATATGTTCTGCAAAAATTGATGTCACGCGGTTTTACATTTGTAAACTGCCCATCTATTACAAAGCCACAAACAATCTTCAACGCGGGCCACTTTATGGGTTCTGACCAGTCTGTTATGAACAACGATGTATTTATGTTAACCGATACAGACAGATGTCTGGCCGGCACAGCAGAAATTATTCTGAACTCACTGCACAGCGACGAAGTTTTGAACGAAAAAGATTTACCAATTAAATATGCAGGTTTCTCGCCTTGCTTCCGCAAAGAAGCAGGTGCCGCAGGTCGTGACACCCGCGGAATCGTGCGTATACATCAGTTTAACAAGGTTGAACAATACATCTATTGTACACCAGAACAGTCGGACGAAATGCACGAACATTTACTGAACAATTTATGCGATGTTATGGCGGATCTTGAATTACCATATCGCGTAATAGAAGCATGTACTGGCGACATGGGATTCAACAAGGTAAAAATGCACGATGTCGAAGCATGGTTCCCAAGCGAAAACACATATCGCGAATTGGGTTCTTGTTCTTCGATTGGCACTTTCCAAGCGCGACGCACCAACACACGCTATCGCGCTGCGGACGGTTCAATGCAGTTCTGCGCCACATTAAACAACACAGGCATCGCACTGCCACGCGCAATCGTTCCTGTAATTGAAAACCATCAAAATGCAGACGGTTCGGTAAATATACCAAAGTGCCTGCAACCTCTGATGGGTGGTCGTACAAAAATCGGTGGCAAACACTAATACAATCCCCCACTTGGGGGATTTTTTCTAGAAACTATAATTCACCGCTAACCCCAAAAAATTAAAACCATGATTAATATCAGTAAAATCACCATTTGAAAAATGCTGACTAAATAACTCCACACGCCAATCATCGCTAATTTCCCTGCCTATAAAAACACGCTCGCCAAAGACCAAACGACTTTCAACAAATCTGTCACCTGTGTCACGCATATACGGACCTATTCCCAATCCCATATACCAACCACACCAATGTAATAACGCAATATCCCACGACAATCCAATCGCACCAAACGAAGTTCCATCCATACCACGATACGCAAAGTTCTGCATAACATTAAAGTTTATTCGCGCGGGCAACCTGAAAATCTCTACGGGCTGACTGTATTGCGCCATAACAAAAGTCATTGGGCCAAAATCCCATTCCCATGGAAAAATCAGATACCCCAAATCACCCTGCCCCGCACTTTGTGCCACATATAGCCCAAAGGAATTTTTATCCTTGTTCCCAAACATAGGATTAGCATTCGCCACCCCACAACAAAAAATCAATATCAAACAAATTTTTTTCATAACAAAATTATGCCAACAAAAAAACATCAATCCAATTTGATAGAATTCTTATATATAACTTTTAATTATTGTTTACAGACGACCAAAAAATTGATATAATTACAAAGAATAAACATGCATCACGCATGGTGATAAACCATAGAAAGGTTGGGTTTCTGGGCTTTTTTCCCAGAACACAGGGAGAGTTTAATGAGCACTAAAAACATCGCAAATTCTATCAAGAATGCAATGGGCACAATATTTTTACTGGCGGGCGCATTTTTTGTCTGCTCGACCGTACTGTCAATTCGGGCTGTATTTGCAGATCCGGTCACGCCAATTATGGACACAGTTTCCAGCGCCACATCTCAATCACCACGCGCAGGCAACACAATATCACGCGCACCAAATCGCGCAAGCCCGCGTAACACCGTAACCAAGCGCACAATTGCACGCACCGCAACAAATGTTGCGCCATCTCGCGCGACTGCGAACACTGTATCTCGCGGGACCGCGCGCAATGTCACAACACGTGCCACAACAAATCGCGCAACAACAAACACTCGCACTGCGACACGTAATGTTGTATCACGCACACCAGCAACACGTGCCGGTGCAACAACCACACGCAATGTTCGTGCACGCACAGCAACAAACGCTGCTCCAACAACATCACGCGTATCATTACAGGGCAGCGCTATCCGCGGCAGCAAGGGAACAACATCATCCACATATTCATATCTGTCCAGCAAATTATACACAGGCAACTATTCAAACATCATTGATTCATCAACTGGATTAATATCAAATGATGCATTTAATAATTGTATGGAATCATATTATACATGTATGGACGAAATCTGTACTGCTCGTAACGCGGCCCAGCGCCGTTGTGCATGTGCCGGCCGAGTTAAAGCTTTTGCCGAGGCAGAAACCGCACTTGAAAGCGCAAACGAAGAATTAATCAAACTGTCTGGTGAATTGGCATTGTTGATTGCAAGCGGCGGTAAAGATATATCATCTGCATTCCAATTAACAGATGCCGAAAAGGTTCTGAACTGTGTATCATGGAAAGACGCAAACAAAGACGGCACTTGGAGCACTGGCACAACAGATTCCGACGCATACAAATGGTGCACCAGCCATGGCATATACACAAACGCAGAAACATGCCCTATGCCATCTTACTGTACAGAAAGTGGAAACTCATTCGGATTTGATATCAGCAATATCGACTCTACAAATTCATCCGAAATTCTGGCTTCGTTCAAGGCATTTGCTGATGCCAAGGCAGAAACAATCACAATTTTAACAAAAGATGACGAAAGCTTGTCCGAGGCATTCAAAGTTTTGGACAGCACAATCAGCAGCATGACAGGTATCAGCAATGCATTCGCATCATCGGATGAAATAGAAGACACATTGGCCGAAACATGGGGTTATGACCTGTTCCGCTATGCACATAACGAAGTATGCGCCCGTGTATTGGATTCATGCTTTAATGGCATTTACGAAGGTTGCGGCACCCCACCAAGCGGCGGCAAATGTGCGGACGGCCGTTCTACATCATGTCCATTTAACTATAATTCCAAGATTGAAGTATCTTCATCGGGCGACATTAAATTAAATGACCGCAGCACATCCAGCCTGAACACCAGTGCTACATGCTATGGATACACATCCACATCTGGCGATCCATATTTAAATTTGCGCGGTCCTGTTGCGGATGCCCGTCGCAGCATTATGAATAAATACTTGTTGGATGCAAATGCTGACTGTGACGTATATGGTGAACAATTGCGCGCCACCGCCCAGAATATCAGCTATCAGAAAAGCGCGGCACAACAGGCCCTGCAACAAAAGCGTCAGGAATTCGCACAAACAGAACAAGAAGAAACATTGACCAATGCTGTCACTGCATACTCTAACTTTAACGAATGCTTGGGCGAAATTCTTGAATGTTACGAAGACGTATCTGAATCGAACGAAAACTGGCCAACGGCTCGTATAAAAACATACTGCGCCCAGGTTGCAAATGTTCCACATTGTTATGAACCAATGATTTGTAACCCATCCAGAGCCCAGTTCAAGGCGGTTATCGACGTTGCTGACAACGAGAACTGTTCAAACGACCAAGATCTTACCAAAAACACATGTCGTAATGTCGTAACATTGAACGAAATCTTGAAGGGTGCAAGCGAAAATCCAGCCAACATCCCAGCGGGTGCCAAAGGCGATTCCGCGGGCATGCGTGAACAATGCTTGATTGATGCTGGTGTTGAACCACTTCGTGAATGGGAACGCGAATCCGCCAAGGACTAATAATCATCAATCCCCCCATTTGGGGGATTTTTATTGCCCCACATAATAATGTTTTAATATAAACAAAAGCAAAAGCTTTTGTCACCCTGTGGCTGGGACCACAAGGGCCCAGGTTATCGTTCCACTATACTAAACGAACTCTCTGACCACCCCGCCCGTTGGGCACCCCTCCATTGGAGGGAAACTTTTCTTTGTAACTCCTGCGCAGGCATGAGTGGAACTTTAAGCCCCTATTCCCGCCCCCCGCGTAAACATTTGTTTGCGTGGCTGAACCACAGGGACCAGGTTATCGTTTCCTTATTATTCGTGCGCATAGGCGCATTACCTGGGTTCTGGTGTCAAGCCCCAGAATGACACTTTTCTATACGAAATTGTTTTAATTACTCATATCTCACAAAAAAAAACACCCGCCGAACGGCGGGCAATAAATCACACAAACAAAGTTTTAATTTCTTGAATTCCAACTGTTGCTATAGCTTCTTTCTCCATTTTTATATGCATTCTTGGCATTTCTTAAACAACTAACCATATAATCAACGCATTCTTTAAACTCAGATTTGTTCATATATTTTATTTTGTTAGACTCTTCTCTATCATTTGTACACATCTTATATTTATCTGAGTCACGCTTCACCACTCCATCACATTGTACTTTCGTTTCTCTACCATCGTATATAGACATCTCAAACAACCCTTTAAAATCTTTACCTAACTGTTTCTTATGGGCCGTAGACAAATTTTCCCCATTACTTGATAGACTACGAATAGTAGTCAAATTTCGTTCATAACAAATCAAGGCGTCATCAGTATCAGATATATAATTACATTCATTGATACCAATAAGATCCCCACCCTTAGATGTGCCAGAACCACCATCGCTGTCATCAGAATTCGCGCCGGCATATTGGAATTTTGTTTTCAATGTTGCCTTTTCAAGTTGTGTTTTCAAGCGGCGCACCATTGAATCAATCTGTTCATATTGCTTGTACATCTGCTGTGTAATCAGCGTGGTTTTCATCGCGACAACTTCGCGCATAAGGTCTTTGTTATCTTCTGTATTTTCTGTTTCCCATATATTATAGGCATGAACAGAACACAGCGCAAAGTCACCATTAATCATATCATTACTTTCATCATCACATCCAGTACCGGCGGCACGCGCCCCACCCGACATCAGGCCCAATACCACCACCGCCATACAAATGGGTTTTAAAACATAATCAAAAATACCAAATACCTTTTTCATAATGTTTTCTTTTTAATGTTTCCTTAACTACCTGCTGATCCAGTTTGCTTTGGTTTTTTCACACAAGTACCATCATAGAAACAACCTGCTCCGTCCACTTTGCACTGTTTGTTTGTATCATCCCAAATCGTCTTGCAATCAGTAATTACATAGTCACTTGACAAATCAGAACCATCACATAACCAGTTTCTATCCTTGCACTGTGCCTCGTCAAGATTAGGCAAATTAGTTCTCGAAGGATGATCATCGCTGGTCGTGTGATTAACCAATCTGTCATCCGCACGCGCATTTGCCGATAATTTGGCATAAGCCACACATACATTATTCGGTAAAGTTTTATTATTAATTGCCGCCTGCAACTGTGCAAAACCAGTTGAAGTCAGGCCACAATATTTCGTCTGTTCAAACCCAGCATGCACACCCGAACGTGAATAGCGATTGTTGCTGGACGAAGTTCCAACATATTCCGGAGCATCCTGATTAATCATACGTTCCAACACATCAAGGTCTAATGCCGCACCTGTACGCGCACTGTTCTTGCGCCCAAATAGTGCCAAACTGTCCAACGCCGATGATGCACACCCAATGCGTTCAATCTGATTGCTAGAACTTGTATCTTCGGCATCTTCTATTTCACGCATAATGATCGCACCATCTTCCAAGAAACCGGACAGCACACATCTGTTGTCATCTTCGGGTGGGATCGTACCACCAGTAACACACGGAACATTTCCTTTGATATGAGTATTCGCCTCTGCATTATCAGGACCAGTGCGACCACCCTTAACAGATTTGCCATTCACGCATTCGTTTTTATTATATTCCCCTGGCTTACCACTGCTACCATACGAACATATAAACCGGCCCCAACGATTACACGCACCATTCAGCATCATCAACACATCCTGAACATCAACACCAACCGCCATTGCCATTTCCAGCGCTTCGTATGTTGCATCAATCACCGCATCATATGGTTGGATAAACGCATTTGCTTTTTCCTTGAAACGTTTCACACGTTTTGGCCCACTACAGTTATTACCACGCGTATCACAGCCCGCATAACTGAATGTATCACTCATCGCATTACGCAAAGTGGTTAGTGCGCGTTCTGCATCTTCAATCTTGGACATAATTTCGCCACTGATTGTATTGCGCATTAAAATTTCGTCCGAGACGCCACGATCCAGCGCCGCATTTTCAGATGCCGTCAATCCATTATCCGGTGTTTGCGCCGCTGTTGCTGCCGCAGTCGCAGCCGCCAAATCCGCCCTGTCCTGGGCAGCCGCGGCACTTTGTTGTTCAAGACTGGCCTGTAAATTTTGTGTTTGTTGCATCAACACCGCATTTTGCTGTTGCATTTGTTCCATTTGCGCCTGCATTTGTTGCATTTGGGCATTATTTGCCGCGGCGGCCTGTTGCGCCGCAACCTGCTGTGCCGCCGCATTTGCGGCTATTTCCTGTTGTTTAAGCTTGCTTGTCACATCGCCCACAATCTGCGCAGACAAAGATTCAATCAATGCATCACCATGCTTCTTGCATGTTGCGTTTGAATTCACACACCCAGAAACAATCGGACGCGCAATATCCATTGTTGTACAACCCGCACATTTCGGCTGGGCACAACGCAAAATCAAAGAATTACAATTACCAAAATCCGCCTTGGCCGTTCCCCCGCCACTGCGGTTATTCATCAAATTATTCCAATTATTATTATTTGTGGAACCAGATTGACCACTCCACGCGGTCAGATTACTGCCCGCTGTGGTTGCAACCTGCGCACTTGACACAAACGGAAATGCGCACAAAACCAACAATAAAAATTGCTTAATGTGTTTCATATTCTCTCTATGGATTTTATTTTAACATAAAATCGCCGTACATAAAAGAAAAAATATCAAGAAAAATAAAAAAATCCGGCAACGCCGGACTTTAATTTCTTTTGCTCAACACGGATTTTACTATATCCGCAATCACCATCCCTAAAAACGCCCCAAAAATCACATCCGTTGGCCAGTGTGCCCCAACCGCAACACGCGAAAAACCAACCATAATCGCCAATGTCCATGTCAGTGCTTTGTATCGTGGCGCCAACAATCCCATCATTACCAATCCCGCAAAAGTGACTGTTGTATGCCCCGATGGCATAGAATTAAACGCCCAATCAAACGAGAAAGGATAATAACCTGTTTGCCCGATTCCTTCATAAAAGACTGGACGCATACGACCAATCAAAATCTTTAAAATCTTGACCGTAATACCTGCTGTAAAAACTGATGCAAAAATATAAAAAGCATAACTATTCTTGGTTTTATCAAAGAAATCACGCACATATCCCCAGAATACATATTTACTTTTATCTTCGGATTTTGTTCCTATGGTTTTCTTAAAATAAAAAACCGCCAACGCCACAGCCGCCGCAAAAATCCAAACAGTACCATCAAACACCAAATCAAAGAACCGCCACAACCCACAGTTAAAATTTCGTATAAACAACTGCAACGGACGGTCATACCACACAACCCCCAGCGCAACCAACGCTAAAGTTATGGCCGCACCCATAAAAATTCTTTTCCATTTAAGTTTATTATCAGATGTCAAAAACATGATTTTATCCCCCTGCTTTATTCCGCGATTAAACGAGTATAAACCTTAGGCGTGGTCAAAATCTTGACTGCAACCGCAGTTGCAACCGCATCTTCATCCGCGCCACTGGTAATCACCGGACATCCGCGACGAATTGTTGCCGCATCAACACCCGTTTCGCGATTAAAGTCACGCGCATTAAAATCATTATTCACAACATTAAGAAAGAATACATCCTGCTGTTGATTTGAACGAATATTGGACAGACACACAATCGGAAACAATCCTCGTCCATCAATCGCACGCCCAGAACCCGTCTTGATAGATTTATTCAACAGTTCCAACGCACCGCCATTATCCAAATCAATCCGCGATGCAATTCGGGCCGCACCCGCAGTTGGCGTGCCAACCAGAACACCACGCAAATTTTCATAAAATGCTGCTGCCAAAGCCTCGGCTGTACCGCGTGTCATATCGGACATCAACACAACAACCGGTACATCTGTTATCGCATCTGCCCCTGGAACAACTTCTACTTCTTCCTTGGCGGTTTCGACAATTCGCATCACAGGATTTTTACCAACAAACATCCCCGCCAATTTCGCGGCCGCGCGTTCATCATCACCGGTGGCGGCACGCAAATCCAAAATTAATCCGGAAATATCTGGATATTTGGCCAAGGCCTCATTTACCACAGAAACAGCCCCATCGGTCACCTCGTGAACAATAATTTCCAATAAACCGCCAGTATCTGGATTACTGCGATGTATAACATCCGCATCCGCCAACACAACTGTCGCGCGACGCAATACAACATTTTTATCCCCAGACGGTGTTAATAATTTGATTTTAGAAGTCCCCGAATTGAACCCAGTTAACACACGCGCCAAATCTGCATCTGACATCTTCGCCACAGGTTTACCATTAATTTCTGCAATTAAATCACCCGCACGAATACCTGCGGTATCCGCCGGTGCATCCTTGAAAATACCAGTCACGCGGAAATTGCCACGCTCGTCACGCGCCCCTTCCAGCCCCAGACTGGTCAAAATTCGACCATCTTCGGCAATTTCGGCAGCCTTGGAAAATATATAACGGCCATTTTCATCTAAATCACGAATTAAACTGTCCACAACGACTTGGTAAATTTCGCTCTGGCTAAGACGATGCAAGTTTTTATCGTTTGCACGCAACTTTAAAATCAACGCGGTTGTAATTTCACCAAATCCATTCCAGTCATCTGCGCGTGGTCTTGGAAAATTAGCAATAATCGCATCATCCCAGACCAGCACAACCCGCTCGTCTGTTGCGGCGATATGCGCAGACGGATGTAATTTTTCCAGACTTTCAATCGCAACATTAAGATTCTTGCCAGCCCATTTGGCTTCATTTAATTTTTCATAAATTTCAGCAAAAGTCTGGGACATTTCAAAGACCGGCAATCCGTCCTGAACAGGTTCATCCGCAAAGAATAAACCATCCCCAAAAGCCGTTGGCACCGCACCCAAGGATATTATCACCCAAGTTAAAAATTTTAACATCTTCATTTCCTTTCCCCCCTTAGCCACAGTGCCACAGATTATATATTATTTCTCGTCACGCAAATTAAAGTTATACAAAATCATGTTGGAAATAAAGATACTTGTAAATGT
Organism: Alphaproteobacteria bacterium; assembly: GCA_017630405.1. Taxonomy (GTDB): domain Bacteria; phylum Pseudomonadota; class Alphaproteobacteria; order Rs-D84; family Rs-D84; genus Enterousia. Next base: position 13,587 of record JAGBVH010000008.1, read on the forward strand.
TCCCATCACGACCGAGAATCCCATCGCCAACGCAAATTCACGCAGAACCTGGCCACCGAATATATACAAACCAATCATCGCCAACAGTGTGGAAACGCTGGTTAACATGGTACGGCGCAACATTTCACTGACCGATAAATCAATCAGTTCGTCCATTGGCATTTTATGATATTTCTTAACATTCTCATCGATACGATCATAGTTAACAACCTTGTCATTAATGGAATAACCAATACCCGTCAATATAACGGCAATTGCGGTCTGATTAAATTCCAATCCGGTTGCGGAAAAGAACCCGAACATCAATATAAAGTCCAAGAACAGCGAACAAAATGCGCCAATTGCATATCCACCCTTGTATCGAATCCAAACATAAATAGCCATCATTACGAACGCGAACAATATCGCCAAGATACCGCCACGAATCAATTCCCCACCAATTTTTGGTCCAACGACCTGAATCTGGGAATATTGAACATTTTCACCCAGGATATCTTTAATCTGGGTTACACGTTCGTTCTGTTCGACATCGGTTGCACCCTTTGACAAACCAACGCGGATTAAAACAGCCTTGCCATCAACTTCCTGTAATTCCGGCTTAAACTGCGACAATGCACCACGCATCTGTTCAATGGAATAATTTTCTGTGACGGGTGTCACCTCCATCGCGATACCACCCGAAAAGTCAATCCCATAATTCAGCCCGCGTGTCATCAGCAATATCACCGACAACAACACCAACGCGCCCGAAATTATATACGATAATTTACGATATTTCATAAAATGCAGAACCATAACTTTCCCCTTTGCATTCTTTATTTAACAAAACCGATTTTCTTGTTTTTGCCGTTCATGTACCAGTCAATCAATACTTTGGTCAAACATACACATGTGAACAATGTTGTCAAAATACCAATCGACAAAGTGACCGCAAACCCACGAATTGGACCCGCACCGAACTGGAACAAAACCAACGCACAAATCAGTGTGGTCAAGTTTCCGTCCAAAACGGTCTTCATCGCCCTGTCAAAGCCGATATTAATCGCACGCAATGGTGGTACCCCCGCCTTGACTTCGTCACGGATACGCTCGAACGGCAACACATTCGCATCAACCGCCATACCCAGTGTCAACACAATACCCGCAATACCCGGCAATGTCAGTGTCGCACCAAACAGCGCAGTCAAACCAACAATCATGGCCAAGTTTACCATCAACGCAATACCTGCAATCACACCGAACGAACGATAAACAAAGAACAAGAACACAAATATAAACAGCACACCTGTAATCGCACCGATTTTACCCTGGGCAATTGTATCAGCACCCAACCCCGCACCAACTGTTCTTTCTTCGATAACCGTCAACGGCGCAGGCAACGCACCACTGCGCAACAGCACCGCTAAATCCTTGGCCCCTTGCAAATTAAACCCACCAGAAATCTGGCCACGACCACCAGGAATTGGTTCACGAATTGTTGGCGCAGACAAAACCTTGCCGTCCAGAACAATCGCAAAACGTTCATTTACATGTTCAGTTGTCAGTTTCGCAAATCTGCGTGCGCCTGATGCATCAAACACAGTTGTCACAACCGGCATATTATTCTGATCAAAGTCGGCCTGAGAATCCTTTAATGACTCACCAGAAACTTCTACACGCGAATAAACAGGTACCATCTGCCCAGGCATATCCATATAAGGCAAGAATTCAGTCCCATTTGGCGCACGACCCGACGCCAGCTGTTCGCTTGTCACAGATTCATTAACCAAATGGAAAGTCATCTTGGCAGTCTGACCAATCAAACTCTTGATATGTTCTGGATTATCAACCCCAGGCAACTGAATCAAAATATATTTACCACCCTGGCTTTGAATCGAAGGTTCTTTGGTACCCAGCGCATCAATACGACGACGAACAATTTCAATACTGCGCGCCAAAGCATCTTGAATCATTTCTTCTTTTTGTTTATCAGAATAGGACAATTCAATAGATTTACCATCCGATGTAATATCCACAGTATTACCAAACACGCTCTTCAAGCGACCTTTCGCCTTGGAAACTTCATCTGCTTCACGAACAACCAGCGACACAACACCATCATGATTACGCAGATTAGAAAAACGAATAACGCCCTTGTTTCTGTCAATCAAAGCACTGCGTGTTTCATCATACAACTGTGCAGTTTTTTCCTGCATCATTGTTGTTGTATCAACTTCAAGCAACAGTTGCGCACCACCCTTCAAGTCCAATCCCAAAGACACAGGACCAATCCATGATGGAAAATAAGGCGCCAACTTTGGCGACATTGTTGGCACAGCCAACAACACACAAAACACCGATACAAAAACTATCGCCAACTTCTTAAACATAACCATACCCTTTTATTTATTCAACGGACACAACCGCGTTTTTATTAACCTCAATAACAACGCCCTTGGCAACTTCCAATTCGATTGTTTTTTCGTTAATCTTCTTGATTTTACCATAGATTCCAGCCGCCATCACGCGATTACCAACCTTAAGCGAATCCAACATTTTCTGATATTCTACCATACGCTTTTTATTTGGACGAACCATAAACAGGTAAATAATTCCAAAGACAATTACACAATACCAAACCATGCCCCAGAAACTGCCCTGTGGTGCAGCGGCTGGCGCAGTTTGTACAACTGTATCTACAACTTCTGCTGTTTGTTCCATATATTTTCTCCTTATTTAATACGGTCACAATAGTAAAAAAACCTAGAAAAGTAAAGGAAAAATAGCGAAAAATTTAACGCTCGAACCAACCGTCAACTTCGGTCAAAGGAATCAGTTTATAAACCGGCCGTCCATGGTTACATTGCCCCGCACGTTCGGTCCGTTCAATATCACGCAACAAAGCATCCATTTGAATCATATCCAACTTCTGGCCCGCACGCACCGAATGATGACACGCATAGTTTGCCAGTTTCAAATGCAACCGTTCACTTAACTGCGAAGAATGCCCATTTACACGCACCTCGTCCGCAATTGCACGCAAAACATCAGCCCAGTTCAAATCCCAATCGGCCGGCTTTTCAAAAATCGCAACCGCCCCATCACCAAATGCATCCAACGACAATCCCGATTGCTTTAATTCATCCGATATAGACAAAATCGCACCTACATCTTCTTCACGCAAATCTATCACAATCGGTGTTAACAATGGCTGAGTCTTGATTTTATGCGCACGCAATTTTTCATATGTAATGCGTTCATGCGCTGCATGCTGATCCACAATCACCAGATTATCTTCTTTCTGTGCAATTATGTATTTATTACCAACCTGCCCCACAACACGTCCCAAAGGCAAATCAACAACTGTCTGTGCCGCCTCAACCTGACTTTGTACCGGTGCGCATCTGCCAACCCTTTCAACTGGTGCGACATTAAACATATTTACAGGCACAACCCTTACATCATCACGCACACGAAAATCACCCGTTTTTATTCCAAAATCAAATTTCGCAGGACTTGCTTCCTGATGTGCAACCGGCGCCGGAATCACTGGCGCAGACGGTTGATTGTTCATAGTACGCGACAATCTTTCGCGCAAAGTCTTAATTATAAAAGACCGCACATGTGTCGGTTCCAAGAAATGTACTTCGGTCTTGGCCGGCGAAACATTAACATCAACAAACTGTGGTGGCAATGTCAAATACAGCGCACACAAAGGAAACTCGCGCGCATGCATCACATCCATATAGGCCGCCCGCAATGCACCAACCAAAACCTTGTCTTTGACAGGGCGCCCATTTATAAACAGATATTGATCAACACTGGACGCACGTCGCAAAGTTGGCTCAGAAATAAAGCCGGTTAAGCGCATATTTGCGTTGCTGTTCGAAACCGCATCAACTTCTAGCATACGCCCAACAACATCATCACCCATAACAGCCGCAATACGCGACATCAAATCCTGATTTTTTGGGAAACGCCATTTATTATTCAGAACAAACCCAACATCTGAACGCGCCATAGCAAGTCGTTTTACAACCTCTAGCACAGACATCATTTCCGCCCTGTCCCCACGCAAAAATTTCAATCGCGCAGGTGTCTTGGCAAATAAATTCTGAACACGAATACGGGTTCCCGCCTCCCAATCCGAAGGCCGGATTTCATGCGTAGAGCAATCAATTTGCCACCCATTTTCATCCACCCCATTACATGTATCAATTGTCATATCAGACACAGATGCAATTGACGGCAACGCCTCGCCACGAAACCCCATAAAATTAATATTTAACAAATCATCATCTGGCAATTTAGAAGTCGCATGACGCGTTATTGCCCGCGCCAAATCATCCCGAGACATACCCGAGCCATTATCCACAATACTGATAAGTGTACGCCCCCCATCAACAACATCAACCATAATCTGGTCAGACCCCGCATCCAACGCATTTTCCACCAATTCTTTAACCACGCTGGCGGGGCGTTCCACCACTTCACCAGCGGCGATTTGATTGATTAAAAATTCAGGTAACACGCGTACAGGCAACGCAAATCCTTACTCTTTGAATTTAACTTCCAGAATTTCGAATTCTTTTTCACCACTTGGCAATTTTACGATACAGGTATCGCCAACACAGCGACCAATCATCGCGCGTCCAACTGGCGAAGTACAAGAAATAACGGTTTTACCATCCGATTCGATATCCGACAATATACGGCACTGCATTTTATTACCATCTTCATCTTCGGCAACAACGCGCGCGCCGAACACAACCCTGTCCCCGGACAGCGAATCCACATCAATAATAGCAGCATTTTCAATCACGCCTTCGATAAACTGGATTCTCTTATCGATTTGGCGTTGTTTTTCCTTGGCCGCGCTGTAATCGGCATTTTCCGACAAATCCCCCAGCGAACGCGCCCACTGGACCGTTTTAAGAATTTCTGGTCTTTGAACTTCCTTAAGGTCTTTTAATTCTTTAATCAGGTTATCAAATCCTGCTCTTGAAATTGGCTTTTTTTCCATAATACTATCCTAATGTTTTATCCCCGAATTATACGCATTCATTTTAATTTTGCAATTATCAAATGAAAAGAGTATAGTTTTACTAATATGTTTAGGCTAAATATCTTAACCCGTTTTTTAATGCGCCGATTTTTTTCCGGCGTTGGTCTTGTTATGCTGATTGTATGCGGCATCATTTTTGCCGTCACATTTGTAGAACGTCTGCCATCAAACCCGACTGCATTTGCCGCATTGTACGAGGCCTGGGTCCGCCTGTTAGAATATATGCCAATGTTTTTACCTTTGGCTGTATTTATGGGTACATTACTGGCTTCATACAACCTTACTAAATCCAGCGAAAGCATTATTGTATCTAGTGCGGGTTTATCACCATTACAATCAGCGCGCCCATTTTTGGTCGGTGCATTTTTGATTGGCGCATTCGCAACAACTGTGGTCAATCCCTATTCGGTCAAAATAAGTACTGCAAATATAACACCAGACCACCTGCAACTAGTTGATAACGCAATCTGGCTGCGCGAGGCATCGGAAAACGGATACATAACAATCAACGCTGTAACTATGCAAAAATCCGGCGATTCACTGATATTCCAAAACGCAACAACATATGTTCAGGCACCCGATTTTAAACTGACCGCCCGCATACAATCAGACCAAGTCATTTTATCCAACAATGGCATAACTGCGCCAAACGCAACAATTTGGTCATCGGACGGACGCATATCAAAGGCCGAATGGACCGCCCAAACATTATTAACCCCACAAACTGTTTTGGATCGCTATTTACAACCGGACCAGATTTCTTTCTGGGAATTGCCAACATTTGTCACAAAAATGGAATCCATTGGCGCACCCGTTCGCGGTCACAAGGTTCAATTTTGGACCCTGCTCTTTTTACCTTTGACCATGATATCAATGGCCATGCTGGGGGTCGCTTTTTCCCAGACCAAGCAACGCCGCAACTACAGTTTTGGCATAAAATTCAGCCTTGGTATCATCACATGCTTTGCTGTTTACTTTCTTATCAATATGTTTAATGCCATGGGCGCCACAGGCACCCTGCCTGCGATATTATCCATTATCGCGCCACCGCTTATCATTATTGCTGGCACAGGCATATTCATAACCAGTTTTGATACAATATAAAAAGGGGGCAACCAACATGCCAAAGAAAAAGAAGTCCAAATTTCCAAAAATTATTTTGTGGTTTCTGATTATCGCATTGATTGCTTTGATGATTATATCATTTGCACCAACCCAACACATGACCGAAATTGTCGTTTATCCATGAACTATATAGATATTTTTCTAGAAGCATTATCAGCAGAAAAAGGACGCAGCGCAAAAACTCTGGTCAGTTACGAATCGGATTTGCGGCTGACTGATTCAGCCATTTCTGGGGGCTTGATGAACGCAAGTTCAATCGACATACAAAACTATTTATCATCCCTGCCAGACAAACCATCTTCAGTCGCACGCAAGGCATCAGCCCTGCGTGGTTTTTATAAATTTTTAATGTTGGAAAAAATAATAAAAACAAATCCGACCGCAAATCTTGAATTACCAAAACGCAATCGCGCCCTGCCGAAATTTTTATCTATCGATGAAATAGAATTACTAATATCCAGCGCAGGCGACATCAAAACCTCAACGCGTCTGCGCGCCATGATTGAATTATTGTACGCATCGGGATTGCGCGTATCTGAATTGTGCGAATTGCCGATAACCGCTATTTTGGGCGACAAATTATTAATCCATGGCAAAGGCGCCAAAGAAAGATTGGTCCCAATGCATGGTGCCGCAATTGATGCACTTAACAAATGGCTGAACGCCCGCGGAGATGAGGAAAAATCAAAATATGTATTTCCATCGAACGGGAAAACCGGCCACATAACACGCGATGGATTTTTCAAAATCCTTAAAAAATGCTCCATATTGGCAGGAATTGATCCCACGCGGGTCAGTCCGCACGTCCTGCGTCATTCCTTTGCCTCGCACCTGTTGGCGGGGGGCGCAAATTTGCGCGCGATTCAAACAATGCTGGGCCACGAAGACATTTCAACAACCCAGATTTACACACATGTAATGCCGGAAAAATTACGCGAAACGGTGGAGCAACACCACCCATTATCCAAGTTAAAAGGTAAATAAATGATAAAAAAATGTGACAAACCAGGCTGTACCAAGGCCGGCACATGTCGGGCCCCAAAATCACGCGATTTGCGTGACTATTGGTTCTTTTGTCAGGAACATGCCGCCGAATATAACAAAAACTGGAATTTTTATGCCGATATGACCCCAGAAGAAATCGAGGCCGACTGGGAGCGCCAAACATTTGGCACAGCATTAAAAGATAAAGAAAGCGCAAAAAAAGACGCAACCGATTATATGAATTTTTTAAACGACTTTATAACCGGCCGCAGCAAATTTGACCGTGTTCCTGCCAAAAGTAAATTACCAACAACCGTTGTATCAGCGTTAAAGGTCTTTGACCTTGGCATTTCGGCCACTTGGCGCGAAGTTGGGGTTAAATATCGTGCACTGGCAAAAAAATACCACCCTGACACTGCCACAGACAAGAAAAACGCAGCAACAGAATTTGCGCGCGTATCTGCAGCATACGATATATTAAAAAAACACTTTGGAAAAAAGTAAGTTGCACATAATACAAAAATAGGATTATAATCCCCTTGTAAAAGCACGGGGGATTTTTTATGCACAAAATCGATATAGTATATTTGTGGGTTGACGGTTCCGACAAAAAATGGCTGGCCATCAAAAATAAATGGCTAAAAAAACTAGGTCACTCCATCCCAGAGCACCGCGGTGTCACATCCGATGAAAGATATCGCGACAACGGTGAATTCCTGTATTCTGTACGAAGTGTTGCAGAAAATATGCCTTGGGTAAACCATATCTATATCATCACAGGCTTTGGTCAAGTTCCAAAATGGTTGAACACCAAGCATCCAAAAATCACAATCGTCCCCCACGAACAGATTATGCCGGCGGATGCCCTGCCCACTTTTAATTCTACTGCAATTGAAATGTGTATCCCAAACATTCCAAATTTGTCAGAACATTTTGTTGTTATGAACGACGATATTTTTGTTAACAAAAAATTATCGCCATCATTTTTCTTTGACCGCCATGGCAATGCGAAAACCCGCCATGTCACCCGTCACCTGCGCGGTAAAAAGTTTGGCAATTGGCTGGATAGCGCAAATTCTTATTTATCCATGTTACTATTAAGCACCAAGATGATAGAAGTTTTATATGGTCGTAAATTCTATAAATACGCCCCATCACACAGCATTGACCCATACCTAAAATCTATGTGGATTAAGTGTCGCAACAATCCAATAATAAAACCAATCATCGACAACCAGATAAAGAATAAATTCCGCACAAGTTCGGAGTTACACCGCTGGATGTTCGGTCTTTATCAAACTACCAATGGTCGTGGAAAAATGTATCGTGCGCGTCCACACAAAAGCAGTCGCCACAAAATCTCGGATGCAATATATAACTTTTTACATTGGTATAAAACAGGCCGTTCTTCATATGTATGCCCATGTGTACGTGGTCATAAAAAATCCTTGCGACGCGCGGCTATATTCTGTATTAACGATTCCAGTGATAATACACCAGAAATGTTACGTGAAAACTTTGACTACATATCAAATCGCTTTTCTCGCACATGTGAATTTGAAAAGCCCACACCGCGCAAAACAACAAAACACAAATAAAAAATCCCCAGATTGGGGATTTTTTTACAATGATACTTTATCGTTTCAGACCAAACTGTTTCAACATTGCGCGCCCCTGTAATACTTTGGCACGGTTCTGCGCAACTGTTGCTTTATGTGGCAAATAAAATGTAAAACCAAACACATTATCTGCGGTCTGAACCATTTTCTGTTCCGACAAACTGTCATATGCTGCGCGGAATTTACGTTCCTTTATACGACTTTTTGTCTGAATACTTGCCTCAAACAAAGCCTTCAAAATCGCATGGTATTCACGAATCCATTTGTCGTTACCGCTCACTGTGTTACAAAAATCACGAAACGCGGCACGCAAACCATCTTTACTCAATTCATATTTATGCATCATCGTTAACTCCTTTGGTTAATTCACACTCGCACCTATTAATATAGACAAACTTTAACAAATGTCAATATTTGTTCATAAAAAAGTTGAAAATTCCTATTTTTAGGTATACCCTGTATCCGATTAGACTAAAAATATGGGGCAAACTATGAAAATTCGCAACATTGCAATTATTGCGCACGTTGACCATGGCAAAACAACATTGGTTGATAACATGCTTAAACAGGCGGGAACATTCCGCGAAAATGAAAAAGTCGAAGACCGCGTCATGGACAGCGGTGATATTGAACGCGAACGCGGTATTACCATCTCGGCCAAGCCAACTTCTATCCAGTGGGGCGAATATAAAATTAACATCGTTGACACCCCAGGACACGCTGATTTTGGTGGCGAAGTAGAACGTATCTTATCCATGGTTGACGGTGTAGTATTGTTGGTTGACAGCGCCGAAGGCCCACTGCCCCAAACAAAATTCGTATTGTCCAAGGCTTTAAAACTTGGTCTGCGTCCTATTGTTTGTATCAACAAAGTTGATCGTGGCGATGCGCGTCCTGATGAAGTTTTAAACGAAACATTTGACCTGTTTGATAAACTTGGCGCAACCGAAGAACAACTTGATTTCCCATATTTGTATTCTGTTGGTCGTGACGGTTGGGCTGTTCGTGATTTAAATGACGAACGCAAAGATTTGACCCCATTATTCCAATTGATTGTGGACCATGTCCCTGCCCCTGACTGCAACGGTTCCCGCTGCCAGTTGGATGCACCGTTTACAATGTTGGCCACAACATTAGAGGCCGACCCATATGTTGGCCGTATTCTGACCGGTAAAATCGAATCCGGCACCGTTCGTGTTGGCCAATCGGTCAAGGCAATAAACATGCGTGGCGAATTTATCGAAAACGCAAAAATTACAAAAATCATCGAACATCGAGGTGTGGAAAAAATCTCACGCGATAGTGCCAGCGCAGGCGACATTGTTGTTATTGCTGGTTTTTCCAAGGCAACTGTGGCGGACACATTGTGTGACCCAAGTGTCACAGAGCCAATTCCTGCGATGCCAATTGACCCACCAACGCTGACAATGACATTCTTTGTTAACACATCACCATTGGCTGGTAAATCTGGTAAAAAGTTAACATCGCGTATGATTGGCGAACGCTTATTCAAAGAAGCAGAAACCAACATCGCATTAAAAGTTGAACAAAGCGAAAACAACGAAGCATTCGAAGTTTCTGGTCGTGGTGAATTACAACTTGGAATCTTGATTGAAACAATGCGCCGCGAAGGTTTTGAACTGTCCGTATCACGTCCACGCGTTGTTATGATTGACGGTGAAAACGGCGAAAAACTGGAACCAATCGAAGATGTCGTTATCGATGTGGACGATGAATTTTCTGGTGTTGTCATTGAAAAAATGACCAAGCGCAAGGCCACAATATCAGAAATGAAGGCCTCTGGTGGTGGCAAAACTCGTATTGTATTTTCTGCACCTTCGCGCGGTCTGATTGGTTATCTATCAGAATTCCGCACAGATACACGCGGCACCGGTATTATGAACCGCGTATTCGATAAATACGACACATATCGTGGTGCAATCCAGCAATATCGCCCAGGCGTATTGGTATCCATGGAAAAAGGCAGTGCAGCAACATACGCCCTGTTTAACCTGCAACCACGCGGCACACTGTTCATCGACCCACAAACCGAAGTTTATTCAGGTATGATTATCGGCGAACACAGCAAAGAAAACGATTTGGAAGTAAACCCAATCAAGGGTAAAGAACTAACAAATATGCGTTCAGTAACAGCGGACGAAAAGTTGTTCTTGGCACCTCCACGCCGTATATCGTTGGAAGAAGCCCTGTCCTATATCTTGGATGACGAATTAGTCGAAGTAACCCCTGACACAATCCGTCTGCGTAAAAAAGAATTGGACAGCAATACTCGTAAAAAATTGAAAAAACATATCGAAGAATAAAAAGTGCCCCATCTGGGGCATTTTTATTTTTCCCAAAAGTGTTTAGTTGCAAATCATCAATAAAACATGTACATTATATAGTATGAAAACCAAACGCTTGTTCTTATTCGCAGGATACAATGCCAACGGTATTATTGATGACGCACTGGTTTACTATGTGCGCACCCTACACAATTTTGGCGACATCGTGTTGGTAATGGATTCAGACTGCAAAAAATCCGAATTAAAAAAAGTTGAAAAGTTTACCCTTTATTCCGCCGCTACGCGCCATGGTGAATATGACTTCGGTTCATACAAACGCGCATATCTTTGGGCCAAGGAAAATCTAGACCTATCTAAATATGACTTTGTCTATCTGGTCAACGATTCTGTTTATGGTCCTTTTTATGATTTGTCGCCCTATTTCCAGAAAATGGAATCGCGCGGGCATGATGGATTTGGCCTTGTAACCAAACCACACCGCGAACGCGCACATATCCAGTCATGGTTTGTCGGCCTGTGCAAATCTGTATTTTTATCTGATTGGTTTGACACATTTATGAACAAAATCACAAAATTACCAAGTAAGGGTTCAATCACCCGCGAATATGAACAGGGTCTGACAAAACTGATTGCCAAGAACGGTCTTTCTTGGGGCTGTCTGTTCAGTGTTCGAAACCGCGGAATCTATAACAAGGTAAAAAAACTGTACCGCGCAAAAATGCCTTTTATGAAAAAGGTCGCATTTAATCGCAACCATGGCTCACTTGGCCGCCAGATTTTATATGTACTTAACCATACATCGCCCAGCATTCGCGAAATTGTTTTATCATCTGCGCGTGGCCAGTTTGGCGCCACACATGTCGATTGGTTACTGACACGCAATCCGATTAAAATAATTTATCGCAAATTCAAACACGCAACCTATAAACTTTTTGTCGAGGGAATATGAAAAAACAAAAATCAAACAATATCACCAAGCGCATAGCCGCAATAACAATGGCCCGCAACGATGAATTCTTTTTATCGCGTTGGATAAAATATTACGGCGACCAAATCGGCTATGAAAACTTATACATATACCTTGATGGTACAGACCAAACAATTCCAAAAAATGCGGGCGCAGCACATGTGACAAAATTGCCACATACAGATATGAGCCGCGCTGCCGGCGACAAATACAGAATTGGTTTGATGTCAGAACTGGCAAACAAATTATTAGCGGAATACGATATAGTAATCGGATGTGACTGTGATGAATTTTTGGTTCCAGATACAAAAACTAAAATGGGTCTTGCCGAATATCTGTCCAACAAAAAAATCAACACAACCTTGTCCGGCATTGGTCTGGATGTTGGCCAACACATGAAACAAGAAAAAACATTAGATACCAACAAACCATTTCTTGACCAACGCGAATATGCCCTGCTTTCAACACGATACACAAAACCAGTTGTAATAAACAAACCTGTATCCTGGGGCAGCGGGTTTCACCGTATCAAGAACCACAATTTCCACATTGATAAAAATCTGTACCTGTTGCACTTTGGCGCAATCGATATGGATATGTTATTGGCCAAGGCCGCCAATCGCGGTCCTGACTGGGTCAATCACCTAAAGCGCCGCGGCAATGGCACAATTAACGATGTCACGAACCGACCCGCGCGCAGTGAAAAATGGATTGGAATTGCCCGCACAATCCAGACTTATCTTCGCGCACCATACGCGTGGAACAAACCTAATATGTTGGGACTAAAAATAGTTGTAAAAATTCCAGAACGACTCAAACTAAGTGGGATTTAATTATGATACCAGATATGAAAATCGACATTGTCTATCTGTGGGTTGACGACAAAGATAAAAAATGGCGTACCCAGAAAAACAAATGGCTAAAAATTATCAAAGGTGAAAAACCTATCTATACTGATGCCGCAATCGATGCCCGCTGGCGCGACAATGGTGAATTTATGTATTCACTTCGCAGTGTGGATAAATTTGCACCTTGGGTAAATCATATCTATATCATCACAGGTTTTGGTCAGGTTCCAAAATGGCTGAATACCAAGCATCCAAAAATCACAATTATTCCACACGAACAAATTATGCCGGCGGATGCCCTGCCCACTTTTAACGCGACCGCGATTGAAATGTGTATTCCAAACATTCCGAATTTATCGGAACACTTTTTGCTGATGAACGATGACATGTTCTTCAATCGCCCCCTGTCTCCAAGTTATTTTTATGACAAACTGGGGCGCGCACGCATCCGTTTCAGCAACCACGCAAACAGATGCCGTAACATAGGTCGCTGGATGGAAAGCGTTGATGAATACAACCAAACGCTAATTTTATCCGCCCAGTTCATAGAAAACATTTTTGGTAAACGCGTTTATAAATATCGCCCATCACATGGTATCGACCCATACCTTAAATCCACATGGATTGCATGTCGCAACCATCCGATGATAACGGGCCAAATCGATTCGCAAATCCGCAACAAATTTCGCACAAACAACGAAGTCCAACGCTGGATGTTTAACCTTTATGACAAAATCAACAACCGCGCTGTATTTATCCACTCGCGCGCAAAGAAACACTCTCGTCATAAAATTATAAACTTTTTCTATAATGCAATATTTATGCCTTGGATTCGGAATTCACCCGTATATTGTACGGACACATCGACCGCCCGCAGCGCATTATTAAAATCCCCAACATTTTGTATTAACGATTCGCGCGACACAGATGAAACAATTCTGCGCGACAACGCAAAATTCATGGCGGAACGTTTCCCCGAAAAATCCCAATTTGAAAAATAAAAAATCCCCCAGCTGGGGGATTTTTTATTTCACTGCTATAAATTCCATAATATTATCGCGAAGTTTTTCCATTTCCTTGGTCGGCGGATTACTTAACACACCATTACGGTTCAACCCACGCAACAAATTCCGCGCCACCACCATATCGTCCTCGTTATCCAGTCGCTTAACCTTGCCAAACGCCTTGGCAATAAAGTGCCACTGGAAATTCTTGGACCATTGCTTCATTTGATATTCGCTGGCGCGCTGTTTATAAATTTTGTATGACGCTGTCAATCCCTCGCACAGACTTTTCATAATCCGCAATTGCTTGGCGGACAACACAATTCCACCAAAATTCGGCACATAGAAATACAACGGCAACGGCACAATCGTCACACGCGGATTTTTAAGCATAACCTCACTCCACCAAGGGAAATCTTCAAACAATATCCCCTTGATATATGGCATATCCGCAATCAGGTCGCGCCGATAAAGATTCTTCCATACCTGACAATGTTTTATCAGCCACTTCTTTTTCTTGTCCCCTGCGTTATGTGTTTTTTCGGTCGCATATTCATATACATCATCTGTGATAAGTGTCTGAACATTTGCGACATTATACTTTTTGTTTATACGACGCGGGATAACATTGTCCGTATCCATATGTAAAAAGTGCCGTATCATCAACTGAGGACGATAGATTCTGTCATATGTAAACGACACAATATCCGACCCGTCACGCTTGGCCAAACGATATGTAATTTCCATGGTCTGGGGATGAATAAAGTCATCACTGTCCAAATACAAAATATATTCACCACGCGCCACCTTGAATCCCGCATTACGCGCATCGGACAGCCCGCCATTTTCTTTGTTTACAATTTTGAAACGCTTGTCTTTTTTGGCAAATTCCGCCAGAATTTTATCACTGTTATCAGGACTGCCATCATTAACGCATATCGCTTCCCAGTCCTCGAAAGTCTGATTTTGCACACTTTCCAGACATCTGCGCAAATATTTTTCAACATTATAAACTGGAATAATCACAGAAATCGCAGGCATATTTTCCCCCTATTTTTATTTAAACAAATTCATCAACTTGCGCAGTCGCCAAAGTCTCATCACGCCATGCTTTTTTGCGAACGCGCGCCGATATTCTTTACCAATTTTATATTGCATTTTCACACGTGCATGATGCGCAGCATCACGCGAATTAAGCGCAGAATTTTCATTAAACATATAGTGATAATTTACATACGGCACAATTGCGACAGCCTTTGCCTTCTCAATCGCATTTAATACAAACAAAGTATCTTCTTGGGCAATCAGTTTTGTATCAAACTTCATCTTGTTTTTCTTGATAAATTCAGCATTAAACAAATACCTCCACACATAGGAATCGGTCAAAGCCCATGTTGTGCGCAACTTGTCCGCAATCGTATAACGCACATCAACAGATTTATAAACAATTGGACGACAATGCTTGTTATTACTTACAAAACCACAGCATACCATATCAGCATCTGTATCCCCAGCAACGGTTAACATATGCTGATAAAAATCGGCATCGACCCAATCATCCGCATCTAAAAAGTGGATATATTTCCCATCCGCATTTTTTATTCCATCATTACGCGCAGCAGACACACCCGCATTTTTCTTGGTAATGATTTTAAAGCGAGCATCGCGCGCCGCATATTCAGCCAAGATTTCACCACTGTTATCAGGGCTGCCATCATTAACACATATTGCCTGCCAGTCGTCAAAAGTCTGTGCAATCAGACTATCCAAACATCTGCGCAAATACTTTTCCACATTATAGATTGGTATAATTATCGAAACGACTGGCATAGCAATATCCTTTGTTTTACATTTTCAACATTTCGGCCGCAACAGTCCCAGGTTTTGGATTCTTGGCCTGTTGATATGTTGTCTTTTGAAAGAAAGCCCCACTTGTCACTTCCTTAAAAGTTTTTTCATCATATGGTTTGTCATGATATGCCCACCACAGCGCATGAGTTGGGTCCTGATCAACATGCAGCATTTTTTCAAAGTGTTTTTTCGCACGCGGATCATTCATAACCATTGTCTTAAACAACAACTGATGCATAAAGTAATCGAACGGACCGTTTTCATGAATCCAATAATCCAACATCATTGCGCGCCACGCATCCAACAGATATGCACCCTTGCGCGAACGAATGAAACAGTTCTGCATATAACTGTATGGACTGCCGACATTTTGTCCCGCCATATAAACAAAGAAGTCCTCGTTTGCAATCCAGTCTGGAATTGGTTCGGTCACAAACCCGGTTGAATCCAACCAGAAGCCCCCATGATTATACAGCAATTCTACACGACAAATATCCGCAAAATGCGCATGTGAAATCTTGCCTGCTTTGCGCTTTTTCATAATAATATCTGGCAATGTTATATAATCAAAAACTGTCTTTTCATCCAGCACAACCAGTTCCTGTTTACAGTGTCTGCGCACACTGCGGAAACACGCCTTGACCAAAGGAGGCGCATTATCTTCACCCTGCAACCACAATGTAAAAATTTTATCATTCTTGTCATTATTAACAACCTTGCGTTCTTTAACCGCCGCAGCCGCCGGCAGATATCGCTGAAAATATTTTGGAATCACGCGTGAAATTATCGCGCTTCTGACCTCGCGTCTTTTAACCCTTGACCGCCAGAACCAGTTCAAAATATGTCCCTGCACGATAATTTTACTCATTGCCCACATACGCTTAATATTCATATCTAACCCTTTTTTTTATTATCTTTTATCTGACAAATAACCCCCAGCCAAGCACGCACCGACTGGGGATTAAATCCTTACCATTCATCTGATTCTTTTTTTATTTTTCGATAAATATATTCCGTTTCACGCATAGATTACTCCTTTTGTTCAACCGTCCATATCGTTTTTCATAGATGTCCTCCTTTGGTTTTATTCCTCTGTTGGCATCACATCATCGTCATCATCGATTGGGCCCGTTGTCATTTCTTCGGCAATCCCCGATGAACGCGCCATAATTTTATTCAGCAATTCTTCCTGAATATCTGGATGATCCTTTAACCACTGACGCGCATTGGCTTCCCCCTGCCCCATGCGTTCACTGTTATAAGAATAGAAACTGCCCGCTTTTTCAATCAGATCATACTTCACACCCATATCCAAGATTTCGCTGATGCGTGAAATACCTTCGCCATACATAATTTTGAAATCAACCGTACGGAAAGGTGGCGCAACTTTATTCTTTACAACCTTTACACGTGTTTCATTACCGATAATATTTTCTTTGTCCTTAATCTGACCTGTACGGCGGATATCAAGGCGCACAGACGCATAGAACTTTAACGCATTACCACCAGATGTTGTTTCAGGATTACCAAACATAACACCAATCTTCATACGAATCTGGTTAATAAAGATAAGTAATGTATTACTGCGTGATACAGACCCAGCCAATTTTTTCAAACTCTGACTCATCAATCGTGCTGTTGTACCAACAAATGAATCACCGATATTACCTTCCAATTCAGCCTTGGGCACCAATGCCGCAACACTGTCGATAACAACAACATCAACCGCACCCGACTTAATCAATGTATCCGCGATTTCCAATGCCTGTTCACCAGAATCAGGTTGTGAAATAATCAAATTAGAAACATCAACACCCAACTTTTTAGCATAACTTGGGTCCAACGCATTTTCCGCATCGATATACGCACATGTACCACCCTTTTTCTGGGATTCAGCAACCGCATGCAACGCCAATGTTGTTTTACCAGAACTTTCCGGCCCATAAATTTCAACAATACGCCCTTTTGGATAACCACCAATACCAAGCGCAATATCCAAACCCAACGAACCCGAAGATATCGCTTCGATATTCTGTTGTGAACCATCACCCATTTTCATAATGGCTTCTTTACCAAACTGTTTTTGGATTTGTGCCAGCGCAGATTCCAATGCCGGATTTTTGGCAGGCGCGCTATCTTTTACAACTTCTTTTTTTGCCATAAACTTTCCCCTTTATTTCTTAAGGAAATCATACAAATAAAAACCCGAAAATGCAAGTATCACTTTCGCGCAGCCAGCACCAAAATACTAAAGACACCAATCCCCGCAGAAACCAACCAAACCGCCGAAGTTGCACCAAAAATCGCAATCATAGCCGCACCCAAAATTGGTGCCAAAACATTAGGCAAATTGGCACTGGTACGGAATACACCATAATACTTGGTCTGTTGTGATTTTTTCGTATTATCAAAGAACAACAAATCATGTACAGATTCCATCAACGCCCCCGAAAACTGCCATGCAACAAATATCGCCAGCAAAGGAACGCCCGTCACAACGGTTGCCAATGCTGCCAAAACAGCAAACGAACCAAACCCAAGGAACATCCATATATTTTTTCCGAATCTGCGCACTAAATGCCCCATCATTTCGCTAAGCAACAAATAAGGAATTATACCCAATGTCAAAACCCAGCCCAACGCATCCTTGCTGAATCCATTTTCGATAACAACAATTGGCACATATAGCACACGCATCGCACGCAAAGAATAATATCCAAAATTCACCAGATACGCACGCAACATCCCCGGCAACTTGAAAAACGCAACTGTATTTCTCCACAATGCTTTAAATGTTTTATTCGGATTAATTGCACGAACCTGTTTATCCTCTTGTACAACCCCGAAATATTTGAACAACATCCAACATGCCAAATAAATCATAGCCGAGCCAAAGAATGCCGCCCTGTTATCAAAATGATTTGCAATCGCCACTGCAACAGTCGGTGCAAACAACGCACCAACATTCGCCCACAAATGATATCGCGAATTAAGCCGCGCCATACCAATATTCTTGGAAAAATCAGACATAAACAAAGGAATCATCACACCAACCAAAGTAGTCGCAATTCCTGTTGTATAATCCAATATAATAAATGTGCGTGGCAATATAGAAAAACTCATCATCGTATAACACACCACCAACATCAACAGCACAAAATAAAAAACACGCGTCTTGGAAAATTGTCTGAATATCTCATTGGCAAACAGCCCAACCACAAAACAGAATACCGAATACAACGCAACATAAACACCAACAATTGCGCTACTGCGGAAAATTTCCAAAATCACCAATGAATAAACAGCATTATAAACACCGTCAGCAAACCCCGTAAACAACCCAAGATTTGCGAACGAAAATCCACTTACTTTTTTATTAACAGAAATATACTTGTCCCTTGCCATAGCAATTAATTATATCATAAAAACACAACAAAAAAAATCCGCAATTGCGGATTTTTTATCAGAACAAAATATTAACCTGTGCACCAATTTGAATATCATCACTTTCAAATTCGTATCCAATATTTCCAACATATTGTGTACGACCATATTCACGAACCAGTTTGAAATCCAACCATTCCTGATCAAAATCCTGACCGGTCACACGGTCTTTATTTGTAGCCTTGCGGAATGTAAGTGCCGAACCAAAACGCCAATCTGGCGCAATTCTAAAATACGCTTCTGGCATAAAGTCGATATACGCCATACCACGCGTATCATCAAAAATCCAACTGGACTTTAATGTCGCCGCCAATGTCAAACCAGCCATCTGACGCCCCAAACGCACACCAGCATAATATGTAGAATCCGCATAATAAGGCGTACGAACATGAGAACTGCCACCGAATTTAAATCCGAACAAAACATCAGATATCATCCCAGAATTATCACTAGCATTTGCCATACGATAAACACCAGCAACATCAATTGCTGCAAAGCCATCTTCATCACCATTAAAGTCATGCTGATAATGAACATTTGCGCCCAATGCCAAACGATCATTCATACCATACGAAAAACTCTGTCCCAGACGCAAAATATGATCCCAATAAGAAACACTTGTCTTGGTCAGTATTTCTTCACGCGCCTGCAAAAACAAAGGATCCGACGTATCGCGCGACAAATCATTCGCACGCGCACCACCGATTACCCCTGCAATCAAAAATAAAGATAATAATTTACGCATAATTCCCCCCAGATTTTTTCACAATATCTGCCCCCATTTTATTGGGGGCACGATTATATTTTGCATATTAATTAGAACTGGAATATAGCCTGAACACCAACAGATGTTTCAGTATATCCATCTAACTTGGCTTTACCCAGCGGTGTAAGCGTGGACAAATCAGAACCATCACCCATGATTACACCTTCTTGCATTCCATAATAATCCAATACTTTGCCATCAGCATTATCATAGAATGCTGTTTTCAAATACAGATTCAAAGCAAAACTATCATTTGGCTGCCAACCAATTGCCCCCTTAATAGAAGCCTGATTATGCCAATCATAGTCACCATAAATCGCTTCCAGGTTCAATGTCCAATCTTCGTTCAATACGGTAAATACACCCAATCCTGCTTCGATATACATTGCGCTGTCGTCAATTGCATATGGCAAATAAAACGCAGCATCGCCACCAGAAACCGTTTTGCCTTCTGTATAATAACCATAAGAATCGCCTTCCAAGTCAATATACCATGCACGCCCCAAACCATAGATTGTAGAGGTCGCAACCTTATACCCTGCTTTTAAATCCAAGATAAAGTTATTGGAAATATCTTTTTGATGTTGGAAATATGCAGAGGCTGTTGCAATCCAATCGTTATTATCAACAAAGCGCCACTGTGCACCCAGACCAAACAAATTCAAACCACTGTCATCCATCTTATCATCTGGTGATTCATTGTCATTCCATTCCGCCTTGTATTCCGAAGAATCATAACGCAGCATACCCAAAACAGCAAATCTGTCTGTGATACCATAACTAAAGTCTTCCTTGATAACAAATTGATTTGCGCTTAATTCACCAGACAAAGGCATACTCAACCCAGAAACATCGATATCAAATGAACTCATATTATATGACAAATCTGTCACAGAACCAAACATACCACCCAATGGCTGAAAGAATGGATGCGCCAAATAATATTTACGCTTCAATTTACCTACAACAGTTTCACTGCGTGTCTTGCGAACCATTGTTTTACTTGATTTTGCCGAAGCAGAATTTGCGCTGTCATATTGTTTATACAACGCACTACGATTTGCAGGTTTTGCATAATACAAATCGCCACCATCAGACTGTTCATAAGTCTTGGTATATGTGCGTGTTTGATATTTTTCATAGTTAACTTTCTGGCGTTCACGGGTGGACGGCGCACTTGTCAAATCCACACTTGACCCCGCGCGCGTACCAATATTTGTTGCCGCATTTGCGCCAAAAGAACCCAAAACGGCCAAAGCACCAACCACAACTGACAAAGACTTTTTCATAATAAACAACTCCTTTTGGTGGAAATTATACCATAAAACACAAACATATAAAAGAATAAAATACCATACAAGACCCTGCCCCGCAAAACTGGGAACCAAATAAATTATAATGATTTAGATAAAAGTAAATCGGGCATCGTAGTGTACAAATGCTACATGAGATGCCCGATTTGCTTTTAGATGAATTATTCTAATTTATTTGGCATAACGCTGTTCGTACAACTGCGCAAAATCCACCATCTGCATATTAAATGGTGCAAAGCCAGATTCACCAGTCAAACGTGTGATAAGGGCACGAACAGATGGGAATAACAAGGTTGGAACTTCAATCAACAATGTACGCCTTTTAACTTCTTCGTCCTTTTCTTCTTCCATCTGGACCAGACCAGAATATGTAGTTTCAATCAAGAACATAGATTTGTCTTCCTGTTCCAGTTTTGAATGAACCTTCATAATCAAATCAACCATAAACAAGTTGTTTTCTGCACCTTTGATTTGAATATCGATATTAATTTCCAATTTCGCCTGACCGCCATCTTTCCTAAAGAACAATTCTGGTACATTTGGGCTTTCAAAAGAAATATCTTTCAAGAACTGGGATATAATATTAAATTTTGCCATTATAATTTCTCCTTGTTAATTTTGGCGAATGTAAGGTCTGGACTTGTGTCCTTGTTTTATGATAATATAACATCAGAAAAATTTTTTACAAGTGGGGGGATACACAAAAATGCTATTTTCATGGAAAAAAGGAATTTTAGCCGCTTTTGCCGCGTTTTTATTGGCTTCTTGCGACCTGTCAACACCGACTGTATCTGGTGACAATTCGGTTATACCATCTAATTTTAAACGCGTATCTTATTCCGCCCTGCCCGGCTGGCGCGAAGACGATGTCCGCTATGCACTTCAGGCATTTCGTAATTCTTGCAAGGCCAAGATTCAGTTCACAGGTCGCGTAATACCAGACCGCGAATTATTCGCCGAAAAATGCCGTATGCTGCCATCAGCATCGGCGGATGTTGCCACCGTACGCGCATGGTTTGAATCAAACTTTCAACCATACCAGATATTTAATGACAACGGCACAGACCGTGGCACATACACCGGATATTATTCCCCAATCATACCTGCTTGCCGCACTAAAACAGCAACTTGCAACGAACCACTGATGGGGATTCCGACCGATGGCCGCAATTTCAAAGGGGTGTCCAAGAAAGACATTGTTGAAAAACAAATTGGTCGCGTTTTGTATTGGGCAAATATAGTCGATGTACAGAACATACAAATTCAAGGCAGCGGAAACTTGCGCCTAGAAGACGGCACCGATGTAAAATTGAACTTTGCCGCAGTTAACGATATGCCATTTAAATCCATTGGCGAAGAACTGCGCAAACGAGGAATTCGTCCGGCGGGCGGCTATTCGTCCGAGGCCGTATGGCAACACCTTAAGGCCAACCCATCATTGGCACGCGATGTAATTTACACAAACCCACGCTATGTGTACTTCTATGAATCAACACCACCTGATGTAATTGGGAAACTTGGCACACCATTATCCAAGATTCGCAGTGTTGCAATGGACGACGACCTGTACACATTGGGTATGCCAGTATATGTTAACACCAACCTGTCCAACGGTCAGCCTTTCCGCAGACTAATGATTGCCCAAGACACAGGCAGCGCAATTCGTGGCTGGATTCGTGCCGACATATTCTTTGGCAAGGGCGACGAGGCATACAAATACGCACAGGGTCAACACGCACAGGGTCAAATGTTTATCCTTATGCCAAAAGAATACAGTTATGTCAAACCTAGGTAAAAAACTTGATGAACGCAGCAAACGCCCCCAAACCTTGGGCAGTGCCCTTGGGGATTTGATGCGGATTTTTGGCGTACGCGCATCTGATTCCGATTTGGCAAAACGTTGGGACGAAATAATGGGTCGCGATATTGCATCGGTTGCGCGACTGGCGGCAATTAAAAAGAACCGCGACAATACATTTAATATTGTAATTCGCCCAACTAACCCCGCATTGGCATTACAGTTATCATATCAATCCGATGAAATTATCAAACGGATTAACAAATACTTTGGCTATAACGCTGTCAGCAAAATAAGTTTCAGGAAATAAAAAAATGAAAATTAAAAAACACACTTTAATTTATATTGCAGTTTTTATACCAACTTGTTTACTGCTAAATGCCATGGATAGAATGTGGCCAAATATGAAAGCTCTTAACTTTAGCGCATGCCTGTTCCTAATGTTTTTCATATACTTATACTTTACAATAAAAACTGAAATCATCACGATAAAAAAAACACAAACAATACAATCTAAACACGGCCCCAAGAAACAAATCTGCGCCACCGATGGCCGCTGTTTTGATTTATGGACAGGATTTAAACCAAGTCTTTATTGGATCCAAAATTCGGTTGGCCAACTTCCCAGAATTACAGATACTGAATTCAAAAAAATAAAACCCGGCCAAAAATATAAAATACAAACATTCCCACTAATCTGGAACCAAAACTTTATTTGGTCACTAGAAAGGGTCCACACTAAACACAAATCGACAAGAAAAGCAAAATGACAAAACGCGTATTGGGCATTGACCCGGGACTTTTACACACAGGCTGGGCGGTCGTTGACACCGCGGGTCAATCACGCAAATATATCGCCAGCGGCGTAATCCTACCAAATCCAAAAATCGAAATGAGTCAAAGACTTAATACCATTTTCCAAGAACTTACTAAAATTTGCAACACCTTCAAACCGGATGAATGCAGCATCGAAATTATATTCGTAAACAAGAATCCAAAAACAACTTTGATTCTGGGTCAGGCCCGCGCCGCCGCAATTGTAGCAGTCGCCAACCAGAACACCCCTGTTTTCGAATACGAACCAAATGTTATTAAAAAGGCATTAACTGGCGCGGGTCATGCCGATAAAACCGCTGTGGATAAAATGGTAAAAATTCTATTGCCAAACGCCCACCCAAAAACCGCGGACGAAGCAGATGCAATCGCAATCGCATTGGCACACACAAATATGATGAGAATTGGATAAAATAAAAACCGCCAAATTGGCGGTTTTTTTTATTTTATTCTTTGATTTCCAAAACTTTTACTTTGAACACAACCGATTTACCTTCCAGTTCTGGAACATATGGTGTTGGGAAAGTAATATTAACATCGCGTTCTTCACCAACTTTGGCACCAACCAACTGTTCTTCAAAGCCTGGAACAAATGTGCCACTGCCCAACTTCAAAGGATAGTTTTCTGCTGTACCACCTGGGAATTGAACACCGTCCAAAAAACCCGCGAAATTAATAACAACTGTATCACCATTTTGTGCCCCCGCATTGCTGTCACACGCCGAAACACCCAAAGCCGCACAAACCCCCAGTACAGACATAATTTTTTTCATCTTACTTCCTTTATGTTGATTAAATTATTTATTGTAAACACATCTGAAACCATACTCACGCATAGTTGCGCCTTCGGCTTCGATTCTATAATCAAAGTATGGTGTTGGACGCATCACATCGAACGAAGGCTGGTCATAAACCATAACAATACTGTCCGCATTACGGCCACACACGCGCTTCATTTCATAATCCGCGACTGCGGCCAAAACACTGCGTGCATCACCGTCAACATCCATACCATCCGCATTTTGCATCAAACGCAAACGCATTTCACGCAGATCAGTATTACCCAACAGAATCTGAACACGAACCATTGTGCCCTTGTATTCCTGCCAGCGAGTTTCCATACGCGAAGTATTCCATCTTGTATTATTTCTTTCCTTATCCGCCGCAGTTTTTGGCTTATAAGAATCAATATTAGCATACTGGTTATCAGCCTGCATAAAATCGCTTGTTCTTTCGTTATAAAGTGGTGCATCCGCCCCACCCTGTGCAAAGTCGCGTTCATTATATGGCACATCAGAAGCACAACCAGCAACTAACAACACACCAAACAAAGTAAATAAAACAGATTTTTTCATTTGCATCTCTCTTTTTTTTCATTTTATCAAATAAAGCGTTTTGATTCAAGTCACGATTTATGATAAAATCATATTGATGTCTGAACAAAATATAGTATTAAACTCTTTACTAAAACCCTTGGAAGAATTCTATAAACCATCGTTTGTAGAAGAAATTGCCATAAACCACGCGGGCGAAGTTTGGATGCGTCTGCATGGTGCGCGCGTACCCTGGGTTTCTTATCAGGCAGAAATATTAAGTAAACAATACCTTGTTGATTTGATTCACACTGTCGCAAATATATATGAACGCCCATTTGACCCAATTCATGGCATGCCTGTGGTGTACGCAACCCTGCCCGGCAACCACCGTTTTACCGCGATTGCGGGCCCCAATGTCCAATACGACGACCGCGATGTGACGGGTGGCGTGGCATTAAACATTCGTGGTGGCGGCGCACCAAGCACCAGTTTTGAAAATTATCACCTTAAACAGGGTCAGGAACTATTAAAAATCAAGCCACGCAAAAATGTGCGCCCTGATGATCCTTATGAACGCCTTATGTCCGCCATCAATGACGGCAGCCCTATTTTGATAAGCGGCGCAACATCAACTGGTAAAACAACATTTTTAAATCATATGTTAACATTGATTGATAAAAACAGTCGTGTTATTACGGTCGAAGACGCACGCGAAATTCGTGTTCCGCAACCAAATCGCGTTCACTTTATCCTGTCGCGTACCGAACAAACAAACGATTTTAATTACGCCCGTCTTTTGGACTTGGTTGTTCGTATGACACCCGATGTTATTATCGGGGGCGAAATATCAACCGATAACGCATCCGTACTTTGGGAAATGTTGGGAACTGGTCACGACCACTTCTATACAACAATCCATGCCGAAAGTGCCGAAGCAGCCTATGCCGCATTTGCGGACCGAATTCTGCACACCCAGCCGGCATACGACCGTTCGGAACTAATCGCAGAAATGAAACAAAAAATTCGCGTTGTACAATTATCGCGCGATGGTTCATTACGCGCCGTCACTGAAGTAGTTTAACAACAAAATGGAATAACATTATGAATACACAAGAAAATCTTACAGCCCCACGCTATGCACATTACCCAAACGATCGCATATCAATGGAACTTAAACAACATACCGAGGCTAACCTGCGACGCGCCGAAGAACGCGAACGCGAATTATTAGAAAAACATATCTTGTTTGATGATGTCTTGGATATAATATTCGCACTCAAGGCAAAACTTCAAAAATTTAAAACAAAATAAAAATCCCCAAACGGGGATTTTTTTATACCAGAATAATTTATTAAAAATTAAAGATAACGGTATATATATAAACGAATTGTCGGCATCGTAGTGTACAAACGCTACAAGAGATGCCCATCACCCCAACCCCTTGCCTGTCGAAAAAATAAATTAGAATTATTTAGATGTGGAACGGTCCCGACAACGTAGTGTACAAACGCTACAAGAGACGCCCATTACCAAACCCCTTACCCGTCGTAAAAAATAAATTAGAATGATTTAGATAAAAACAAATCGGGCATCGTAGTGTACAAGCGCTACATGAGATGCCCGATTTGTTTTTAGATGAATTATTATAATTTATTTTTACTAGGCGGCGGCGGTAAACACCTTCTGCACATCGTCATTCGCATCCAAAGCATCAACCAACTTTTCCAACTTGGCATATGCTTCATCGTCCAGGTCAACAGGCATATTTGGAATCCATGTCAATTCCGCCTGCTCTGGTTCACCAAGTTTATCCGCCAAATACTTCTGAGCTGTGATAAAATCTTCTGGTTTTGTCGTGATGATAAAGCCCTCTTCGGATGTTTCAAGGTTATCCGCGTTTGCTTCCATGATAATTTCCATCATTTCATCTTCGGTTTTACCAATTGATGCGGGATACATAATCTGGCCGGCGCGTGTAAACATAAACACAACACTGCCTTCTTCGCCCATATTACCACCATTTTTACCAAAGATATTACGAATTTCTGGCACAGTACGACGTGGATTATCGGTCAAAGCTTCTACGATAACAGGAACAGCACCTGGGCCATAACCTTCATAGCGCACTGCTTCATAGTTTTCAGTATTTGCGCCAGACGCTTTTTCAATCGCGCGTTTGATATTATCGTTCGGCATAGAATTCTTGCGTGCTGTCAAAATAGCCAAACGCAATCTTGGATTATTGTCCGGATTTTTATCACCCAGTTTTGCCGCCATAGTAATTTCACGCGCCAGTTTTGTAAACAAACCACTGCGTGCCGCGTCAGCTGCACCTTTTTTGTGCTGAATATTATGCCATTTACTGTGTCCACTCATATTTGACCTTTTTATTTATTTAGATTAAAATTACCCCAAAAGGATAACAAATGATTGGCAAATTGCAAGGCATAGTTGACTATATTGGTGACGGATTCGTAATTTTATTGGTTCATGGGGTTGGATACAAGGTCCACACCGCAGAATACCTGACCCACAAATCAACCGTGGAATTATGGATTGAAACGGTTGTCCGCGAAGATTCCATCCGCCTGTTTGGCTTTACGACTCTGGCCACACAAAACCTGTTTAATATGTTAACAGGCGTATCTGGCGTTGGCCCAAAGGTTGCCTTGGCAATACTTGGCACAATCAGCAGCGATACCTTGATGTCAGCAATCGCAACCGGCGATGCCAAAACAATTGCAACCGCGCCGGGGGTTGGCAAAAAGATGGCCGAAAAAATCATTGTTGAATTAAAGAACAAAATCGGTGGCGCGCCTGCAACGCTATTTGCACCGGAATCCGGCGGTGCGGCGGCATCATCGGCCCTGCCCGATTTATTGATGGCACTGGAAGCATTGGGTTATCGTCGCCTTGATATAATCGAAATGGCCCAGAATTTGGTCAACAAAAACCCAACCGCCGATGTATCTAAATTGGTTCCGCAGGCACTAAAAGAAATCAGTAAAGGCAAATAAGAAATGAATAACGAAACAATTTTTGCTCTATCATCTGGTCATGGTAAATCTGGCGTTGCTGTTCTTCGTATCTCAGGCAACAGCTTGCACGATACATTCGCCAGTTTTATTAAAAAAACCGATTTTCAAAATCGTCATGCTTACTTTTGTAATCTGACAGACAACGATGGCGAATTAATTGACCAATGCTTGGCAATTTACTTCCCAGCCCCCTATTCTTTTACAGGCGAAGATGTCATAGAATTACACACACATGGCGCACCGGCTGTAATTAACAAAGCATTCGAATATCTGGGCACACTTGGTATGCGAATGGCAGCACCAGGCGAATTTTCACGCCGTGCATTTTATAATAACAAAATGGATTTGGCGGATGTCGATGGTCTGGCCGCGCTTTTGGATGCCCAGACGGACCAGCAACGCAAACACGCATTAAAATCTATGTTGGGCCATGACAGTGATATATATAACAACTGGCGCGATTCTATGATTGAAATATCGGCCTATGCGGCAGCAATGTTGGATTACAGCCCAGATGACCTGCCCGCAAATATTGGCGAAACAATCAAAGTCCGCACAGAAAAACTGTATTCTGAAATGGACACAGCATTAAAAAACTATCGCACATCACGCGCAATTCGTGGTGGAATCAATGTGACCTTGGTTGGCGAAACAAATGTTGGCAAATCTTCTATATTCAATTATCTGGCCGGCTCTAATCGCGCAATCGTATCCGATATTGCCGGCACAACACGCGATGTCGTATCAATAAATCTGGACATAGATGGATTTATGATAAACCTGTCTGACACAGCGGGCCTGCGCGAAACAAATGACAAAATCGAATCCATTGGTATCGAGCGAACAAAAAACGAAATCGAAAACGCAGATATTATAATCCGCGTCTATACGCCGGATTCTGTGGCACATGACGATTTACACGATAATGAAATTGTGGTTATAAACAAATCAGACACCGCAACAAAACAGGACCAGAAAAACGCAATTTACACATCTGTAAAAACAGGCGATGGAATGGATAAATTTATGACCACGCTTCGCGACAAGATTCATAAAATCATGGACGGCGCCGAAGGCAGCCTTACCATTAACGCACGCACTAAAACATTATTGGAATCCGCGCGCGATGAATTAGCGCACGCACTTGCCGCGGGCGAAAACTATGACATATTCGCAGAACACACCCGCCGCGCAGCAGATGCGATTGGTAAAATCCTTGGCACAATCACCGCAGCCGAGGTATTGGATAAAACTTTTGGCCAATTATGTTTAGGAAAATAAAATCCCCCATTTTTGGGTTTTTTTTAGATTAAGTTTTACAGTAAATTAAAGATAATGGTATAGATAAACAAATTGTCGGCATCATAGTGTACAAATGCTACATTAGATGCCGACAATTCGCTTTAGATATACTATTAGATTTTATTTTTATTCGTGACGGTCTGGATACTTGCCATCAATCAAGTTCTGACGAACCAGATGATGTTTAACCTTTTGTGTACCGGTTAATGGCAAATCCTCGGTTGTCATGGCAAAGTGAGTCACCCATTTATAACTGGCAACCTTTTTATTTGCCGCGGCAACTTCCGCACTTAACTTTTCCATGGTCATATCAGGTTCAACACTGAACACACCATATGTGACTGTCTTGTCCTTTACATGGTGTTCAAATACCGCAACATTTTTAACACCTGGGATTGTGATAAACATACCTTCCAATTCGTCTGGATAAACATTTTTACCACTATCCAAAACGATAACTTGCTTTTTGCGTCCTGCAAAGTGCAATTCACCATTTTTATCCATGGACACCATATCACCTGTATTAAAGAAACCGCGTTCGTCAAAGATTTCTTTGTTTGCTTCTTCGTTATTCAAATAGCCACCAAACACCTGATGACCACGCAACCACAGAACACCAACGCCATCTTCATTTTTATCACGAATTTCACATTCGTTATTCAGTGTTGGTCCACCAAAAGCAAATGGGAAACGCTTTTTAGTTGGTTTTGAAATACAGATTGGCCCAACAGTTTCTGTCAAACCATATCCCTGAATAAAGGTCAAACCCAATCTTTCATAGAAAGTTTCAACCTCGGGCTTAGTAGCGGCACCACCTGCAATCAACAGACGCGCACGACCACCAAACACATCCAAGATAGGCTTCTGAACCTTGCGCACCAAGAATCCAAGACCGATTTTTTCCAATGTCTTGCCATACTTCAAAACAAAGGACACAAGCCCCCATTTCTTTTGCGCTTTTACATTATCAATAATTTTGTTACGGAACACTTCCCAAAGTCTTGGCACCGCAGGAATAACCTGGGGACGGAACTTTTTAAAGTCTGCCATTATTTCTTTTGGGTTAATTGTTGGCTGCAACAGCACGCCCGCCCCAAAGTGAATCGTTGCCAGAATTTCCACAGCAAAACCAAACACATGATACATTGGCAAGAACCCATAAAGGACATCACCTTCCCTGATCCATTCGGCCATTGATTCCAACGAATTTGTACATTCAACAATATTAAAATGTGTCAAAGGCACAACCTTTGGAACACCTGTTGAACCAGATGTAAACGACATAGTTGCAATATCCAACGATTCAACCGCCGCAGGTTTCAAATCTGGGTTAACCTTGCCGTCTTTCTCGGTAATATCATAGAACTTAAAGTTCTTGGTTTTATAAACAAAAGACTTTTCCGCACAAACCAACTTACAGCCTGTTGTTTTGGTCATATTGTCATATTCAAATGGTGTCAGATTTGTATCCAGCAACAACACAGTTCCACCCAGATACCAAATCGCGAACAGCGAAATTGGAAATTCTGGGATATTGTGTGACAAGATACCAACCACATCACCCTTTTTAACACCTGCTGCATCCAATGATGCCGCGCGCGCTTTGACCAAACCAATAAAGTCTTTGTATTTAACGCCCTCGCGCACCAGATAAAGGTTATCTGGATATGTCTGCGCTGTGCGTTCAAGTAACTGATACATATTCATAGTATAAAATTCCTTGTTGTTTTTATATTGGACAGCAGATATTATACTCATGAATCAAAGGAAAGCAAATATGAAAATACTTACATTAAATATTAATTCAATTCGCGCGCACATTGAAAGTTTCCTGGAAATCCTGCGTAAAGGCGAATACGACACAATTATGGTCCAAGAATTAAAAGTCGAAACCTCCAACTTTCCGCATATGATTTTTGATGAATTTGGCTATAACATCAAGGTATTCGGCCAAAAATCATGGAACGGTGTCGCAGTATTTTCTAAAAATTCCATCGAAGATGTCACCCTTGGCATGCCAAATTACGCGGATGTAAACGCCCGTTTTCTTGAGTGTGTCATTGATGGGCATGTGCGACTTATCAATACCTATATGCCAAACGGCGACACAGTTGATTCACCTAAATTTCCATACAAACTGGAATGGATGCGTGCCTTTACGGACTATATCGCCCAGTATCTGGATTCCCCGGAACCTGTAATTATCGGCGGTGATTTTAATGTCGCTATTGAAGACCGCGACATCTGGAAACCCAAGAATTACGAAGGAATCGCGATTTCCGCACCAGCCGCACGCGAGATTATGAACCAATGGTTAAGTGCCGGCTGGACCGATGCATGGCGCACTCTGCACCCAAACGAAATTGACTATACATGGTACGGCTATCGCGGACGCGACACGGTTGGCAATAAACAAGGCCTGCGTCTGGACTATTTCCTGTGTAATAAAACAGCCGCAAAAATGATAAAAAATTGCGAAATTGACATGGAACCACGACTGGCCAACAAACCAACAGACCATTGTGGATTAATGCTGGAATTAAAATAAAAATAATGGAGCAAATAAGCGAATTGTCGGCAATATAGTGTACATAACGCTACATGAATGGCCGGCACCGCTTGTAGATATGTTATTAGATTTTATTTTTAGTCCTTAACCCGAGCAAAATCGTCATACTGCCTGTACTTTTGGTCGCTTGTCTCGCGATATTCATAGCCCGCGCCACCCGCCGAATAAATATTAAATAGTTCGGTTGTTTTAAGAACCGCGGCATTTATCATATTTTGTAGGACTTCACCTTCATAAACTATAGTTTTTACATCAGCATTTTTAAGTTGTAAAAACTTCATAACAGGAAATTCAGATTTACCCGTCTTGGCAATTTTAAAACCACCTTGTTGCAAAATATACGCCTCAAGCGGTAATTGTGGCATATTCCCCTGCTCCAACTGCGATTTATTTGGCGCACTGCCTGTTTTTATATCCAGCACCCCACCATCCCAAACACGATCCGCACGCGCACGCACATTACGTCCCGCTATCTTTACACGCCCTTCTATTTCGGCAAAAGAATCACGCAACCCTGACAATTCCAAGGCCGCAACAGGCGCAATTTCCAAAAACCTTTTATGCCAAAAATGGAATATCACACTATCAGCACCCAACAGTTCCTTGGCCTGATAATCCATTTCATTTACCAACACATCCGGCGACAAATCAACCGCTTTTTCCAGCACAGAATGAACCAGATTACCAAACTTCCGCGCATCCGGCCCAATCCAATAATCATCATTTTTCTTCAATCTTAAAATATGCTTAACATAGAACGAAAACGGATTATGTATCAAATGCTCTAATTCCGTCACATACACATCAGACCAATCCGCCGGTGGCGTTGGAACAGAATAATCCAAAGGCCTGTAATCAACCATATCCTGCGCCAAAACAGATTGCACGATTTCATCGTCATTATTAAAATCGCCACCACGCGCAATTACACGCGATAAAAATCTGGATTCTGTCGTTTGAACCCCACCTGATTGAGTACTACGCACCCAATAAACCTTTGCCCCACATGACAGGTTCATAAAGTCCAACGATTGCAACGACACTTTTCTGTCCGGCGATGGCAAGCCTATTTTTTCAGCAACCACGCGTGGCAACCAGGCGTTTTCATATCCCCGCGCGGGGAACATCCCCTCGTTCAACCCTGTCAATATCACAACATCAGCAGTCTGCATGCGCGATTCTATTGTCCCCAAAACCACTACATCCGCATCTGGATTCATCACGCCACGCACAGACACACCAGATATCGCATCAGCCAAAAACGCACGAGCATCAATCAATTCCAGTTTTAAATCAGCAACCTTAAGTGCATCCGACAATTCTTTAATCGCATACCATACTTGAACCGACACAGAATCATCTATCACAAATTGTGGTGCAAAACTTTCGGCATAAACTTCGACTATGTTTGATATTGTTTCAAATAAATCAAAGTCATTTTTTACATAAAATTTATCAAATAAACTTGAACCAGCCTCAATCCAATCATCCAGCAAATTAAGTATCGCGCGACCAACCGCCGTCATTGTCCCCGACACACCACCAGAAAAATCAGCAACAATTCCACGCGCTGCAAACGCAGCCGCTATACGCTGGTTTCCTGCGGCATCGGGTGTTATAACCAAAACAGATTTTTTATCCGCCATAGCCCTTGCAGTAATTTCAGCCACAGCAGCCGCTTCAACCGCTTCACGCGAAACATTAACCAAATTACAATGCGACAAATTCGGCTTTGCCCCACAGCCCATAGTATCATTACCAAATGCATAGTTCATAAAATCTATCGCACTGTCACCAACATCAATTGGAATCACATCATCCGCACCAAACCCCAATCGTGATAAAAACTTATATTCAGAATTATATGGATTGGTATCCAGTTCAAAATCCTGAACCCGACCAGAAATTTTACCAGACAAAATAATCCGACCATGCCGTGCCTGCGCCACCGCCATCATTAAATCCGCAGTCGCTGGCACACTGGCCGTAGAGCCACAAACTATCACAGATTTGTATTTATCAATAACCACAATCCAATCGCGCACAGATTTATTTCTGTATTGTGCCTGTGTCATACGCCCCGCGCAAAATCCCAACATAAAGCGCGACAATATTTCAAACAATTTTGCCTTGCTTTGAAAATGTGCGGCATATTTTTCATCAACCAAACTGCCCCAATCAATCGTTGCCGCATCAACACCTTCATTTTCCATATAGTCCTGCATACGCACCAAATCGTGGGCCACAGAAAGTGCAGTCGCCATATTTTTGATACTACCATCTCCTGACAACAACTTTGCCAGCACAACAACCCGCTCTGTGTTGGAAATAACTTCGTCATCTGCAACCAGTTCGTCTGCTTCTTGGTCATCTATCCCCTCGCCCAGCGCAACAAGCGTAGGCAAAATCGCAACCCCGCCCATTTTTTCAGCAATCAGTTTTTCAACAGTTCTGACAGCACGACGACTGGGCAG
Source organism: Alphaproteobacteria bacterium (assembly GCA_017630405.1). Classification (GTDB taxonomy): domain Bacteria; phylum Pseudomonadota; class Alphaproteobacteria; order Rs-D84; family Rs-D84; genus Enterousia. The sequence continues at coordinate 48,189 of JAGBVH010000008.1, forward strand.
AAAAATCAACATATCCTGCAGTGGAACATTCACTTCCTCAATCACACGCCACAACGCATCAGACATTTTGGCAGGATTGGTTGCATAAAAAATATTATTATTTAATGCCAAGTGTTGCCCTTATTGGTTCAATCCCTGTCTTTTTTTCCGCCGATGTTTCCAGAATTTCTGGCACCATGGCGCCATGGTCTGTGTGCTTTATCTCAAGTTGTTTTGCCTCACGAACTTTTTTATCTTTTTTCGTATAAACAATTTGATAAGGAATTGCATTTGCATCACAAAAGTCCATCAAATCCAAATCCGCATCTTTGGCCCCGATACGAGAATCAATCAGAATAAACAACCGCTTTAGCTGTCGTCGTGTTACCAAATATTCTTCTAATCTTTTCAACCATCGCATCGCATCAACCTTGGACACCTTGGCATAACCATATCCAGGCAAATCTACAATCATCACCCGATCATCCAGATTAAATAAATTCAAACTTTGCGTGCGCCCTGGCGTATTAGAAGTGCGGGCAATTGGTGCCCCAACAACCGCATTTATCAACGAAGATTTACCAACATTACTGCGCCCGATAAAAGCATATTCTGCAAATTGTGTCTTCGGCAAAGCCGGCACCGTTTCAAAACTGCCAACAAACTTAATCATCCGCACCCCCTTTATCCAGTAATATTTTATATGCTTCTTTTTTGGAAATCCCACTGCGCGCCGCCAATTCTGCCGCCGCACTTTTCATAGAAGTTGCTGCAATATCATTTACAATATTACTTATATCATCATCGGACATTTTAATCTCGGGTCTTGGTTCTACAACAATCACAATTTCACCGCGCGGTGGTGTGATATTCATCAGTTCTGCAGGATATCCGATAATAGTTTCTTCGTGAATTTTAGTAATTTCACGCACGATTGCAATCTTTCGTTCTGGCATTACACGCGCCAGCGCAGCAATGGTCGTCATTATACGATTTGGGCTTTCATAGTAAATAATAGTATGCGGAATCTTGTTATCTTCACGCAATTTCTTTTCATCAAAAAAACCACAAAAAGTAAACCTGTTGCTTGGAAATCCAGACAACACTAACGCCGATACAGCCGCAGTCGCAGACGGCACAACATACACAGGAATATTTTCTGCACGTGCTGCGCGCACCAATCTGAACCCAGGGTCTGAAACCGCTGGCATTCCCGCATCACTAACCACCGCGATTGTCATACCATTATGTAATTTTTCAATCAAATTCGGCACAACATCGCGTTCATTATGTTCATGACAAGAAACGCGTTTTGTTTTTATATCAAAATGACTGGCCAATTTACCAAACACGCGCGTATCTTCGGCCGCAATCAGGTCAACATTCTGTAAAACCTCGATTGCGCGTGGCGACATATCAGATAAATTTCCTATTGGTGTACCGACAACATAAAGCCCTGATTGCATTTGAAATCCTTTTATAGTAAAATGATACAGAATTAAATGGATTTTTCAATGTATATAAACAGATTTTTTAGATTTTTTCTTATATCCTGCATACTTGCGGGTTGTGCGGACCTGTCCCAAAAAACGGATAATTGGTCCGACCAATATGGTACTTTTGTGGCCGAAGAACCAACGCCAATCAACTATGGCGCGGTAAAACCGGATGACGAAACGCATAATATCGCGGTCCTGCTGCCACTATCGGGCAACAATGCCGCGGCTGGTCGCGCAATTCGCACATCTGTTGAAATGGCGATTCTTGAAAAATCCCCTACAAACCTTACTGCATCATTTTTTGACACAGCGCGCGGCGATATAAACGAAACGATTTCAACTGCATTATCATCAAACCCAGACGCAATTGTTGGTCCTCTTTTTTCTGACAATGTAAAATTACTGCGCAGCGAAAAGCCATCTGAAACACCTGTTATATCGTTTACATCCGATGCATCAGCGGTCGGTGACGGTGTTTATACAATGGCTCTTATGCCAACAAACAGCGTTGAAACAATCGTTCGAGAAATACATACAGACGGTGCAAAAAACTTTATCATAATCGCACCAAACACAAAATCTGGTCGCATGATGGCTGGCACTGCCCTGACCACGGCAAAACAATACGACCTGCCACCAATTGGCGTGTTCTATTACAACGAAAAAGATTCTGAATCAATAAAAAACATGACTATTGCGGCATCTATGAACAATGCACGCACCGCCGCAAACACACGCGCCCGTCAGGTTTTGTCCGACATCATGATAAACGAACAATTAACCGCAATTGAAAAATCCAATCTGGATTATCAGTTGGATAAACTGTCCAAGATTGAAACACTTGGTCGCGTACCATACGATGCAATATTGTTCCTGGGCAACAGTGATGACACCATAACAATCGCGTCATTTTTACGCTATTACAATGTCAGTGCACGCGATGCAAAATTCTATGGCACCGCATTATGGGACGGCGCATCGGACATCTCATCAGACTATACAATGTCTGGCGCCAAATTCGCTGTTCTGCCACCAATGGGTGAAAACTTTGTTGCGCTGTATCAGCAAATATCAGGTGACACACCAAACCGCCTGTCATCTTTTGGATACGACGGTGTAAACATGGCAATCAATATGATTTATTCCGGCCAAGATTATGAACAGTTCTTGTCATCACCAAATGGCTATATGGGCACAGACGGTCTGCTGCGCCTTAACCCAAACGGAACTAGTGAACGCGCCTTGCGCATTATGGCATTGGATGGCAGCGGCACACCACGCGAAATCAAATCATCGGCCACATCATTTACAACACCACTGTATATTGTAAACCAACAAGATGTTTCCGATGCCGAACCAATGGATCTTGAATCAGACGGCATTGACCCAGACAACTATATCCAGATTCCATCGCGTCTGCAAAGCAAATACAACAGCGACATAATCGGCGCAAACAGCGGCGAGAAAAAATCGATTCAAAAAAGTAAAATCGTTGCGATACTTGGTGCAAATGATGAAACAACAATCACCAGCACTGATTATGTTCCTGTGAAACAAGAATCTGTAAATCGCACACTTATCGACAGTGTTGAAATCGAAGAATAATTAAAACTCGTAAACAAACAATTTGTGCGGATATTTTTTACCGCCGTATCTTACACTGCCCCCGCGCAAATCAATTACACGTGTTGGTTTAATGTTTTCTATTTCAAAATTCAAAGAAATTAATACTTTAATTTTTTTGCGATATTTTAAAAGTTTTGGGGTCAAAGTTGGTCCTAAATATGCAACCACAACATCTATTTTTTCTTTGTTGTTTTCAAAATAATCAAACGCATCAATAAACAAAGTCTTTGATTTACCAAATGAAAAGAAATCAAAAATTCTAGCCACAAAAACACAAAAGGGCATATTTTCAAGCCCAATAGATTTTGCCCCGGTATGTCGTGCAATATATCGCGCCAAACCACCATACCCAGAACCAACTTCTACAACTGTTTTGGGATTTTTATAATATTCATTTATATGTTTTGCGGTTGCCCTGCGCTGTCCCAGCGAACTGGCCACAAAAGGTGCCTGATGTTTAACCAATATACACCATGCGTACTCTATGCCACGAATCCATATATAAGGAACCATTACGGCAGAAAAAACAAAAAACACATAAACTAATAAAATTGTCGTATTCATAATTCGTAAGTATATCAGATTACATAAACTAAAAAAACAAAAAACCGACCATTACGGTCGGTCTTTTTCTGGTGGGAGTATGCTTGCATTAATCGAGCAAAAAACAAACAACTATTCACCGATTTGATGCAACGGGTAAAAGAATTTAAAGAAAAATGGTTATGATTTCTCCGATGGGTGAAATTGAAAAAAATAGAAAGGCATGATACAATTATGACAAGAATAATAAAAAAGGTGATGTTTAATGGCTATTATACTTAGTGGTGGCGGCAGTGCAGAACAAACCATTATTACAAATAAGTTATTTGAGAGTTTGATAGATTCTAAGAAACCGATTTTATATATTCCTTTGGCATGGACTCACTACGACAATGGCTATCAAAATTGTAGAAAGTTTTTGGTTGGAGAATTTAGTAATATTAAACATGGCGAAATAGAAGTTGTACAATCTGCCGATGAAATTTTAAGTAAAAATTTGTTTGATTATTCTGCTATTTTTATAGGTGGTGGGAATACCTATAAATTATTAAAAGGATTGAAAGATAGTGGTGCGTTTGAAAAAATAAAACAGTATACTGATAACGGTGGTATAGTTTATGGTGGCAGTGCTGGTGCGGCAATATTTGGAAAAGATATTGATTCTATTTTGTATATGGATACAAATAATGTTGGATTAAAAGATACAAATGGCTTTAATTCTTTGTTCGGTTTTTCGCTTACTGTACATTATACAAATCAGAGTGAGGAAAAGCATAAAAAAGCCACAGAATATTTAATAGAATATTCTATGCGTGAACCGATAATCGCGTTACCAGAAGAAGATAGCCTTTATACAGATGGAAAAATTGTAAAAATTGTTGGAACAAGACCTTGGTATATTTTTAATAAAGGCAAAAGTATACAATTAAACCCAGGTGTTGAATATAAAAAGGCTAATTTTACCAATATTGTAAACAATGTTGGTGTATTCGAACAGAGCAAAGTATTGGAAAACCGGAGCATTCGATAATCAGTAAAAATTAGTTGTTTTCAAAAATGCCATTATCGAACTCGCGAAATTATTAAAAATCCAACAAAAAACCGCACTTTTAAAGTGCGGTGTATCTTTTGGTGGGAGTGGGTGGATTCGAACCACCTCAGGCTTAAGCCAACAGATTTACAGTCTGCCCCGGCTCTCCAACTCCGGCGCACGCCCAATCCCTTGGTGCGGGCAGCGGGAATCGAACCCGCATTTCAAGCTTGGAAGGCTTGCATACTAGCCTTTGTACTATGCCCG
>JAGBVH010000009.1 GCA_017630405.1 Alphaproteobacteria bacterium
GTATCGTTGCTTCTTGGAGACATCCAGCCTCTAGATATTATTTCCATGGCTGCATAAAGTCGCGCATGACCATAACTTGGGGTTGCGAATGCGGCAGTTATCGGTGTCTGCATACTGTTAATATGCGCTTCTTTCTTACGTATGTATCCATCTGTGATTTTGTTTGGTGACCCATGATAGAGTATTTTTGGTTTGTCTGTCATATATAATTTCCTTTATTTCCCATGCATTGTACCATATCGCATCACACTTTGCATCACAGTTTTTGGTGTTTAGGGGACGTAGGGCAGGTTTGGGTTGGAATTGCGCGCCTCGAATAAAATAAAAACTGTCCTCCCCGCAGCAAAATCACGATTGGCACAAAAATCAAAAAAGCAAAGAAATCTAAATAAAAAACGCACCGTTTGGTGCGTTTTAAAACTGGTGCCGGTTGTCGGACTTGAACCAACGACCTACTGATTACAAATCAGCCGCTCTACCAGCTGAGCTAAACCGGCAATGCCCCACAATTATACATATCTGAAAATTAAACGCAAGCAAAAAAATCATAAATTTACACCCAAGCCCGCTCATTGACATTTTATTTTTTTGTGCTATAATTACAATTAAGATAACAAACCCCTTAGGAGGACAACTATGATTTTATTTTTTAATAAGCAGTTTCGTGAAGAAAACGGAATAATCAACGATTTGATAAAAAAATTTAAAAAATCAACAATCCTGGAATGCAAAACACAGGGCAACACAGAAATATATACGCTAGATACTATAACTGTGTCGTTTGATATTTTAAATCATAAGTTAGTTGTCGCAGAAAAAAAGACTGGTGAACATGTTCTGGATATGAACTGTGACTTCGTACAAACCTTTTCAGAAGCAGATGAATTGCAAAACGCTCGCTTCCATATGTTTTCACGACTGCTGGAAGCTGCACGTAAAACATATGAAAAGAATGCCGAAAAAGCAAAACAATTGTCGGCAGCTGCCGAAGAATTGCGAAAAAAACAAGCGCTATTCGATATAACACAGAGAGAGGAGAAAGTCGTCAAGGAGGCAATCGTAGCCGCAAGAAAGCGTTTAAAAGGTTTATAGTTCAACGGGCATTAAGCCCGTTTTTGTTATAAAATTCCTTGCCTTTGTGTTTATTTAAGGCAAAATATAGCTATGACTAAGAAATTACCAGAACTTTTAGCGCCGGCGGGAACGCTGGACGCTTTCAAAACCGCCATTTTATATGGTGCAGATGCTATTTATGCCGGGCTGCCGGGCTTTTCCATGCGGGCGCGTGCAAAGATTGATGTCGAAGGCGTTAAGCAAGGCATCGAATTAGCACACGCGGCCGGCAAAAAGGTCTATCTGGCGTTCAACTTATTTGCGCACGACCACGAATACGCAAATATGCCACGCGTGGCCGAGGTTATAAAATACCTATCGCCTGATGCGCTTATCGTGTCGGACCCAGGGATTGTTATGTGGGTGCGCGAAAACTTCCCAGATATGCCGATACACATTTCAACACAGGCGAATATTTGTTCCGCCAAGACAGTCAAATTCTGGCAAAACGCGGGGGCGAAATTATGTGTACTAGCACGCGAAGTGTCGCACAGCGAGTTCAAGACTATACGCGCGGCCTGCCCTGATGTTGGTTTGGAAATTTTTGTACATGGCGCGATGTGTATGTCTTATTCGGGACGCTGTTTGTTGTCAAACTTTATCACAGGTCGTCCTGCAAATCGTGGTGCGTGCGCACAACTGTGTCGCTGGAAATACGATGTGATTTTGCGCGAACACGACAGCGGTATCGAAATGCCGATTACCGAAGATGAACGCGGCGCGTATATTATGAATTCCAAGGACTTGTGCCTGATGCCACGATTGTCAGAAGTAGTGTCTGCCAATCCTGATTCATTGAAAATCGAAGGCAGAAATCGATCCGAATATTATGTTGGTAGCGTTGTTCACGCGTATCGTTGCGCGCTGGATGCATATGCGGAAAATCCAGACGAATTTGACCCTGCCCCATTTATGGAAGATTTGAACAGACTGGAAACACGCGGATATACAACGGCGTTCTTTGACGGCCCATTGGGACCAAGCGCACACAACTATGAAACCACGCGCAGCACTTCGGAATTTCATGCGGCCGGCGTGATTACCGCGGTTGACGATGACAACATTACATTTGAACTGCGCAACGAAACACGCGTGGGCGACGAAATCACATTTATTTTGCCGAATACCATGGACAAGGTTTCGGTTAAATTGGAACGTTTAATCAATGCCAAGACCGGCGAAGCGGTTGAAAAAATGGCCGCCGGCATGGGCAACAGTATTTTGATTCCGCGCGTATGGCTGGGCAATCAGCATGCCGACAAGTTTGTGCCATATGTTCTGGCGTACAAGCGGAAATAGATAAAGGTTATAGATGATGAATTGTTTTTCCAAATTATTTAATAAAAAGAAGTCTGAACTGACCCAAGAAAAAACCGAACAACTTTTAAAAAAATCGTATAATGATATTGTTGCATATAATATAGAGACAGGTGCCATAAACAAAAAAACATATAATGACCAGCCCGTTATTGGGTTAAGAGATGTTGTCTTAAAAATATCAGACTTTAAACAAAAGTGGGAACAAAGTTCCGAGTTGCAGGATTTAACACCTATTATGGTTGTTACCAAGACTGTCCACAGAAGATTTTCTGAATATGACAGATATGGTTCTGGTGTTGCTGGCAATGTTATTATTTGGGACAAAAAGAAAAAAGATTATTATGCACTGGCCCCGGAATGGTTCCATATTTGCTATCATATGTGCAATGCTGCCGCCAGCGAGCAGTGTTTGTACGATACGGCAGAGTATGTGCGAAATAACATAATACTGCTGGAGCAACTAGCCCACGAAAGAAAAAGATAGAAAATCCCCACTTTGGGGATTTTTTATGGTATAATGTCAGGGATAAAGGAAGCGAAAATGAATAAAAAAATCAAAATGACTTTGGCGACTGGCGATGTTGTTATCGAAATGTTGCCGGAAATCGCACCAAAACATGTTGCGCGTATAGCCGAACTGGTCAAAAGCGGGTTCTATGACGGTTTGACTTTTCATCGCGTGATTGATGAATTTATGGCACAGGCCGGATGCCCATTGGGTAATGGCACAGGTGGCAGCGGCGTTAAAATTCCTGCCGAATTTTCAAGCGAAACTTTTTCTCGCGGCACTGTTGGTATGGCGCGTGCAGCATCACCAGATTCTGCGGACAGTCAATTTTTCATCTGTACCGCAGACTGTGATTTTCTGGATGGCAAATACACAGTGTGGGGTCGTGTTATTTCGGGGATGGAACATGTTGACGCGATTAAAAAAGGCGACATTCGCGACAATGGGCATGTAAAAAATCCAGACAAAATTATCAAAATGGAATTGATGTAATCAAAGTACAAAAAAGGTTGGTCTTATGGCAGAAAAGACTATGTTTGATATTATCAAAAAACAAAATGGCGAGCGTTTTGCCAAAGCAATCCGCGCATACGACAACGGTATTTTTGATATCAAAGATATCGATAAAATTGTAAAGTATGCGGGCCGTGATGCCGAACCTATTTTACAATATCTGGTATCGCTTAAGAATATTCAGATAGCAGAACAAGCTGTACATATGGACCCAATCGAATTGCTAAGTCGTGCGGGCTATGATGCGTATGTTGCGGATACACTGGAAAAACAAAATGCGATAAAAAAATATTATGCACCAGGGGAAGAACTTTGTACATTCCGCGACCCACACAGATTTGAACGATATCACATTATTAATGCCGTACGCAAAGATGTTGACCAAATCCGCCGCGAGGATTTTCCAGCACCAGAACGCGAAGACAAATACGGAACATCAGTTATTTCTATTCAGGTTCTGAAAACCGGCGGTTTTATCAGTATCAAAAACAGATACAATCACACCGTACCAAACCCAGATAACACGCTGAATTCCAATCCCGATAATATTATTACGGGCCTGTCCGATGCGATTAAGCATCACTTTGGCGTGGATTTTTCCGCACAACAGGTGCGCCTGCCCAACCATTATACGATAATAAACAACCAAATTATTCGGTTTGATACAGAACGCAACAATGTGTATTGCGCCGAAGATTTCTATGCCAAAGATGGTGTAATTTACGAAATAAATAAAGACTCGCAAATAATGCTGGGTGATGGATTGATGCTGGATTTGCGCAATAAAGAAGTGCGCGACATAACACGAAATCCGGGCAATATACCCGCCCCAATAGAAGTACGTGACGTGTTTATCAAATCCATTAACGACGAACTGGCAGGCAAAAAATTACAACTCACAAAAAATCCACTTGGCGGGCACGATATTGTTGCAGATGGTCAGGTTATCTTTACCGTTGAAAACGGTGATCTGGTAAACATAAATCTGCCAAACGCAAAAACAATCGATTTAAGTGGCCGAAAAAATCTGCGCGGGAATCTGGATTTTAGCGGCGCGACAAACATCTATCTTGTTGATGTGGATTTAACCGCGGTCACAGGTATGACATTACCGACACAGTTTTCTGTCTTTAGTGGTTCACACACAAAATTCCCAGCAATCGATTTGGATTTTAGCGGGGTCACAGATGCCTTGGTTTTGGAATACTCGGACTTGAGCAAATCAACCAATATCAAAATGCCAAAAAATATAGATAGTGTTGACTTATCCGATGCAAAATTACCCGCAATCGATTTAAATTTAAGTGGTGTAAAAAATCATGCTTCACTGGTCAGATGCAAAATGCAGAACGCAAAATCCATTATATTCCCAAGCTGCAACATTATGAGCATAAACGGTGCAGAATTACCCGCAGCAGTTTTGGATTTTAGTGGTATAAAACAAGAACTGGACTTGGGCTGGGCCGATTTAGAATACGCAAAAGGCATCATCATGCCAAAAAACGCATATCGAATTAACCTGACACGCACCAAGTTGCCCAATCTTGAATTAGACTTAAGCGGCTTCAAGGAATACATCGGATTTAATTCAACCGACCTGAGCCAAATACCAAATATCAAATTCCCAAAAGCTCTGTACGAGATGGATTTGTATGGTGCAACATTACCAGCAAACGATGTTGATTTAAGCTTTGTTACAGGCAAACTGAATTTAAGGGAAGCCAATATGACAGCCTGTAAGAGTATTAAGATGCCAATCAGCATCAAAGAAGTAGAAATGATTGAAACAAAGCTGTCAGCAATTGATTTGGATTTAAGTGGCGTGACCGAGGAACTATTTATTTCGCGCATGTATTACAATAACCTAAAAAGTATCAAGATGCCCAAAAAGGCCAAACGCGTAGAACTGTCCTTTGGCCAAATTGCCGGTATCGATTTGGATTTAAGTGGCGTAGAAAATCTGACCTTAAGTGCCATCGATTTGACCAAGGTTAAAAGTCTTAGACTGCCCGCAAATAAAAAGTCCACTCTGATGCTTGAACCTGTGATGTTGCCTGATGCATCCAAGATTTCATACGGTCCAAAACCAGAAGACCCACAAACAACTATAGCCAAGGGATTCAATGCTGCGACTTTGAAACTCAAATCCGATATGCAAACCGAAATCAGTCCAGTCACGCCTGTAGTATTACCTGACCAAGGCAAGGGAATTGAATAAACCTGATTTTATGTTGGATTTTTATATATGCGCGCTTGCACGCAGGGCCACAAAATGATATAATGTATCCAAAGGAATATGGAAGGATTATGAAAAAGTTCAGCTTTTCTGCCGTTTTGGCGGGCCTGTTTTTGGGTTTACCAGTGGGCGCGGATGCCGCGTATCCTGTTTATCCATCGCGTCAGGTAAATTCTATGCCGACAGGCGCTGTGCCAAATAATGGCCAAATGATGTATGTTCCTGCGATGAATTATGGCAATGTTGTTCCTGCCACTTATGGTGCATACAATAATAATGCAGTGGCCCCAACGCGCGTAACTGGCGCTTTGCCACGCGTGGGCACCGCTCAATCAACAGCGGGCCGTCAGTATTATCAGCCTGCGGATTATGATAGACTAGCGGACAGCGGGCTGTATGTCGGTTTGTCGGCGGGATTTACCGCATCAGTTATGGGCGATATGACCGCTGATTACCAGGGCGAACAAAATTCTTATTTCGTACCAGGGGCTTTTCAGGCCGCCGAGTTTCAATCCGACAGCGTGATTCCTTTACAGATTTCCGTTGGTGCGGCAATCAATAATGATGTTCGCGTGGATTTTTCGTACCTGCGTTATTCTGGAATTTCATATCCTGATATTGTCCAGACATCTGACGGTATGGGTAGTTATATCGAGGCCCAGGTTGATGGGGGCGCAATAACAGCCAATACAACCATGCTGAACGTTTATTACAACATTGATTCATATACTGGATATTTAGCGGGCGGTTCTTTGCGCCCATATATTGGTGCCGGTGTTGGTATATCGCTGAACACAGTTGCTGACTATGTTGTTTATGATGGCACATTCTATTCGGAAATGGACCCAACACAGGCCGGCCCAGGGGATTTAACCGGCATTTCCGATGTTTACGCGTATCATAATGGCGGCACAACCGAACAGTTCGCATTCATGCTGGAGGGTGGCCTGACCACAGAAATGGAAGGCGGAATTAAATTAGACTTCTTTGTTCGCTATGCCAATCTGGGCAAGGTTAAGACATCTGGTTCAATCATCGTATCCCAGACCGAATGGCTGGGCGACGGCGCAGGCGGCGAAGTTCAGGCACCATATGACAGCGTATTTCATTACACAAATTGGTACGAAAGCGGCCGACTGGGGATGGTCGATTTGGGTGTCAGATTAAGATTACAGTTCTAAAATTTGCCCCTGACTGATGGGCAAAGCACGAACGCACATTACATATAGGTTATAGGCAGGGACATATGAAATATACAAATTCAAAGTTTTATTATTGTTTGCTGGCCGTTTTGGCAGGCATGCCAGGCATGTCCGATGCCGCACCAGTCATTCGCGTAGGCAATCAAGCGCGCAGTTATTCCCAGGCCTATAATCAGGTAAACACTCAACGCGCTGGCACCAATGGCGACACAACCGCAAATGGTGCAAGCACTTCGGCGGCAGTGGCGGCCGCAAGCCTGCCAGTACGCGTTGCTGATGAAAATCTGGCGAGTAAAATTATAGCAAACGATCCGAATATTCCTGTCACAATTGATACATTACAACAATGCGCACTGATTTATCCAGATGCGAAGTTCGAATGGACAAAACCTAATCTGGGTGTAAATGCTGGCGCGCCAGCCACATGCAGTGCAGTCGTTGAATTATACGCATTTGGCGCGGGACAAAACGGCGAAAACATTGTCGTGGCGCGCGGTAATTTAGCGGCAGGCGATGCATTCAAATGTAACATTTCTGAATTTCCGGCTGAATCTTGGCTGCCTATGGCGGGTACGGTGACATTCCCTGCGGATGCCGAACCAACCGAAGAGGAAGTCAAGGCCATCATGAACGAAGAACAAAAACAAGGCGCGGGTTTTAAAATTGCCGCAGGCGTTGTGTTGGCTGGGCTGGCGGGTAATGCTATGGGAAAAAATGAGCCTGGCAAGGACACTATGTTTGGCGGCGGCAAGGACAAGATACTGTCCACTGTTGCAGCGGCAGCTGGTGGTGGCGCGTTGATGGCGGCCAGCTCATATGGTGGCAAGGTTGCCGGCGATATGATTGCATCTGCTGGCGTAAATGCCGCAATGGGTGCGATTGTTGGAAATGTAGCAGCAACCGGCAAAAACGATGTTTTACGCATTGAAAATTGTGAATTTGATGGCAAAACTGAACGCTGTCTGTACGGTCATGTATTATCAACTGGGGCACAAATTAACGGATCTGCCAAAGTATTTGTTAGTATAACCGACCCAGATAACTTTGTCGTCTGCGAAAATACGACAACCGGCGACAAAAAAGAATGCAACAGTACACAATATAAAGATATGAGTGCCAGCGAATGCTATTGGAACTGTACGCGCAAACAATTAAAAGTCGGCAGCGATTTTACAATTAAGGGTGACGGTATGAATCTATATACCTCCAAAGTATCATCAAGCAAGACCCCTAAGTCAGCCACCTTGGACGATATGGCACAAGACAATTTTGCGAAGATTGATGACCACTATCTGTATACCGACAATGAAATGATTAAGTGCGATGGCCCCTGCGATAGCGAAACAATCGGCTCTTCATTTGTCATGATAAGTGGCGACATACGCGAAATCACAGCAAAGCAACGCGCCGTGATTGTACGGTTTAACGATAAACTGCTGGGGATTAAAAAATCCGACTGGGATAAAGTGAAAGGCGACTCCGTTGGTGGCGAGATATACCTGCGTGGCCTTGGTGGTTCACTGCTACACTGCGGCCAGGGAAACAATTGCACAATTGATGCCTTTGAACCAGAAACACTTAGTGCATCCGATGGCGGTATTATCGACATGGATAACAAGGCGCGCCTTGGCACAACATTGACCGGTGCAGGCGCTGGCGCAGCGTTGGGCGCATTTTCCGCAAACCAAGGTGCAAAGACCGAAATTCAGGAACGCTGGGTTGCTGCGGTACGCGAATACAAGGACACATTACAGAAGTTTTACTGTATGTCAGGAAACAGATTCTTGTCGTTCTATAACGATGTTGTGATAGTTCCACAGATGACACCAATTGAACAGCAATAAAAAATCCCCAAAACGGGGATTTTTTTATTAGGCGTTCAAGATTTCAAGAACCTTGGCCGGAACTTCTTCGATTGCAACACGAACCTGTTCCATTGTGTCACGATAACGCAATGTGACAGTGTTATCTTCCATTGTCTGATGATCAACTGTTATACATACAGGTGTGCCGATTTCATCATGACGGCGATAGTTCTTGCCGATATTACCGGAATTTTCCAATTCAATGCGGCCGATTGCCATTTTGCGCAACTTGGCCACAATGCCGTTTGATATTTCCAACAATTCTGGGACATTACGCGCCAATGGGATAACCGCAGCCTTGACCGGTGACAGGGCCGGCTTTAATTTTAACACAGTGCGTGTTTTGCCGTCACCCAAATCTTCTTCGTTATATGCCTCCAGCATAACAGCCAACATCGCGCGATTTACACCCATCGCTGTTTCAATTACATATGGGATAAAGTTTTCGCCACTTTGTGGGTCGCTATAGGACAATTTGGTTGTACTGTCGCGATTTTCCAAAACATTGGCCTGAATCTGGAAATCCTTTTGACCCTTGGTATGTGACCCAAGGTCAAAATCCTGACGATTATGGATACCTTCGACTTCGTCAAAGCCGTCTGGGAACTGATATTCAATGTCAACCGCGGCCTTGGCATAGTGCGCCAACTTTTCATGTGGCATAAAGCGCAATTTTTCCGCAGGAATACCCAACACATCAATCCACCAGGCCAAACGTGTTTCCATCCACATCTTATGATACTTTTCATCATCAACAGGATTTACAAAGTACTGTAATTCAGCCTGTTCAAATTCACGCATACGGAATACAAAACCGCGTGGCGAAATCTCGTTACGGAACGCTTTACCAATCTGGGCAATACCAAATGGCAATTTATGTGGTTTGGCATCCAAAACATTTTTAAAGTTTGTATATGTGGTTGTCGCAGTTTCTGGACGCAGGTATGCGTTTACCGCACCGTCAGATGTCGCACCAATAGACAGGCCCATCATCAACTGATATGCGCGCGGTTCGGATATTTCTGTGCTGCCACAGTTATCGCATTTTGTCTGGTCCTTCATTTTATCCTGACGCATGCGGGTTCCACACTTTTTACATTCAACCAATGGGTCGGAAAAGCCCGCTTCGTGGCCAGAATACTTCCACAACAATCTGTTTGAAATCAATGCAGCATCCAGACCTTCGACATCATCGCGTGAATAAATCATAGAATTCCACCACGCGTTGCGGATATTCTTCATCAATTCAACACCGTATGGACCATAGTCATACGCACCACCAAGACCACCGTAAATTTCAGACCCTGTAAAGATAAAACCACGGCGTTTGCATAATGCAACGATATCATTAACTGTTTTTGCTGGCATATTTTTATTCCTTAAGTAATTTGTACCCTGAATATATTATACCTTAATTAGTTTTTTACAATAAAAAAATCAGGGCTTTTGCCCCGATTTTTTATTTTGCTTTCTGTGCCATCTGTGCCGCATGCAAAAATGTTTTTTTGTTTCCTTCGTTCCAAGCAACCAAACATTTGCGGGTTCTTTCTTGGTCTGCCTGAACAGCGGGCGTGGCGAATTTATAGGTATATGTATTTTCTATGATATGATTGGACAATTCATGGTACAAAGTGCCCATTTGATACATATTGCGCGTAGATGGACGCGGTGTTAGTTCAACCTTGGATTCTGCTGGCAAATATGTGACAGGCGATGTACCACGCTGATAGAAAATGCCACCCAGCCCCTTTTGCATGTCAAGGCTGTGAGTTTTTACATAATCACTTTCATATAACTTTGGTGCAAATTTATCCATATGCTTGAATACAGGTTGATATATGATTGTCTTTTCTGAATCCGGTGACAATGACTTTACAACCGGGTTACATATGCGTCCGGTGCCCTTGATAATGGTATTGAAACGAATATCTTCGATATCCATAAACTTCATACGATCGCAGTACGGGAAACCAAGCCTGCGTGAAACAAGACCATATTCAGACGCACTGGTAAATGTGTAATTGTTTATCATCAACTGGAAACAGCTAGGATTATATTTGAAGGTGACCGAACCAGGCCCCGTAAATATGATACCGTCCTCGCGTTCTGGCACACGCTCGACCACCAGAATACGGTCCTTTAATCCAACACGCGAAGAAATGTGCATATGCGGTTTAATTGCATCTACTTCTTTGTTCAGATACAGCATTGCCAACCACAAACCAACACGAACCTTGTCCATCCAGTCCAACAGCAGGCTGATTTCAGTTGCACTAACCGCCTTGCCTTCTAGAATATTGATGACGATTGGCTTTACCCTGCCCTCTAATTCCGCAAATTCAGTATTACATTTTTCACAGGCGGGAAATTTAAATGAAATAAATGGCATATTATTAGGTGCGGCATTTTCCAAATAACATGTGCGCGACTTGTCCCCAGTCAACTTAATCAACCATTGGGGAATAATATGCTCGGCATTTTTATTTTCTGGCTTGCCGCCACAAAAAACACAAAATTTTGACAATTTATACCTCTTTTCATTGCGAGTATAACATTGACAAAATTATTTTTCCACAACTTTTTTTATTAAATTAAATCCGCCCTTTTCGGGCGGGATTTTATTCAGACACTGTTTCGGTTTCAAACAACTCTTCCACACGGGCCGAGGTTTCAATTTGCAACAACTGATTTTCCAGCGCTGTACGCTCGGACGATTTGTATCCTGTTTCATCGGATGCATTCTCGCCATTTTGGGCCGCCTGTTGCGCCGCCTGAATCGCAGGGTTTATAAGATTATTATAAATCTCGATGGCTTCACGAATACCTGCCTTGTCCCTGGCCAACAATTTGTTTTCTGGCCCTGGGAAGAACCATTCATCCAACTGGGCCGCAGTGGCCTGCATAATTGGACGAGTGCGCGCAGTTGCAATCCAATTTGGCAAATGTGGCATATCGGAATAATACCACAGCGCCCCCCAATAAAACAGTCCCATAACAACAACACCGCGAACAATACCAAAGATTACCCCCAGTGTCTTGTCCGTTATGTTCATAATACTGTCCTGAATTCTGGCGCGAATTTTCTGGTTCACAAAGCCAACCAACATCAATACAGCAAAGAATACTATAAAGTATGATGCCACCAATGTTCCAACAGTTGATTCCGATACGCCAAACCACCGCTGTAATAATGTGTCCAGCCAAGGCGATGCAAAGCGGGCAGCAATAGCCGCAACCACCCACGACAATGTCGCGATGGTTTCATATACGCCACCGCGAAATGTCGCCCAAACCGTGGATACTAGCAATACACCCACATAAACATAATCCAGTACAGTTAAGTCAAACATAATGTATCCGATTTGTTATTAGTTCTTTTTGTCGCCACGAACCAGAACATAGCCCAAGCCCGCAACTAATACGACCAACAGACCCCAGAACCAAATTACTGAGCCGTCGTTATTTTTTTTTTGCCGCGTCCGCGGTTTCTTCAGTTGCAACAACCGCTACATATTCTGTAATCGCGCTGGTACGATTGGCGTGTTCTGCTTTGAACTTTTCAGCGTCCGCTGCCATCGCTTCTTTATTTGCTGCAGCCGCTGCCTTTTGTTCTGCGGTCAAGTCCGCTTCAATCATTTCACGCAATTTGTCCTGTAAAACATCGGCATAACCCTGATTACACTGATCACCAATAACCAATACAGGTACACCACCAGATTTCAGACCACATTTATTTAATGCCTCTTGGAAAGCTGGCATATTCGCACGATCGGTAACATTAACTTCTGTAACCTTTAATTCTGGATATTCATAAATCAAAGTAGAAGAAATAAAATCACGCGCGTGATGGCAATGTGGACATGATGGTGAATGGTAAATTGTAATGTCCGCAGCCGATGCAGCCCCCATAAAAGACAAACCCAAGACCGCTGATAAAATTGATAGTTTTTTCATATATTCTCCTTTTCAATGTTTCGATTATAGAAAATATAATGTAAATCGCGCAAGCGGTTTTTGAGAATTTTATTCCTGTTGAAAAATTTTGTTTCCTTATACAAAATAAAAATACCCAAGGAGACAAAAATGTTCACAATCACCGAGTTTCCCCTGCCCTATGCGACCGATGCTCTGGGACCATATATATCCCAAGAGACACTGCAAACACATCACGGTAAACATGTGGCAACATATATAGACAACCTTAACAAACTGATTGACGGCACAAACTATCAGGAAGTTTCACTGGTCGAGATAATAAAAGAAAGCGCAAACAGACCGGAAGATAAAAAAATCTTTAACAATGCAGCACAAATATACAATCATGACTTCTTTTTTCATGGGATGTGTCCAAACTGCGAAGCGCAAATCCCACAAGAAATAATAGACACATTCGGCAGTGAAGAAGAATTCAAGAAAAAATTCAAAGAATCCGCAACCACACTGTTTGGCAGTGGGTATACTTGGCTGGTCCGCGATGGCGATGAATTGCGCATCATAAATACCGCAAATGCCGATACGCCAATCGCACATAATATGAAACCGATTTTAACCGCTGATGTTTGGGAACACGCGTATTATCTGGACTATAAAAACAGACGAGCAGATTTTATTGATAACTTTTTAAACAATTTGGTCAATTGGAATTTTGTTGCAGAAAACCTTAAAAAATAACCCCGAAAAATTCGGGGATTTTTTAATGTGCATTCATCAAGCGAATATCGTCAAATTCCGCATAGCGATTAAACATCGCGCGCGCAAACGGACACATAGTTATCACTCTGCGCTTTTGCTGACGCGCCAAGTTGGCAACACTGCGCACCAATGTCAGCCCGATATTGCGATTGCGAAAGCCTTCTTCGACATTGGTATAGTCTATTATCAATTTATCAATGCCCACACGCACATAGGTGATGTAACCAATGCGCCGACCATTATAGCGAGCATCGAACCCCAATCCATCAGATGATAAAGTATATTCTATTTCTGTATTCATCATAGTTCTAAATATACCAAACACAGAAATACTTTTGTATATGACAATATTCAAAATGAAAATCCCCGTCTGGGGATTTTGGTTTATTTAATCGAATCATAATTTGTTCGAATGATTCGTCCGCTGCGCCGCAGGGCCGCAGATTCCGTTGCATCCATTTTTGGCGTTAAAGTCGCGACTATACCGTTTGCGCCAACAATTCGTGGCAGCGACAAAGCAAGCATTTTTGAACCCTGACCCGATACTGTGCTGACGGTCAAAATTCGACGCTCGTCATTTATAATACAACGAACCAAGTCCGCAACAGCCGCCGCAATTCCATCCCATGTCGCACCACGCCCCTGAATAATTTCGTATGCCGCATTATGAACACGATGTTCGATTGTTTTTCGCGTAGTCGCAGGCAACGATATCTTGGTCTGGCGGCAAAAATCATTTAACGAAACCGCACCAATTGACGCAGACGACCAGTTAATCATACTGCTGTCACCATGTTCACCCAATACATATGCGTTAATTGACTGGGTCGATACTGACAACTGGCGCGACAATATCGCACGCAGGCGCGCAGAATCCAACATTGTACCTGTACCAATCACACGCGATGCTGGCAACTTGGATAATTGCTGAGCAAACATAACCATAACATCCAGCGGATTTGTGACAATAATTAACTTTACATTTTTTGAATCCACATTTGCCATTACACGTGGAACAATATCGTTTATAACTGCAACATTGGCCTGAAGTAAATCAGTTCTGGTTTCGCCAACCTTCTGATTCGCACCAGCCGCGATGATAACAATATCACTGCCACGAATTGCACGATAATTATTTACTGCTGTAATTTTTACATCGTACGAAAAAGCAGATGCATGTCCCAAGTCTTCGGCCGCCGCGCGGGCACGAATAGCATTACGATCGAACAATACAAGTTCATGTACCAATCCTGTATTTTTTACCGCGGTCGCAACAGCAGCACCAACCGAACCAATACCAATAATTGAAACTTTCATAATCTCTCCCTGAATATATAGTATTTGTATTATATCATAAAAAAACACAATGTGGTATGGGATTATAAAAACACCGGCAAATTGCCGGTGTAATTTATTACCAAAGTTTTACACGTTTGTCCGGTAATATGTACATAGCATCTGTTGGCTTGATACCAAACGCATCGTACCACGCATTAATATGTGGCAGAATTCCGTTTACACGATTCTTGCCAAGAGAATGTTCATCAACCTTGGTCAGGCGTAAGGCCTCGTCTGCACGAATATTCTGGGCCCATACACCAGCATACGCGACAAAGAATCGCATATCAGATGTCAGGTTCGCAGCCGTTCCTGTTGGTGTGCCAAAATTTTTATACGCATCAAATGCAATTGTCACCCCACCATAGTCCGCCAAGTTTTCACCCAGTGTAAATGTACCGTTTGCGTTTACTTCATCATTAATTTTTATGTTATCAAAATATTCTTTCATAACATTTGCGCGTTCTTCGAATCCGCGCGCATCCGCTTCGGTCCACCAATCCTTCATATTGCCATCGCGGTCAAAATGACGACCCGAATCGTCAAAGCCATGTGTCATTTCATGACCAATAACTGCACCAATCGCACCATAGTTAAACGCATCATCAGACGACATATCAAAGAACGGATACTGTAATATGCCCGCAGGGAAGCAAATCTCGTTCGTGGATGGATCATAGTATGCATTTACTTCGTGTGCATTCATATACCAAATTGCTGGATCTTTTTTCTGGCCGATTTTTTCAATCCAGAACGCATCTTCGAATTTAGAAACGCGAACCATATTTTCCCACAAGGAATCATTTTTTATTTCCAACTTCGAATAGTCGCGCCATTTATCTGGATATCCAATCTTGGCCTTGAAAGTTGAAAGTTTTTCGATTGCTTTTTCCTTGGTTTCATCAGACATCCAATCCAAGCCCTGAATTCGATTGGCATATGCGCGTTGCAGATTCTTGACCAATGTTTGCATACGCTTTTTCGCATCAGATGAAAAATATTTTTCAACATACAGACGACCAATTTCTTCACCCAAAGAATCGTCCAGCATATAAACCGCACGCTTCCAACGCGGCTTTGGTTCTTTTTGTCCCGCCATTGTGCGATTATAAAAATCAAATGCTATGTCATAAGTTTTGTCGTCCAGTAATCCTGTTGCAGAATTTACCAAACGATATTTCAAATAGTTCTTAAGCAATTCAAAATCTGTATCGTTCGTTATAGCAATCGATTCCTGTATCGCTTCAGGCTGAGCAACATTTACAAAGCGTGCGGCTGATGCACCACGCGATTTCAAATAAGCATTCCAATCAAAGCCCGCAAATTTTTCACGCAACTGTTCAACCGACATTTTGTGATAGTTCGCATGCGGATCGCGCAATTTTTCTTTGGTATAAAATGATTTTGCCATACGCTCTTCAAGCGCGTACAGTTTTTTCACATCAACATCAATACCAAAGTTTTTCATTATTGCCGCAATATAAGACTGATACTTTTTGCGTATCTCGACAGATTTGGCATCGGTATCAAAATAATAATCACGCGACAGACCAATACCTGACTGTCCCAGATTATACAAGTAATGATCGCTGTCCATTTCATCCAGCGCAACACCTTCGCCAAAAAACGCAGACGAAAACGCGTGCATACGACCCAGATATTCTTCCAAGTCCGCGCGCGATAAATTATCAATTTCTTCCAAGTATGGTTTAAGCGGAGATACGCCATCTGTATTTAATTTTTCAGCATCCATCGCGATTGAATACAGAAGGCCAATTTTGCCAGAATCATTTTCCGCAATTTCACGTGTGCGCTCTAGGTTAGTGTTGCGCAAGACATCAAATGCGCCATAACGCGAATAGTCATCTGGAATTGGATTCGCCCTGCGCCAACCCAATGTCGCATAATCATAAAAATTATCGCCAATGCTGACTGTTGTATCCAGATTTTCTAATTTTATTCCTGCGTTCACGATTTTCTCCCTTGGTAAATAACGCGCACAGACAATAGTGCCAATAACAGCAATAATGCCAACTATGTTCCAAAACTTACTTTCCATTTCATTTCACCAAATTTACAAGAACATCGTCCAGAACCAGCATACCATCAGCAGTGGTTGCAATACGATTGTCTTGAACCGTTATTAATTCTGGATGCATGTGCACCCAGTCCATATCAATAACCTTTTTTACAGAATCTGTCAACAGGCATCCACGGACAGTGCGTAAACCTGTTATTACACACTCGGTCGCACGAACAGAATCGGATATGGGCGAATATGTTTCAAAATTGCCCGTCTGTTCAAACCAGGTGTTATTTGTAAAGACACGACCCGCCGCACCTGCGCCCACCCCAATATAGGGCGCGCCACCCCAAATGTTCAGATTATGTTTACACTCGTTATCAGGTGCACAATAATTTGAAACTTCGTATCGCGACAGTTTCAGGTATTCATCGATCGCGGTGTACATCGCGGCCATTGTTTCGTTATCTGGCATAGTCAGGTTCATTTTGCCAAATGGCGTATTTGGTTCAATCGTTAATTCATACAAAGAACAATGCTTCAGCCCCAGCGTGTTAATTTCACCGCAAAGACGCACAACATCCGATACCGTTTCATCCGGCAGGCCATATATAAAATCCGCCGACACGCGCAAACCCAAGTTATGCGCTGCATCCAACAGGTGCAACGCATCCGATGCACTGTGACGGCGCCCCATAAACTTTAACTTGTCATCGTCCAGACTTTGCACACCAACCGACAAACGATTTACGCCATGTGACATAAATTCACGCAGGCGCATCGCATCCAATGTTCCTGGGTTGGATTCAAGTGTCACTTCGGCATCGGACAACAAATTAAAGTTTTTGCGAACACACCCCATTATTTCCGCGAAAGTATCAGTCGGCATCAATGACGGTGTTCCCCCACCAAAAAATACAGTTGGCACATCAATTCGACCAAGTGTGCGTGCCCAATGTTCCAGCTCGGCACAAATATCACGCGAATACCCCACCCAATCTGGCGCAGAACAAGCGCGCGAAAAGAACGCGCAATAATTGCACTTGGACATACAAAATGGAACATGGATATAAATATTGTGTGCCGGATTATTCATTTGCGAATATTTTATAACTCTTTTTTAAGTCTGCAAGGTAAAATCGCTTTTATGACACGAAAATTTATGATATAATAACAGCACGGAAGGTTTATGAAAAAGAATTATATTTCTATTTTGTCGCTGCTTTTTGCGCCTTTGATGGCTTTTGCCGCAAACGAAGGGGTGCCGTCATATTATCAAACACAGCAGCCACAAAATGCTAATCAGGCTTCTTTTGAACGTTATCAGAAACAGGGTTATACAAAATATGTGGGTCAAAATACCAACAAGCAGGTAATTGGCCAACGAACATATACATATCAGCAACCACGCGCGATGCAGCCTACTTTTGCCGGCACCATGACCGCGAACGGGATTGCGATGCCAGCGGAAAGCGAAAAAGGCACATCTATTTATGCAGGATACGCGCGCAGATTTGCGGACTTTGAATTTGAAACCGGTGTAAATTCAATCCTTGAATGGGATGATATGATCTGGGATGAAATTCGTGTTGGCGCGCGCCATAATTTCAGCCTGCGCGATTTCGATTTATCTGTATATGGGGAATATGCGTACGGTAATATGTCACATGGTGGTCTGTCTATGGACTATGACCTTAAACCATATGATTCAGCATACCCAGAATACGGAATTTTTACAATTTCTATGGGTGACCAAAGTGGGCGCAGCAACTATTTCCGTTTCGGACTGTCCGCGCACCATGTGTGGGATATTGCTGGATGGAAACTGTCACCAACAATTGGCTATGAAATTTTCAAGCACAATCTTGAAATGTCCAACCATTATTATCCGAACCCTGGGATTTATCTGCCCTTGATGACACAAGGTGGACAATATGTATTCGGTGACGAATTAGGCAACTATTATTCCGTTCCAGTTGGAATGGAGGCACCAGAAAACTGGTATCAGGTCTGTATGGGCCCAGAGGATATCAAGGTTGTCACAAATCCTTCATCAGGTTATTATGAAGGCTTTGAGATTCTTGGTAACGATTTGTATACCGGCGACTATGAGTTATCTATGGGCGATGTTCCATGGGGTGTTTCGGGTGGCGAATGCGTCATCATTGGCGGCGATGGTCCAGTCGTGGTCGAAGGCACAACACATATCTATAACACAACATGGTCTGGATTCTATATCGGATTAGAAGTTGAAAAACAAATGACGCTAAAGGACAAATTGCGCCTTTATATGCAGGTTGGCCTGCCAAAATATTCATCCGAAGGTATATGGCCAAATCGTACAGACTGGCAGCAGAACCCAAGTTTCTTGGACGAAGGTAGCAATGGCGCATATTCTTATTCCGCAGAAATGGAATATAACTATAAAGTTTCCGATCGTATGCAGTTGGCATTAAAGGTGGACACAAATCTGTTCCATGTCGGCAATATCCCAGGAAAATTGTATATTGCGGAATATACAGACTATGTAATTGATGAAAATGGTCAATATGTGACACAAAAAGTGACCGAAGTAATTAATGGGGTGACATACGAATATCTGGTACCAGTTCTGGAAACGATACCAGCATCCACACAACATGTAAGTGATTCACTGAAACGCGCAACTTGGCAGTCGTTTGGGATTCATATCGGTTTGAAATACGCATTTTAATCAAAGGATGACGGATGAAGGTTATGTCAAAATTACGGTTATTGACCGCTCTTGCGTTTATTCCAACAATGGCAAATGCCACAACTGGCGCGTTCGACATAGACCGCTGGTATTCGATGATGGAAAATGTGCGCGCGCGTGCCACCAGCGAAAATATTTCCGAAGAAACTATCAAGCAAACACTGCGCAGCCCCGCCTTTATCCCTTCTATTGTAAAAAGCGACAAAAACCAAGCAGAATTTAAATTAACATTAGATGACTACTTGGCGCGTACCGTTAGTGATAAACGAATTATCCAAGGCAAAAAGATGCGCGCAAAATATCCAACTATGCTGGGGCGCGTGGAAAGCAAATACGGATTGCCACCACATGTTATTTTGGCATTTTGGGGCATGGAATCCAACTATGGCGAGGTCAAGGCCAGACATAAATTGGTCGATGCTTTTTTAACATTGATATATGACGGCCGTCGTGAAACTTTTTTCACAAACCAACTTATTGCACTGATGAAAGTTGCCGATAAAAACAAGCAAGACATAAATGCCATTGGCGGCTCTTGGGCGGGCGCGATGGGGCACTTTCAATTCATACCAACAACGCTGACACAATATGGCGTGGATGGAAACAGTGACGGACGCATTGATATTATCAACAGCGTTGGGGATGCCATGTTCAGTGCTGGTAATTACTTAAACAAGTTAGGCTGGAACAAAAATGAACGCATCGCGCGTCGGGTCGTGTTGCCCGCAGATTTTGATATAGGTATGCTGGACGGAAAAACAAAACTGACACTGCCACAATGGGCGGCATTTGGTGTCACAAATCCAGATGGTTCGCCAATCCCAAGTAATGATATGCTGGCCGGTTTGGTCGCGGATATCACCGCAATTCAAAGTGCACGCGATAATGCCACAACCCCAGAAAACGCGATTGATGCCGATATTGCGCCTATGCCTGTGATTAACGCATATCTGACATATCCAAACTTTTATCGAATCAAGAAGTGGAACAATTCAAACTGGTATGCGATTGCAATATCTGAATTGGCCGACCAATTAAAATAAAATCATTGATAATGGCACATTTCTTTGATATTCTTCCCAGTATAGATATTATAAAGGATTAATTTATGGCTATTAAAGTCCGCGACTTTGAAGTGCGTTTAACGCGAAACAAAGAAGAAAGAAAACAGGTTCGCCAACTGCGATATAAAGTATTCGTAGAAGAAGAAGGCGCAGGCGTAACCGAAGAACAAAAAGCACTGGGCGAAGAATACGATTCTTATGACAGATACGCCGAATACATGGCTGTATTCCACCAAGGGCGCGTTGTCGGCACATACCGCATCATTGACAGAAATGCTGCCGAAAAAATGGGCGGATTTTATACCGAAAACGAATTTAATATTTCCAAGATAAAAAAATTCCATGGCAATATCGCTGAAATGTCACGCGCATGCGTTGATCCTGCGTATCGTGAAAACGCGTTGGTTATGCGCTTGCTGTGGGCAGGACTGGGCGAAATGATTATGCGCCGCAAAATCGAGATTTTATTCGGGGTCGCTTCGTGGGTCGGCACAAAACCTGCCAAGTCCGCACAGGCGATTTCATATCTGTACTATAACCACCTGACACCGATGCGCTTGCGCGCGACTGTGTTACCTGAAAAATTCGCAGAAGGTGTTAATCCAAAATTGTCACGCATGAATATCTTGCCGCGCGAATTTATTGATGAAGCAGATGCAAAGCAGGAAATGACCCCACTGATTAAGGGATATTTGCGACTGGGCGCAACATTTGGCAAAGGCGTATTCGTTGACACTCCGTTTAACTCGTACGATGTGTTTGTTATGATTGAAACCCGCAAGATGAGTGCCACATACCAGAAACACTTCTTGGGTCGCGAAAATGCATTGGGCGCACCAGAAGACGAAAAAGACAATATCATCAAGACAGTCGGTAAAATTATAACCTTGCCGGTGGTCGGTCCCTTCAAGGTTGTACGCGCGTTTGTAGATTTCTTGCTGCGCGAAGATGCCGATGACGCGGAATATATCGAAGATGCAGAAAAAGCAGAAAGCGAAGAGTAAAAAAATGGCCAAGTTGCGCAAACAAAATATTTTTAATACAACAATGGCTGCGATTAAATTTACGCTGTTCTGGATGGCTGTTGTTATTCAGATACCAATTATCGCATTTATGCCACGCCGTTGGGCGGTTAATTATATGCCTGTATTTATGTGGTTTTTGGTAAAACTGGGCGGAATTAAAATTGTTGTACATGGTAAACTGACCGACAAACGACCACTGATGGTTGTATCAAATCATATTTCTGTTTTTGAAATCGCAACTTTTCCATTTGCATTTCGTGGTAGCTTTATTGCCAAAAAAGAAATGGAGAATTGGCCACTAGTTGGATGGGTCGCAAAAAAATTCGGTGTGATATTTGTTGACCGCCGTCCTTCACACGCACGCGATGCGTTGGCAGTCGTACAAAAGACCGTTCAAAATGTTAAGTATCCAATGATTCTGTTCCCAGAAGGCACAACAACAAACGGCGCATATGTAAAACCTTTTAAAAGCACATTGTTCAACTTTGTTGAAAATTCCAATGTGACTGTACAGCCTATGGCGATGCATTATAGATATCGCGACGGCAGCGTTATTGACGAACAAACAATGGCGGACCACTTTGCATACTTTGATAACAAAAAAATGGACAAAGGGCCATTGTGCAAAATTGAACGCAGTGCGTTTGGTCAAGTTTTTCATATCATGATGCTGGGCGGATTTACAGTCGAAATCACATTGTTGCCGCCGCCCCCCCTGGAGGGTATGGACAGAAAGCAGATTGCCGAGGTGCTGCAACAAATAGTCTCGGATAAATATATGGAATTAAAAGATAAAGAATTAAAAAAGTAAGAGTTTTAAATTATGAGAATTGAAAATTTATGCGTAAAACGCCTGATTGGGGAAGCCGCTGGCGCAACAACACACGGACACAAAATCGCGTTAAAAGGTGGATACATTTATCAAACTTTCCAAGGTGGATATACATTGTCACCTTTGGGATGGCGCGTTGTCCGAAACATCGAAAATATCATTCGTCAGGAAATGGATGCCATTGACGGTCAGGAAATATTGATGCCTGTTGTATCTGGGGCAGACATTTGGCGCGAAAGTGGTCGCTATGACACAGTGGATGTGTTGGCAAAATTTAAGGGCCGTTCGGGTACGGACTATGTATTGAACCCAACACACGAAGAAGTTGTTGTGGACTTTGTTAAATCTGTTCTGGAAACATATCGCCAGATGCCATTTATGGTTTATCAAATCCAGACCAAGTTCCGCGATGAATTGCGCGCACGCGCCGGTCTTATTCGTACACGCGAATTTATTATGAAAGACGCTTATTCTTTCCATGAAACATACGAAGATTTGGAAACGTACTATAACCGCTGTCTGGAAGCATATAAAACAATCTTTGCGCGTTGCGGTATGAAAAATGTTGTACACGTGCTGTCTTCGACTGGCGATATGGGTGGCAGTGTTGCTCACGAATTCCAACTGATTAACGATATGGGCGAAGACACAATTTACCTGTGCGATTGCGGATTTAACACAAACAAAGAATTGATTGATGACGAAAGCGAAACTTGCCCAAAGTGCGGTGCAAAAATGCACAAGGTTCGCGGTATTGAAATTGGTAATATTTTCCAGTTGGGCACAAAATATTCTGATTCAATGAATCTGACATATACTGCACCAGACGGCGAAAGCAAACATCCAATCATGGGTTGTTATGGCATCGGCGTTGGTCGCACAATGGCTGCAATCTTGGAAGAAAGCGCGGACGAAAAAGGCCCAATCTGGAACATGGAAACTGCACCTTTTGCGGTCGAAGTTATCGGATTGTCTGACAAAGAAGGCAAGACCTTGCCTATGGCGGAAAAAATCTATACCGATTTGAAAGCCGCAGGTATTGAAGTCATTTTGGACAATCGCGATGCGCGTGCGGGCGAAAAGTTTGCGGATGCAGACTTGGTCGCTGCGCCAATTCGACTGATTGTATCGGCCAAGAATTTGGCGAATAATGCAATCGAAGTTAAATATCGTGTTAATGATAAAGACACAACAAATATGCCAACCTCATTTGGTTTGGAAACATATTTGGCGGATACACAAAATGCGATTTCTGAATTGTTAAAATAAAAGACTGGGCAAAAGCCCAGTTTTTTTATCTCTGATTCATTTTTAGCGCGTATCTGGCCAGTTTTAATTTCTTTAATACTTCTTCATACTCATACATATTGCGTCCCATTTTATATTCGGGTGAATCTTTGCTGGGATATCCATCCTTGTAGGCGCTTATTAAAATATACGCTGCAAAAGCCTCGTTACTGTGTGCCTCGTCTGGATACAGGTCATTTATAATGCCAGCACCCTTAACAATCTCTGATGCAAAATAAGCAGAATCCTGAATCAGTTTTGGCATTTCCGACTTAATATCATTGATATCGCGTCTGCAGGCGCGCCGAAGCTGATATTCCCTGATATCATGAAACGAGCAATTATTACAATAACGCAATAAAAAGTTTGAAAAATCGCGAGCACGAACACTAGCACGCGCGGCTGTTTCAGTTTCTTTTGAAGTCTGTGCGCCAGCACTCACCATCGGCATTGATAATGCCAACGCGCATAAAAGTGCTAAAAATCCCTTTTTACGTTCCATTTTTCCCTATTGATGTGACATCAGGTGCAAAACCAAACTGATAATAAACAACACCGTAATAACGCATAAAATGACTTTCTGGGTGCGATGCGAGTTTTTACCACCACAACTTTCGCAATCACAGCCACAGTCGCGGCCAATCAAGTACCACGACGACAACAGCATCAGGCCAGAAAACACAAACAACCATGGTTCCAGCCAATGAGGCAGCAGATGAAAATGAGCCGCATCCGGCGCAACCAGCCCCACAATCGCCAAAAGCATAGGCAACCCACAACAAAATATATGTGGAACAATAGATGCAATTATACCGATTTTAACCGCTTTATTTTTCATATTTCCCTCTTTTGTGGGGGCATATTATACCGCTTTTTTTCATATTGTAAACAACAAAAGCGAAGTGCAAAATCTTATTGACAATATTTTTATTTGTGTTAATATCTTGACCATGTTAGATTCAATCAAGACATATTTAGCATTAAAAGACGGCCCAAATATCAGCTGCGCATACAGCTGGAATTCGCCAGTTTTTCTGTTTTCAAATGAAAACATTCAGCCATATTTGGCCAACCTGACAGATATGACAGGCAAAAAGGTGCTGACCGTTGCGGCAGCAGGTGACCATGCATTTGAAGCACTGTTGGCTGGGGCAAAACATGTGGATACATTTGATATAAACTATCTGCAAAAGCATATTATGGAACTAAAGTCAAAAATGATTAAGCACCTGCCCTATGGTGAATTTATGAAGTTCTTTTTTGACAAGAATCACTTCTTTGACAGAAGCATTATCAAGCCTATATGGAAAACATTCTCGCGCGAGTTGCGTATATTCTTGCTGATGTATTATCATCATCACCAGCACAACAGTCGCCTATTCAGATATAATGGTGCACAACACAATGAATATATGCCTGACATGATTTCATATGTATCGGACGAATTGGCATTTAAAGAACTGAAGCAAATTATGCCCGACAAAATCAGTTTCAAAGAAACAAATGTACTGGAACTTTCAACCAAGTTTGATACAGAATACGATGTTATTTTAATGTCCAATATATTTGAATATCTGTACACAGATACAACCGATATTGCTTCAAGACTTAAGGTCTTTCACGCAAATGTATTGACCCCAATCGCCGAAAATATCCTGTCCAAGGACGGTGGCAAGGCTTGTTTCCATTACAGCTGGAATACTAATGTAGAATTGTGGAACCAAGGCCTTAAAAGTTTTGAACGACACACGCAGTATTCCATCGACAATTTTAACGAAACCAAGTACTCGTTTGATGCTATTGGTGTGAAATCTATTTGTTCGCTGGCACCAAACGGACAAGACGCGATGCTATATATGACCCAGAACCAAAGATAAAAATATGTTTACAAAACTGCCTGATTTTAATAAAGAAACGGTTTGTTCCAGTGACGGTTATCACAAGGAACTGCCTGCGTTTTTGTTCAGCAACGAAAATGTCGCAGGATATATCAGTCAGTTTGACATGAAAGGAAAAACAGTTTTGACCGTTGGCGCATCGGGCGATCATTTGTTCGAGTGTTATGCACATGGGGCAAAGCACGTGGATACATTCGATATAAACTATCGCCAAAAACCAATTATGGAACTAAAAAATCTTATGATTCAGCATGTACCATATGAAGATTTTCTGGAATTCTTTTTTGATGACGCAAACTTTTTCAATCCACAGATAATCGAACCAATTATACCAATGTTTTCGATGTCGTTGCGTATGTTTATGGACCTTTATTACAGTATGGGCAGCGCCGGTCGCAAACTCTTCGTATATAACGGCAAATCTAATTTTTTGGCACAGTACGACAACAAATATTATTCCAATCAATTTAAATATGATGCGTTGGGTATAGAACTGCCAAAAAAGATTAGTTTTACACACACAGATATCACAGGCATCAGTGCGCACTTTACACGCAAATACGACTATATCTTTCTGTCGAATATTTTTGATTTCCAGCATCACGAAATCACCGACAGTTATCAGGCGTTGGAGCATTTTTATCATCATACAATTTTGCCACTGGCTGCAAATAATCTAGCAACAGAAAACGGTACAATTGTAATGGAATATCTGTGGGGAAACAGTGCATCAACACGCGGCGGCATGTGGAACGCCTGGGAAGAATTTTCCGACAAGCACAACAACAAAACCCACGCCACAGGTATACAAATGCGCAACATGTTTCTTAAGGCAATGCTAAGCCTTACGAATCGCGACAATGTTCTTTATATGACACAAAACATCAAGACAAAGTAACATGACCAAGCAACCAGAAACTTTTATCGAACCAACATACGCGTTTCAGGACAAAGGTGCTGTGTATCTGTTTACCAATGAAAATATTTCTGGGTACATTGACAGGTCTGGCGATATTTCTGGGGCAAATATTTTGACCGTTGGCGCATCGGGCGACCATGCGTTTGAATCGTATCTGATGGGCGCAAAACATGTGGATACATTTGATATAAATTCATGGCAGAAAAATGTTATCGAACTTAAAACACATATGATTCATCATTTGAAATATTCTGACTTTATGGATTTCTTTTTCGAAAAACAAAACTTCTTTGGCACAAAAATAATAGAACCATTAAAGCCGCTATTTTCTGACGACTTAAAAACTTTTGTTTCATCATACAACACCAATAACAAACAGATGTTTAAATATCTGGGGCCATGCGCACCTGATTTTATCATAGATCGCCTTAGATACATCAACAGCGAACAAAACTATGAAGCGTTGCGTAATGTGTTGCCGGACAAAATCGAGTTCAGACACTGCAATATTACACATATAGCCAACTATATGGACAAAGAATACAAGTTGGTTATGCTGTCCAACATATTTGAATATATGTACAGATTTTTAAGCACCAACGACAGACGCGTCAATGAATTCAGCAACAACATCCTTGACAATATTGAAGAACATATAACACAGGATGGTCGCATATATTTTCACTATGCGTGGGGTAGCAACGCGGCATCTTGGAACAATTTTCTGGCGTTTACGCAACAGCGTTTTAATCTGCCCAAGAACTTGACAGCAATCAGCATACCATCGGCATTTAAAAACAATAAAACCGATGCTGTGATATACGCATTTAAAAGCCAGAATATTAAATAATACTATAAGTCTGTATGGACTGGCATCCCCAGCAGGACTGTCTGATTCCCATATTCGCTTTCGCTCTATGGGCCCCTTTCGCTACGTAGGGTTCAAACTTCGTTTACACTCGTTTTCACCAACTGACGCCCCGAACCTGGCGCAACTTTGTTGCTTAATCGGTTCTCGCCCTGTGTGGACTGGCGTCCCCAGCAGGACTCGAACCTGCATCTAATTCTTAGGAGGAATTTGTTCTATCCTGTTGAACTATGGGGACAAGACTGCGATATTCTAAAGCATTTTTGCCATTTTTTCAATACTTTTATGCATCACACGGTTGACAAACCGCGCGTTTGTGTTATATTTATATGAACAAGAGGTTATGTCAATGGCAAGAACAAAGACAAAATATAGTGCGACTTTTATAAAGAACGAAGAAACCATAGTGACAGATGTCATTATGACGGCTTTGCCGTATGGCGAATTTGGCCCCCAAAACCCATTGCTTATAATAGACAATGTGGATATGGGAAAAGGTAAAAAGACCCCGCTGCCGGATTTTTCACATGTTATTATTGATGGGACATTTGACTGTTCGGACTATACCATAAACGAAACAAGCGTTCTGCCAACTGGTATTACAGAATTAATATGTTTATATTCTATCAACAGTTTGTCCGCTTTGATTGGCAAATTACCACAAAGCGTTATGCAGGTGACTGTGCGCCCCGCTATATTGAACGCGATTAAAAAGAACCTTGACGAACACAAGGAAGTCGTTAACCAATTTATTGAACAATATCCCGATGTCATCACCACCGATGGTAAGCAAACTTTGACAGAAATTTTAATGCTTAACGAACTGTCCAAGCCCGCACAAAAAACAACAACTATGGCAGAACAGCAAACAAACAAGCCAACCACACCAATCAAAACAAGCGATTGGTTATCGACAGACGAGGTTATTAATATATGCACAGATTTGTCGGAAGAGCTGGCCGCACTGACACAGCAAGAATTGACACGTTATGTACAAATGGCACGTTCATCTAAATCAAACCTTAATCTTAGATGCCAGAAAATGCTGCGCGATGACGGTGTTGAGATTACCTGTATTCACAACAACGAAATAAGCAAAGTAATCGATTTTATTAGCGCTAAAGTCGCAGAAGCACAAGAACAAAAAATCGAAAAACCAAAAGAAAAAAAGATAGAAAAAGAACAACCTAAACAAACCAACATTCCAGAAAAGACTCAGCCTGCGACACAGGAATTACAGGTAATCAAAATCAATAAATTTATTACTAAGGCTGCATGGAAAAAAATACGCGCAAAATGGAAA
This sequence comes from Alphaproteobacteria bacterium, assembly GCA_017630405.1. GTDB lineage: Bacteria > Pseudomonadota > Alphaproteobacteria > Rs-D84 > Rs-D84 > Enterousia. The sequence goes on from JAGBVH010000009.1 coordinate 28,741, forward strand.
AACAATGTTGGTGCAATGTTAAGTGCACTTAGGGACATAGAAGTCATCAATGTAAACCCGACCGATACACAGGGCGGAAAAGTTCAATATGTTGAAGACGGGGTGATTAAAACATCTGCAAATATCGTATTAAAAAACAGCAACTATCTGGCACAAGAATTCGGCATACTGGACAATAACAATGCACGAATCATATGGACAATATATGGTAATACTTTTGTTTGTCAGCACTTCTTAAAAACGCATATGGATCCGAAAAGCAATTCTAAATATAAACAGATAATAAGAAGCAAACCCGTCGAACTATCGGATCAAGAATACGCAAAACTTCTTAGCGTGACTGAACTTATCAAAGAGTTAGAAGACGGTCGTGGGGATGCAACCCCGCCTTTGGATGAACTTGATGAAGATAACGAAGACGACCACGACGATATCGATACAACAGAAGCGCCAAAGGAAACAAATGCATCAGTCGATGCAATGGTTGATATGGACGCCCAGAAAGCTACTACAGAAGCCATCACGCCAGAAACGCCTGTGGTTGATATTACACCAGTAAAACCAACAACCGAAAAAGCAACAAAAAAAGCAAAAAATCCTGTCGCGCAACAAAAAACATGGCAAGCGTTGTATTCTATGCACGCGGAATTTACCACAACAATTGAAAATATAGATCTGCGCCAGAAACAAATCGCAGCCGAATTGATGATTACAGAAACAGAAACATCAATCAAACTGACCGAAGAGTTGCAACAGTTGTTGGCCAAGAAACTTGCATACGAAGAAGGATTGAAAAAATTCCGCGAGGCCGCAACATATATGCACGAAATCCAACAACAGTTCAAAACAAAATAAAAAGTGGGACAATCGTCCCATTTTTTATTTTATTTTGATATTGCAAGCCACCAATTCGACCTGTATAATACCTTGGCAAAAAAGTAAGGAACTTATCAAAAATGGGAAACAGACTGATTGGGTACGGCTCTTATCTGCCGGAACGCGTGATGACCAATCAAGATTTTGAAAAAATTATGGACACTTCGGACGAGTGGATTGTTTCCCGCACCGGCATGCGCGAACGACACATGGCACGCGACGATGAAACCGTTGTCGACATGGCAGCAATTGCCGCACAGCGCGCGTTGGATAACGCAAAACTGACCATAGATGATATTGATTTAATCATTGTGGCAAATGTTAGCGCCGAATTAGACTTTCCGTCCGTTGGGTGCCAAATTTTGGGCAAACTGGGCGCGACCAAAAACATACCTGCCTTTGATGTTCGTGGGGCATGTACAGGCTATATATACGCCCTGCACTGCGCACGCGCGTTCTTTACTGCCGGCATCCATAACCGCATTATGATTATCGGTGCGGAAAAGATGTCACGCTTTATCGACTGGTCCGACCGCAGTACCGCTGTATTATTTGGCGATGGCGCAGGCGCGATGATATTCGAACATTCCACATCCAGTTATTCTGGCATAATCGATACAGTGATTATGAGCGATGGCAACGAATTTAATATGCTGCATGGCTCAACCGACCACAGAATAATTATGAACGGCCCAGAAACCTATAAAAAGGCCGTACAACTGATGCCAGATGCCGCACGATACATCATGAGCCATGCTGGCATCACTGCAGACAATGTGGACTGGATTATTCCACATCAGGCAAATTTGCGCATCATTCAAAGTTGCGCAGAAAAACTGGATTTTCCGATGGAGAAAATTCTGGTAACAGTAGATAAGCATGCAAATACCAGTGGTGCATCTGGTGTTTTAGCATTGTCTTATGCGTTTGATAATGATATTATTAAACGTGGTCAATTAATTTTGTATCCCGCGTTCGGCAGTGGACTGACCTGGGGCGCGGCTTTAATTAGGGTGTAAAAAATGGCAACAATAACAAGAAGTGACTTTGCAGACAGACTGCGTGAACGTTTTGGCCTGACCACAGCGGACGCATATAAAATGATTGATGTTATATTCGATGAAATACGCGAATCTTTGGTAAATGGCGAAGAAGTTAAATTTGCTGGATTCGGCACATTCAAGATACTTGAAAAAAATGCCCGTATGGGCCGCAACCCCAAAACAGGCGAAGCCGCGGTTATTTCCGCACGACGCGTTGCCACATTCAGACCAAGTAACGAATTTCGTGAACGGGTCGCCAAGAAATAAGAAAAAACCGCCAGTCGGCGGTTTTTTTAGACAAGAAAGAAACTTTTTTTATTCAGCAATCCGTAAATTTGGACGCGCAGCGCGCAGATTCTGCATCGATTTTTCCTGGGCTGCACGAAATGATTCTGGGTTCCAGATTTGAAAACTGTTACCACGACCAACAAAAACAGCAGTATCTGCAATCCCCGCATGCGCCAACAGGTCGGACGGAATAACTATACGCCCCGTCACATCAAATGCTAATGGGCGTGCATCCGCAAATAACAGCGCAGTCAAATCGTCAAGTTCGCTGTCAAAAATACCCATTTTATCGGTGGCGGCCGCCATCTTTTCCATACGAGACATCGAAAAACCTTCGATACAATTGTTAGTAAAAGAACGATATAAAACAACACCAGCAAAGTCTTCACCAGCAACCGAAGCACGAAAAGAGGCCGGAACAGAAATACGTCCCTTTGTATCCAAACGATTTTCATAAGATGAGAGAAACAATGACATTACTTTCTTATGCTCTTTTTTTGGGCGGATTCCCGCGACCTCTTTGTACTTCAAGAAAGAATGTAGCACGGCATTTTATGGTTGTCAATGACATTTTATAGTTTTTCTATGGTATTTTATGGTTTAAATAACAAAAATTAAAAAAATTAAAATATTTTTAAAATAAATGCATTTTGTGCTTGACCTCCGATTCGTTTTTGTTCTAAGATGTTTGTATAGACAAGGAAGAAAGAAAGAAAAGCCCCAGATTTCTGCCAAGTCTGCAGATTTCTGGGGATTTCAAAAAAGGATTCAAAAAAAATTTTTAATTTTTGTAAATACCGAAGTATTTACATAAATTATAAGATTTTTTAACAAAAACACCCAGAAAGGAGGGGAACCGCTATGACAAAAAACATTAAAGAAATTATGATTGCTCTGAACAAAGTCCTGACCACAACAGTTTGGGTTAACGAAGATCGTCAGATTATCTCTTTGGCAGACGAATTACAGATTGGCGTAAACAACACACCACGTTCTATTGAAGATTTACCACGCGCTTCTTTGGTTGGCGCATATGTATCCCTGCAGATTCGCACAGACAACTTTGAAACATCTGCGGAAAGTATGGATACAAAAACTTTGGCTTTGCGCGTAAAAGAAATGGTTTTCGCAGAAGCCAAGAAAGCCATGGACAGCGCAGACAACGCAACAACGTCCAACGAACAAGTTGCTATGGCCGCATAATACCGGTCACAAGCGGTTCAAAGGACAAAAAGTTTCCGTTTATCGGAAGGAAGGGAGCAGCCGTCGTCAAGTAATTGCCGACGGTTCTTTTTTTGCCATTAAAAAATCCCCATTTTTGGGGATTTTTTTTAATTCAAAGCATACTGTTTTAATATTTCAGCGCACCTTCGCACGCGTCTGCAACTGTTGATGCGCGTTTGATTACGCTTATCTGGGTTGCATTAAATATTGTTGCTGCACCACTGGCAACAGTCGCCGTACCTGCCAGTACATTTGATGCAGTATTTAAATTCTTTTCCTTTTGATTATTTGCCATACGCATTTCATCGGTATTCGACAATGCGGACGTGATTGTACCCGCCGCACCGGTCGCCGCACCAACCACACTGGATGCAAACGCGCCGGTCGCACGATTGTCAATCTTGCTTAAATCAACTGTTGACCATTCGTCACATACGCGTACGATGGTTTCAATACGACCCAAATCTTCTTCGGATGCTGTGCGTGATATACGCGCCTGACCATATGCCGCGGACAATTCCTTGACCGATGCAAGACAATCGGACACTTGTTCCGTCAGGCTGCCGCGGGCCTTTTTCATATTCACACCACCAACGGCCGCACCCGCGATATTGGTCGCAGTCGTTGCCGCCAATGTGCCTGTACGAATATTGCCCAGTGTTTCGGATTTTTTTGCCAATTCATCATATTCGTTGGAACCTTGCTCTGGCGCTTCATTATCAACTTCTACACACGCAACTACACAAAATTCTTCACCAGGAGGGCATGAAGCACATTCAAGTTTTTTATCAATTTTCGCCTTGGCAATACCGGTTCCCAATGCGACACCACCGGCCACAGTACCAACCGCCGATACCGCTGTACCAACACCAGCCATGGTCTTCATTGTATTCAATTCTTCGGAAATACCGCCACAAGCAGCACGAGCCTTATTAAGTGCCGTTTCTATATCGACCGCTGCTTGTGCCGATGACATAATTCCTAATAATGCAAAAACAGATAATGCCGTACGCATTTACCCCCCCTTTATGTTATATTTATCCCTATTATATCACGAAGCACGCAACTACGCAACTTTCTTAATATCAGATTTAATACTGCGCACATATTTACGCAATTCATCAATCGCAACCAATGAACCATCGCGTTTTTCAGCCGACCAATAGTCCCAGCCATTAAAACTGACACTGCGCTGCAGTTTTGCCGCCATAACATGAATAGAAGCCTTGCCATACAACGGATGCGTCAATTGACCATCACGCGTTATCATCACACGTTCGCCACGCGGACTGACCAATGTTTGACCAACATACAACAGGCCGCCATCAATCAATTCTTTGAACGCAACACGAACTTCATCGCGCTTTGGCTTAGCAACTTCAATATCCGACAAATCAATTGATGTCACAGAATTTACACGCGCACGCGCCGCCAGCGCATAGGACTCTTCGCGTTCAATACCGATAAATTGACGGCCCAGTTCCTTGGCCACAGCCGCGGTTGTGCCACTGCCCACAAATGGGTCAAGAATAATATCGCCAGCCTTGGTCGAAGATAAAATCACACGACGCAATAAATCCATTGGCTTTTGCGTATTATGTAAACTTTTGCCCGCCGCATCTTTGACACGCTCTTCGCCCAGACAAATATTGATATCCCAGTCCGAGCGCATCTGTTTGCCGCCATTGAATTTCTTCATCGTTTCATAATTAAAAGTATATTTACCGGTCTTGGTCGGCGTGGCCCAGATTAATGTTTCATGCGCATTGGTAAAGCGCGTACCACGAAAATTCGGCATAGGATTTGTTTTTACCCAAACAATGTCATTTAAAATCCAAAAGCCCAAATCCTGTAATATTGCGCCAACGCGAAAGATATTGTGATAACTGCCGATTGTCCACATTGCGCCATTTGGTTTTAGAACGCGTTTACATTCTGCCAACCAAGCGCGCGTAAATTCATCATAGGCCGCAGATGATTCAAAGGAATCCCATTCGTCACGAACCGCGCGGGCCGCCGTTTGATCTTCGGGTCTATATAATGTTTTAGCACCCAATTGCAAATTGTATGGAGGATCTGCGAAGACAGCATCGACTGAGCCATCCGGAATACGGCGCATCATCTCGATACAGTCACCTAATAAAATTTGATTTAAGAAGCGTTCCATCTCTCTCGCACATCCCTGTAAAGACATTTTATCACATTTTGGTAATTATTTTTTTGCACCCGATTCGTTTTTTTTAAATAAAAGGCTTGATTTTTATAAAAATGTCATTTTTTGTTGAAAATAAATTCTGCTTGCCAACAAGGGATTTGATTGCTACCGTATATAACTATGAGATGCCCATACTGCAATTCTACAGAAAGTCGCGTGACGGATTCTCGTCCAGACACAGAAGACGCTATTATTCGCCGCCGCCGCGTGTGCGAACAGTGCGGCGCTAAATTCACAACGGTTGAACGCATACAAATGCGCGATTTGATGGTGCGCAAAAATAGCGGAAAGCTAGAGGCTTTTGACCGCGAAAAATTGCGTCGTAGCATCAAATTGGCGTGCCGAAATCGCGATGTAGGTGACGAACAAATTGAAAAGTTGGTCACTTCAATTCATCGCCGTCTAGAAACAGAAACCACAGATGATGCAGTCACCAGTGTTATGGTTGGGCAAATGGTGTCGGATTCTTTGTTAAATCTTGACCCTATCGCATTCGTTCGCTTTGCATCTGTTTATCGCAAATTTTCGCGCATTGCGGACTTTAAAAAAATCATTGATCAAATCCCAGAAGATGACGAAGGGGCGGTGGTTTGCAAACTGCCGAAAACATCGCTGTTCTAGAAACATGAAAAAAATTCATACATTTTTTACGACAATGTTTCTGTCGCTGCCGGTGTGGGCGGCTGATTTGCCTATGGTTCTGACGGATTTTGATGCCAGCCTGTACGAACAAATTTTTATATTGCAGGACAAAGAAAAAATTAACACCGCAATCAAGGTTCAACAACAGATTGCAGACCCATTGTTGATGAACGAGGTTTTATACCAACGATATATTTCAAAAACATATCACACACGTGGCAAGGAAATCGCAGACTGGCAAAGTAAATACTATAATATGCCAGGTGCACAGCGTATGGAAAAACTGGCCAAGATAAAACAGGCAACTGTGCGCAAGGCGGCGGTTCCAAATATTATTACAGGCCGTGAATCAATCGAAACAGCGCAGTCTGAAACATGGACCGCAAAAAAATACACAGGCAGTACAGACAAGAAAATATCCGAATTCAAACGCGCAATCCGCAGTGGCAGCACCAAGACCGCACGCAATATTCTTGAAGACAGAGCATTTAAGAAAAAATTAACAGAATCCGACTATGGTCGTTTGGCGGGCCGCCTGTCATATATATACTATACGAACGGCGAATTCGAATTATCAAAAAAATGGGGTTTTGTTGCTTCGGACGCAAATTCTGAATACGGATTGTGGTCAATGGGCTTATTGTACTTCAAGGAAGAAAATTATGCCGAATCCCAGAAATATTTCAGCCGCATCTTGGAACTTGAACAAATAAATAACGCCAGAAAGACCGAGGCCGCATTCTGGGCCGGTCGCGCCGCTGATTTCAAGGGCGACCGCACAACCGCGCAGAAATACTGGACGGTTGCCGCGACACATCCTATGTCGTTCTATGGCGCATTGTCGGCAACCATGCTGGGGCGCACACCAGAATACGAATTCTTTGAACAAGATGCAACCGACGAAGATATGCAAGAACTGTTGCAAACAAAATACGGCAAAATGGCATTGGCGTTGATGCAGGTTGGCCGCAAAGACAGGGCCGAAGAATACCTTAAATACCTGATAACGCCCAAGGCGTCGGACCGTTTGTTGCATGCTATCAATTCTGTGGCCACAGAGTACAGCATGCCACGCTTGTCCATACAATCCGCCAGCGTAATCAAGGACCGCGGTATTTTGGAAATCGATGACGATATTATTTATTCCGCACAATATCCGTTGCCGGACTGGGAACCAATGGGTGGCTGGTCAATTGACCGCGCATTGTTGCTGGCCATTACAAAACAGGAAAGCAATTTCCGTGTGGGTGCAAAATCCGGCGTGGGTGCCAATGGCCTTATGCAGATTATGCCAAGCACCGCCAAACGCGTTGCGCGCGCAAATAAACTGGATATTTCACAAATGGATATGAGCAACCCGGAACACAATATGTTCCTTGGACAGCAGTATATCGTTGACCTGTTGGGACATCAGAATATCGAAAACAATATTATCAAGATGCTGGCGGCATATAACGCAGGTATGGGAACGTTGGTTAAATTTGAAAAATCATTCTACACATACGATCCATTGTTATATATCGAAAGTTTCCCAGCATATGAAACACGCAGTTATATTAAACGCGTAATGTCCAACCTGTGGTTGTATCGTGCACGTCTTGACCAGCCACTGACCGCACTGGAAGAACTGGCAAACGGCAACTGGCCATTGTACAACAGTCAAGACGAATATGTTCAGCAACAAATCGCAGAACGTATGACGATTTAAAAAGCCCCGCGTATGCGGGATTTTTTTGTGGGACACAAGATAAGAGTTACAAAAGAAATAATGACCTTGGGTCCAAGGTTATAAAATCCCTAATCTGTGCGTGTATGCGCAAAACCTAGGTTCTGGGCTCAAGGTTATCGTTCCGCTATACTAAACAAACTCTCTGACCAGCCCGCCCGTTGGGCACACCCAACGGAGAGGAACTCTACTTTGTCACTCTTGCGTAGGAAAGGCAATTTTTACATAAAAAATCCCCCAGATGGGGGATTTTTTATTCTGTTGTTGCATCTTCGCACTGAAGTATTATTTCCAAAGTATCATACAGACTCGAGATAGAGGAAGCGCTTGTTACTTCATCACCATTTTTGTCCAGATACTTCCAACCACTGAATGTTTTGCCTTCTGCCATTTTCAGATCAGATTCTGCTGGGAATGTTAATGTTACATTCAGTTCAGCATATGGATTTGGTTCATTTTCCCAACCTGTCGCACAACCGTTAAAGTCGTATGTAACAGCCACCCATTTACTGCCGGACGCTTCCTTCATCGCAGCGTCTATAACTTCCTGCTTGGCTGCACCAGATACACTTGCGCAGGTATCGATATATGATCTACATGCCTTTTGTGCAGCGGTCTGATTTACCGAAACACCATTAGCAGACAAGCATGTTGAAACATTTTCGATACAGTCTTCTGCGTAATCCGCCAGAACTTCGTCCTGTGCGACTTTTATCTTTATCATTGTACGCTTCAGATATTCTTCTACAACCTTGTTAGATTTGTTGTATGCGCTTTTCTTGTTCTTGGTTGTGTATGTATATTGCTGACACTGATTCAGAACACCCGAGCACATACCATACGCTTTACCCTCTTCGATATAGCCAATCTTTTCCTGAAGGAATGCAGCCATTACACCCCTGTTACTGGAGTTGTAGTCTTTGCCCAGATATGTCGCCACATATTCATCAACATTACCGTCCTTGGACCATGGACTTATAGAATTATATTTCCATGTTTCATAAATGCCTGTTGTACCAACGCTGCCGCTTGTGCCCGGCGTCGAGCCCGCAACAACATTACCACTGGCGATATATTTACCCGTTGGATCCAAACATTCTTCATAGTCAGAACCGCAAACAAATTCATCCTGCATACATTTATCCAATTCCTGGATACATTCCAACAGATTGAACTGATTCTTTTGCTGGTCAACCAACAAACGAGCACGTTGCAGAACACTGCGCGCATTACGTACGGTGTTGGTCATATTGTCATTTGCTTCTTCCAGAGAGCGTTCATAGATTAAGCACTGTTTATCAATTTCCAAATCGTATGAATTTGTAATAACCGACACATCCACGCCCTGGGCAGAACATGTGTCCAGAACAGATGCTTTGCAACGCGCACTTGCAGTCTTATAAAGCGTTTCGCCGCGTTGATTATTGATACTGGATGTATTAGTACCACCCCCCAACAAAACCGAGAAGTCAACAATTCCACCACTAAAATTCACACCGTCCAACAGACCCGCAAAGTCCATTGTCAAACCATTTGTGCCAACATTTGCGGTACCAGATTTAACCTCTACCAATCCGTCACCGATTTTCATAATCATATTCTTTAATTGGGTATTGTCGGTGTTGGACTGCATTGCGGATTCAGCCTCGGTCTGAGAGAACAATGTTTCAATTTGATCGCCCGTCAAACCAATATATTGAATCTGTTGCGCAACTTCCTGTAAAGCCTGAGTCGCGGACTTCAATGCCTCTTCTGTTTTTTCATAGTTCTTTAAATTCTTGGAGCAACTACAACGGCCCTGATTTTCATCCAGAACATCACAATAGTTATCCATACACTGGGTGTATTGAGCCTTGCAATAATCAGTCAGCTGTGCCATTTCGTCAGCATTCGAAACCATAGTTGCCGCGTCCGTTGCCGCGATTGTTGCATTGGATATAGTTGCAACCGGCATACGGGCACGCAAAGTCGAGGAACGGGTCGAAGCACCAACACGACCTGAATACAAAGACTGGTTCACAGTATCTGTTTGAACGATTGACGCACGCGCAGCAACCGCAGGTTTAGCAGTTGTAGTTGCGGCACTGCGTGCAGTAACAGTTTTTCCTGCGATAGCGGATTTTATCTTGCGTGTTGCGCGGGATTTAGCAGCACGAGCAACCGTAGCAGGATCCCTTGCTGGGCGCGCAGTCGTTGTACGCGAAGCAACACCACGTCCAGACGCACTGCGAGTTGTAACGTTAGACTGACCAGTTGGTACCGCACGCGAAGCAATACGTCCAGACGCACGCGCAGATGGAGCAGAAGCAACAACAGGCTTTTCAACAACCTTTGTTTCGGCAACTTCGTCCACAACAGCGTCATCAGACGGCATTATTTCCGCATCTGAATATTCCATTATTTCATCGTAGTATACGGGCGCAACCTCAGCAAATGCGGGCAACACCAGCAATCCACTTAATACGACAACCAGTCTTTTCATAGCTAAACCTTTCCCTCTTTTATAATAATTTTAACATAACGGTAAATTTATAGCAAACAAAAAAACACATAAAATCTTTTGTTTTTTCCGAAAAGATTCCTAATTCATTAAAAAATATAATGAATTTTGCTTGCCAGTATGATATCCTTCTACTATAATTGCTTTTAACACAAAGGATGATTAAATTGTCACTGGTAAAAAAAGTTTCTGCATGCGTTTTAGCACTACCATTGATTGGATGCACAACGGTCCCAACCAGCACTTTTGATGCGCGATTGAACGGATATCAGCCCAAGGTAACATCGGCAGATTTTGACTATGACCCATACGAAACACCAATCGCACAATGCTATGCATCGGAACTGGCCGCAAACAGTGACATATCCGGCGCAACACTAATCGAGGATGGATTGTCCGCATTTGTTGTGCGCGCCGCTTTCGCACGCATGGCAACAAAAACAATCGACCTGCAGACATATATTTACAGTAACGACTTTTCGTCCAAGGTACTGATTGGCGAATTAAAAAAAGCCGCGGACCGCGGGGTCAAGGTACGCATTTTATTGGACGACTATGGCACCAAATCCGACATCGTTGATGTTATGCTGTTGAACCAACATCCTAATATCGAGGTCAAGGTTTTCAACACCGTACGCAACCGTTCCAAGATTTTATATTACCCACAGTTTTTGACGGACTTTAACCGCCTTAATTCGCGTATGCACAACAAACTGTTTATCGTGGACAATGTCGCATACATTACCGGTGGCCGAAATGTGGGCAGCAATTATTTCTATCCCGAAACAGCATCAAACTTTTCTGACACCGATGTTTTGTTTATCGGCGATATGACCAGATACGCAACACAAAGTTTTAACGAATACTGGCAGCATCACTTGTCGATTCCTGCGGATGTTTTTCCAAAAGCAAAATCAAAATCTGCTTTGCGGAAACTGGAACGCGACTTCCAAGAAATCCAACGCGAAAGCGCCGATGGAATCAAACAATACAACAATATCATTATGTTGGCACAGGACGAATATAAACACAAAAAATTCGACTTTAGTTGGGGACGCGGCAAATTCTTGGCCGATCCACCAGAAAAGGTGGAAATGTCCATGGATGAAAAAGAACAATATCGCGGCGATATAATCAAGGCACTGCAACACCTGTGGAATAAAACCACAGATTCTGTGTATATGTCTGCGGCATACTTTGTACCAGGCCAAGGTGGGTTGGAGCATATTCTGCGCGAAGAAGATTCCGGCGTACATATGACAATCGTGACAAATTCATTGGCATCAACCAATGCACCAACTGTATATGCCAAGTGGGAAAAATATCGCGAGCAGTTAATTAAATCAGGCGCGGATGTCTATGAATTTATGGTGTCGGCGGAAAATCTGCGTGGCAAAGTACATGACCGCGAAAGAAAACAATCAAGTTTTTCTGTACTGCACAGCAAAACCATGGTGTTTGATGACGATATTTCTTGGATTGGCAGTTTTAACCTGGATCCACGCAGCGCATATTACAACACCGAAAATGTTGCAATATTCGAAAGTCGTGACTTTGCAAAAAAACTGCGCGATATGATTATCAGCGACACAAAAACCTCTTGGCGCGTGACGCTTGATAAAAACAACAATCCAGTCTGGACCGGCATGCGCCCCGGGGACACCAAACCACGCACACACAAATGTGCGCCAGATACCAGCCTGATGCGCAGATTGTGGAAATCGATATGTAATCTGGTCCCAGAAAAGTTTGTGTAACACAAAGACTCTATGCCCTGGGTCCTGGGGTGGGGCCCCAGGATGACAAAAAATTTTCAATTTTTGTTAAAACGGTTTTGGTTTAATAAACATATAAAAACCCCGCTGACGCGGGGATTTTTAAGAAACGATTATGATATTGGGGTAACAACTCCTCCAATCTCTGTATCCCCCGGGTTAACAACAATCCCAGAATCATCATCTTCATAATAACAATCCTCGACAAAACCTTTGTTACCTGTTTCATCACCAACCGTAAATGTACCAGCCGGCACAAAACAGCTTCCTATGCCAGCTGCCGGCGCAACCGATGTTGCATACTCGTTACCGGTTTTTTCGGCACAGGATAGACAAGATGTAGCACCAGACGCAGCGTTCGTATAACTGCCATCCGGACACGCGGTACATGACATTGCACTCGCTTCTGACGAATAATAGCCAGCCGAACATTTGGTACAATTAAGTTGGACTTCTAATCCTACCTTACTAAGGGTACCATAATATCCAGCCACACATCTATATTCTGTGTTCGTTGTACAACTCCCACTGGAGCACTTAGGCACCGTTCTGGACTGCTTACCCATTAAAGCAAGCCCCCAAGCTGACGCTGTACCACAGTCAGCGTCAGAACTACAAACGATGGTATCATCTAACTCGCCAGAAAAACTTTTGCAACCTTGATATGTCATCGTGCAACCACTTGGTGCGGTTACTGTTACGGACCCAACAGTAGGTGTAGTACCATCCAAATTCGTAAGACAGGTACCACAATCGGCCACACAGTACTTAGGGGTACCGGATGTACATCTATACGAGGTGTCCGCACGCATACAACTTGAGTCCGCATCGGAAGCAACTAAATGCTGCGCATCGCTAGGAAGCTGTATGTAAGTCGTGGTGTAACATTCTTGACCTCCAGTTGACGCATCAAGAAGACAAGAATAATAGCTAATTGTACAGCCAGATGAATCAGTATAAACTTGTTGTGTGCGGGTATATCCAGATGAGCAAGCACTACAATTCTTAATACAGTTACCATTATAATATATATCGGTATAAGATGTACACCCTAGAGTCCCCCCCACAGGACTAGTATCCACCGAGCAAGCGAGATTAGAGTTATAAGCACACGTTGCGGCGGATGCGCTTGATGTAAATGTTGCGATTGTTAAAACAGCCAATAAAGACAGAAAAAACTTGGATTTCATATTATCCCACCCTTCCCTTTTTTATTATTACAAAGTGATTCTAGCACAGTGAAAAAATTATGACAATCGAAAAATTTATATTTTTGTTTATATTAAAACAATTTAATATTTTGTTTTTGTGTGCGGATTGATAACCTGAATCCTGGGGTTCTTACTTCGCCAAGGCTTCGTATGACAGGCTGGCCACAGGATGACAAAAACTGTCATTTTTGTTTTAGGAAAATCAAAATAAAAATCCCCCAAGGGGGGATTGTTATTCTTGTTTTAACTCTTCCCTGATTGGTGACATTTCGTGGGCGCGTGCCTCAATCAAATCACTGAAATTCGCGTCCGCTAAATCGGCCGTAAATTTAATCGAGTTCGCAAAGGCCAGCGCATCACTGTTACCATGGGTTTTAACAGAAAATCCACGCAGTCCCAAGAAAGTCGCGCCCGCATATGAACGCGGATCAATTTTATGCTTAAGACGCTTGAAAACGTGGACCAAGAAAAACGCGCCAATCATCGCGAATACGGATTTCTTGAAGTTTTCAACAATTACGCGCTTAATCAATTTTGCCGTACCTTCGACAGTCTTTAACACGATGTTGCCCGTAAAGCCGTCAGTCACAACAACCTGAACATTACCGGCACTGATATCGTTCGCTTCGACAAAGCCCAGATATTCGTATGGCAATTCGTCTTTGTGCGCGGTTAAAACCTTGTTCAAATGCTGCAGAGTTTCGTTACCCTTGGTTTCTTCGGAACCAATGTTTAACACACCCAATTTAGGCTTGGCCATATGACCAATTACTTCGGCATAAACACTGCCCAGTACGGTAAAATCAAACAAGACCGTTTCATCACACTGAACATTTGCACCTAAATCCAAAACGACCACACGACTGTCACCGCCGCCCGATGGCAACATTGTTGTAATCGCAGGACGCGCGATGCCGTCCAATGTCTTTAATGCCAATTTTGACAGCGACATAAATACGCCCGTATTACCGGCACTGATAACCGCGGCCGATTTACCTTCGCGGACATCCTTAATCGCCATATACATGGATGTATCCTGTGCGTGGCGCAGAACCTCCATAACTTTGTCGGTGCCCTTGATTACATTTGGTGCGTGAATGATTTCGCAATTACGCGCAACACGTGGATATTTTTCCAACATTTTGCGCAGACGCTTTTCATCACCAAAAACACGAAAGAACACACCACTTTCGCCGTTCTGATACAGGAACTGATTCATTCCGCCCAAAACGGCCTTGGGACCTTTGTCCCCACTCATGGCATCGATGGATATAACTTTTTTTGTATCTGACATGGTATAATATTAAAAAAGCAGAAAAGGCACAATAGTTTGCGCCCTGCTTTCTGCCTTTATCCGATATTGGTTAGATTATTTTGCACCACATGCAGGACATACATGATGTGGACGTTTCTTTTCGCCACATGTTTTGCATACACCGCATGGCATTACAGACAAACCGTCATGTGAACGACGCTGTGCAGAACGTGCTTTACTTGTTTTACTTCTTGGCGTTGCCATTTTTTATCCTTTTTATTTATAACTGTCCTATTTTATTCAAATCATTACGATTTGCAAGGAAAACTTTATCATTGGGGGAATTTTATCCCCCAATAACATTTTTTAGATATCCAACAACTGCTGCTGACCGTTGCCTTCGCGTGCCAATTTTTCTGCCTTTTCTTCTTCTTTGGCAATTTCACGCACACGACGGACATACGCACCAGTACCAATTGGTATCAAACGACCAACAATCAAGTTTTCGTTAATACCAACTAATTTGTCGGTTGAACCACTGATAGCCGCATCAACCAATACTTTAGTTGTCTGTTGGAACGACGCGTTCGAGATAAATGAACGTGATGTCAAGGATGCGCGGGTCAAACCAACCAAAACCTGAGAGGCTTCGGCCACACGACCACCATCACGCGCAACACGTGCATTTTCTTCTTCGAAATCAACACGGTCAACGACCTGGCCCATCAAGAAGCCTGTGTCACCTGGATTTGTGATTTCAACACGACGTGTCATTTCACGTATCAAGATTTCAATGTGCTTGTCGTTGATTACCACGCCCTGCAGACGATAAACCTGCTGAATCTGATCAACCATAAAGGTCGCCAAGGCCTTCTGGCCCAAGATACGCAAGATATCCTGAGGTACTGGATCACCGTCAACCAACTTTTCAGCCTTGCGCACTGTGTCGCCACTGCGTACCAACAGGTTTGTACCCTTTGGAACAGTGTATTCAACAGGCGCTGTGCCATCTGTTGGTTCAATACGAATAATAATCTTGGACTTCGCATCTTCCAGTTCGACTGTACCGTCAACTTCCGCCAACAATGCTGGGTTGGTTGGACGACGAACTTCCAACAATTCGTTAACACGTGGCAGACCACCAGTAATGTCGCCTGTACGCTTGGTCTGGACAGGAATACGAGCCAAAATATCACCAGCAACTACTTTGTCGCCATTGGCAACATTCAATACTGAATAGATTGGCAACAGATATTCCGCAATCTTTTTGCCACCAACAGAAATTACATTGCCCTTGTCGTCAACCAATGTGACCGCAGGTTTCAATGCCTTTTTGGTGTTTGTTTTCCAGTTAATAACCTTGCGCGAGACGATACCTGTCATGGAATCTACTTCTTCCTGATAAGATACGTTTTCAACCAAGTCATTAAAGTTTACAATACCGTCTTTTTCAGCGATGATTGTATTTGAGTATGGATCCCATTCTGCAACCTTGGCACCCTTTTCAACCTTGTCGCCTTCGTTAACAATCAACATAGATGCGTATGGCAAGTTGCTGCTGAACAATTCTTTGCCTTCGTCATCAACAACCAGCAATTTACCATTGCGTGACAGAACAACAATACGGCCTGAACTGTTCTTAATTGTGTTAACACCCGACAGTTTGATTGTACCGGATACAGGAACTTCGATAAAGTGACTTTCCGCACCACCAGCAGCAACACCACCAATGTGGAAAGTACGCAATGTCAACTGTGTACCTGGTTCACCAATCGACTGACCTGCGATAACACCAACCGCTTCGCCAACGTGTACCAACGCATTACGCGACAAGTCCATACCATAACATTTTGCACACAGACCGTCACTGCAACATGTCAGAACGCTGCGAACATCAACGCTTGGCAGACCGGATTCGTTAATTGCCTTGGATGCAGCCTTGGTAATCAATTCGCCCGCTGGAACAATAACTTCTTTGGTGATTGGATGGATAATGTCATGTGCCGCTGTGCGACCCAATACTACATCACCCAGCGCAACAGACAATGTCGAGCCCTGATATACAGGTTTCGCTGTGATGAATTCTGTTGTACCACAGTCGTGTTCTGTAATAACTGTGTTCTGGGCCAATTCAACCAAACGACGTGTCAAGTAACCAGCGTCAGCTGTCTTCAAAGCCGTGTCAGACATACCTTTACGCGCACCGTGGGTGGATGTAAAGTATTCCGCCATGGTCAAACCTTCTTTAAAGTTCGATACAATTGGAACTTCAATAATAGAACCGTCTGGTTTCGCCATCATACCACGCATACCAGCCAACTGCTGAATCTGACGCTTGGAACCACGAGCACCTGACAACGCCATCATATAAACTGAATTCCAGTTGTCGCCTGTGGATTTACCCAATGCAGCATATGCCATATCACCCAGTTTGTCGGTTGTTTTCTGCCACATATCGACCAGTTTGTTATAACGTTCGCCGCCAGACAGCAAACCGTTCTGATACTGTTCTTCGATTTCCTGTGCAGCCGCTTCGGATTCTGCGATAATAGCTTTCTTTTCTTCTGGAATAACGATGTCGTCATAACCAATGGAAATACCACTGCGTGCCGCCTGTTCGAAACCTGTGTCCTTCAAAGCGTCAGCCAACAGAATCATCGCTTTGTCACCGCAACGTTCGTATGTTGTAGCCAACAATGCCTTGATTTCTTTCACTGGCATTACTTTGTTAACCAAGTCGAAGTCCATTTTGTCAGACTTTGGCAACAATTCACCCAAAATCATACGACCCGCTGTTGTCTGGTATGTTTTACCATTGATACGGGCAACAATTGGTGTGTGCAGTGTGATTGTCTTGTTTTCCAAGGCCAATTTAACTTCGTCCATGTTCGCAAAACGTGGTGATTTTTCATCGTGTTCACCGTTAATCAACGAAATGTAGTAAACACCCAATACCATGTCTTGGGATGGAACAATCATTGGCGCACCGTTCGCAGGTGACAATACGTTGTTCGATGACAACATCAATGTGCGCGCTTCCAATTGTGCTTCCAACGAGATTGGAACGTGAACGGACATCTGGTCACCGTCAAAGTCAGCGTTGAATCCAGCGCATACCAATGGGTGCAGACGGATTGCCTTGCCTTCAATCAGAACTGGTTCAAATGCCAGCAATGACAGACGGTGCAAAGTTGGCGCACGGTTCAACAATACTGGATGTTCGTGGATAACCTTTTCCAAAATTTCCCATACAACATCTTCGCCGTTTTCAACCATCTTGCGGGCTGTTTTAATTGTGTTTGCATAATCGCCAGCCATCAAACGCGCAAATACAAATGGTTTGAACAATTCCAATGCCATTGTCTTGGGCAGACCAACCTGATGCAATTTCAATGTTGGACCAGATACAATAACCGAACGACCGGAATAGTCTACACGTTTACCCAACATGTTCATACGGAAACGACCAGACTTACCGCGCAAAGAGTCAGACAATGACTTTAATGGACGACGGTTCTGGGATACCATTGGACGCGCCTTGTGGCCGTTATCGAACAATGAATCAACCGCTTCCTGCAGCATGCGCTTTTCATTGCGAACGATGATTTCTGGGGCGTGCATTTCCATAAAGCGTTTCAAACGGTTATTACGGATGATAACACGACGATACAAATCGTTCAGGTCAGATGCCGCAACATGGCCCGCATCCAATGTGACCAATGGACGCATATCTGGTGGAATTACTGGGATAATGTCAGGCATCATCCAGGCAGGTTCTGTTTTGGAATCCAAGAACGCTTCAACCAATTTCAACTGTTTAATCAGGGCTTTGCGTTTTGCTTCGGATTTTGTTTCGCTTAATTCTGCGCGCAAACGTGTGCGTTCATCGCCCATATCCAGATTTGCGATGATGGAACGTACACCTTCGGCACCAATGCCAACATGGAACGCATCCGCACCAAATTCTTCAACTGCGGCCTGATATTCATCTTCGCTGATGACATCGTATTGTTTCAAGTTGGTCAAACCTGGTTCAATAACAATGTATGCATCGTATGAGATAACCTGTTCCAATTTCTTTTGTGGCAAATTGTTCAACAGAGTTGCAATTTTACCTTCGCGCAGGAACCATGTGTGCGCAACAGGCATTGCCAATTTAATGTGTCCCATGCGTTCGCGACGAACAGAAGAAGAGCCAACTTCGACCCCACAACGTTCACAAACAACGCCACGGAACTTGATTCTTTTATATTTACCACAGGCACATTCGTAATCCTTGACAGGTCCGAAAATCTGCTGGCAGAACAAACCCTCTGCTTCTGGTTTCATCGAGTGATAGTTAATTGTTTCTGGTTTTTTAACTTCACCATGTGACCAGGACAAGATTTCTTCTGGGGATGCAATTGTAATGCGCAAGGCATCAAACTGTTCCTTGGTTTCAATTTGTCCAAATATCTTTTGCAACATATTGCTCATTATATTTCGCTCCTTATAAGATAGTTTTTAGTTGTTAGTGTGGCTAGTGGTTAGGGTGTGGGGTGTGTGCCCCACACCAATGCTAACAACTAATCTACTTTCTTGGGTGTCATTGCCAGACCCAATCCACGCAATTCGCGTACGAATACGTTGAATGCTTCTGGTGTGCCAGTTTGGATATCGTCACTGCCCGAAATGATGGATTCATACATCTTGTTTCGGCCCGCGATATCGTCAGACTTGACAGTTAACATTTCACGCAGCAAGTGTGCGGCACCGTGTGCTTCCAGCGCCCATACTTCCATTTCACCCAGACGCTGACCACCCATGTGGGCCTTACCAGACAATGGCTGTTGAGTGACCAGAGAATAACTGCCGGTGGAACGTGCGTGAATCTTGTCATCAACAAAGTGATGCAGTTTCATCATGTACATAACACCAACTGTTACAGGACGAGCAAACTTTTCGCCGGTCATACCGTCGTATAAGTCGAACTGACCTGTTTCTGGCAATTTAGCCAATTTCAACATGCTGCGAATGTCTTCTGGGGTCGCACCGTCAAATGTTGGTGTTGCCATTGGAACACCGTCACGCAACAAGGCGGCTTCGGCACGAATATCTGTATCTGTCATTTTATCCAGCTTTTCAGATGTTTCTTTGCCATAGATTTTGCCCATTACATTACGCAAATCGTCTGTGACTGCACGTTTTGCTTTGACCTCGTCCAGAACCGCACCAATCTGGGCACCCAATGTGCGGGCAGCCATACCAAGGTGAGTTTCCAAAATCTGGCCAATGTTCATACGTGAAGGCACACCCAATGGATTCAATACCAAGTCAACTGGTGTACCGTCCGCCAAGTGTGGCATATCTTCGACAGGAACAACCTTGGATACAATACCCTTGTTTCCGTGACGACCCGCCATTTTATCACCCGGCTGCAATTTCATTTTGTGTGCGATGTATACTTTTACTTCTTTCAATACACCAGCATTCAAAGAATTGCTTTCTGTTGCTTTGGCAATTTCCGCATCCGCTTTTTCATTCAGTGCCTTTAATTTGATTGTATGCTGTTCACGCAATTCATCAATCTTGGCCTGTGCTTCTTTGTTCGCAACGACCAATTTCTTGACATCTGATGGACGGATACCTTCGAATACTTCGCCAGTCAATTTTTTACCAACAAATGGTTTCAAACTGCCTGTGCCCGCTTCGATAACCATATTTTCTGCGATCTGGAAAATCTGATCAGCAAAGCCTTTTTCGATAATAGCGATTTCTTCTTCGCGGTCTTTGTTAATCTTTTCAATCTTTTCCAATTCAATCATCTGGGTACGTTCGTCTTTTTTAACACCATGACGTGTCAAGACATTAACACCGATAACTGTACCTTCTTCGTTTGGTCCAACGCGCAAGGATGTATCCTTAACATTCAATGCCTTTTCACCAAAGATGTTACGCAACAGTGCTTCTTCTGGGGTCAACAATGTTTCTGATTTTGGAGAAACACGACCAACCAAGATGTCGCCCTGTTTTACGCGTGCACCAACATAGATGATACCGGATTCGTCCAGATTCTTTAAGGCTTCTTCGCTGACGTTTGGAATATCACGTGTCAAAGATTCTGGGCCCAACTGGGTGTCGCGCACCTTGAATTCTTTTTCAACGATTTTCACAGATGTGAATACGTCATCGCGTGAAATGCGTTCGGAAATAACGATAGAGTCTTCGTAGTTATATCCGCGCCATGGCATAAAGGCAACCAATACGTTGCGGCCCAATGCCAATTCGCCATAGTTCATCGAAGAACCGTCAGCAATAATGTCGCCCGCAGAAATGCGATCGCCAACCTTGACCAATGGTTTCTGGTGAATCAATGTTTCACTGTTAGAACGTTCAAATTTTTCCAAGTTATAAATATCTACACCCGTCACAACGTTGCGGCTGTTCATACATTTAACCACGATACGATTTGCGTCCACAGATTCTACGATACCACTGTGTTTAGCAACCTTACCTGTGCGGGAATCACGCGCAACTTCGCGTTCGATACCTGTACCGACCAATGGTGCCTGAACGCGCAGCAAAGGAACACCCTGACGCTGCATGTTCGAACCCATCAACGCACGGTTCGCGTCGTCGTTTTCAACGAATGGAATCAAACCAGTTGCAATAGATACTACCTGACGTGGTTCTACGTCGATTAAGTCAACTTCGTCCTTGGATACCATAGTAAATTCACCGTCAACACGGGCTGTGACCATTTCTTCGGCCAACTGACCATCTTTTGTTGTTGGTGTGTTACCCTGGGCAATTTTGTGACCCAATTCTTCGTCAGCAGTCAGATATACCATCTTGTCTGTGATGCGGCTGTTTTCTACTACATAGTATGGTGTTTCGATAAAGCCATATGGATTTACGCGTGCGTATGTTGACAAGTGGTTAATCAAACCAATGTTCGCACCTTCTGGGGTGTGAATTGGACACAGACGACCATAGTGTGTTGGGTGAACGTCACGAACATCGATACCAGCACGTTCGCGGTTCAAACCACCAGGACCCAAAGCAGAAATCAAACGTTTGTGTTCCAATTCCGCCAATGGGTTATATGCGTCCATAAACTGTGACAACTGAGATGTGCCCAAGAATTCAGATACCAATGACATCAATGGTTTTACATTGATAACATCCTGAGGCTGCATATTCGCAATGTTTGGGGATGACAGGCTTTCGCGTACCAAACGTTCGATACGAACCATACCAGTACGGAAGTTCTGTTCCAACAATTCGCCAACTGTACGAACACGACGATTAGACAAGTTGTCGATATCATCAACTGTATCTTTGCGGTCGATGATGTTTGTTAATGTTTTCAATACCGCCAAGAAGTCGGCCTTGGTCAACAAGCGTTCATCTTCTGGTTTTTTGCCAGAATCAATCTTTAAGCGTTTGTTCATCTTGAAACGACCAACAGCAGACAAATCATAGTATGCAGGTTCAAAACCCTGACGCATAAACAGGTTGATTGCCGCTTCCAGTGTTGGACGTTCGCCTGGGCGGATAATGTTATAGATTTCAATCAATGCTTCTTCGCGATTTGTGGTCTTGTCAGCCATCAAAGTATTGCGCATATGTGCAGAGATTGTGTTGTTGTCGATGGAAATCAGGCTGATTTCTTTGACATTCATTTTATCCAAATCGTTCAAAACTTCTTCGGTAATTTCTGTACCCGCTGGGAATACAACTTCTTCGCCAGACATAACTGGGTCAAACAGATATTCGCCGACCAAAGATTCTGGCAACATACCAAACTTTTTGGATGCGTCCATCATCTTTTTCAAACGTTTTGCGTTCAAACGGTCACCCTTGGATGCCAGTTCTTTTTTGTCTTTTGGATTGAACAAATCATAATTCAAACGATATTTATCCAAGCCTTCGAAACTGGCTGTTTCGCCAACCCAGAATTTACCATCAAAGGCAACAGGGATGCGTTTGTAGAATGCGGACAGAATTTCTGTATCAGACATACCACGAATAGATGGTTTGCGTGGTTCAGCCAACCATTTCTTTTCGTCTTCGGCCGCTGGCAAGCAACGCAACAGAACTGTTGCAGGAATCTTGCGGCGACGATCGATACGAACATAAATTACGCCCTTGGATTCTTCAAAGTCAATCCATGAACCATGTTCTGGGATAATACGCGCAGTGTATGTGATTGGGTTTCCAGCAACCTTTGCTTCTTTTGTTGTCGCAAACACAACACCCTGGGCACGATGCATTTGTGAAACAATTACGCGTTCCACACCTGATGCGATAAAGCTGCCGCGTTCAGTCATTAACGGCACTTCGCCCATAAATATTTCTTGTTCCTTGATATCGCGCAAAGTCTTTTTGCCATCTTCGGCGATGTCCCATAAAATCAATCTCAGCTTCAATTTCAACTTGCTGGAGTATGTCATGTTACGCAACATGCATTCTTTTACATTGTATACAGGTTTGTCCAATGTATATTCCACAAATTCCAAGTCGGCAATGCCGGCATAATCTTTGATTGGGAACATAGAAGAGAATACATTTTGCAACCCCTTGTTTTTGCGATTTTGGGGTTCAACATCTGCCTGCAAGAAATCCTTGTAGGAATCATATTGTATTTCAACTAAATCAGGAAGCGGAGTTTGCAAAAAACTTTTACCAAAAGATTTTCTAAGTTTCTGGATAACTGCCATCGGTTTTAATCCTTTTTTTTGTGCGTTTTGCAAACGAAACGATATTGTAATACCGTCTTTATTTTTCTTATGTCTTTTTACGCCTTTGTGCCCGCATGGGATTTTCTTCCCACGCGGGCGGCGTTTCGGCCATAATTTCTATGACCTTATTTTTTAGAACCAATCGGTTCCACGATTGAATTACTTCAATTCAACCTTGGCACCAGCTGCTTCCAATGTTGCCTTCAGCTTTTCAGCTTCGTCTTTTGCAACACCTTCTTTGACAGCCTTAGGTGCGGATTCAACCAAAGCTTTCGCTTCGCCCAAACCCAAACCTGTGATGTCTTTTACAGCTTTGATAACAGCCAATTTGCCTGCGCCTGCATCTACTAAGACAACATCAAAGTCTGTCTTTTCTTCTGCAGCAGCAGCGGCTGGGCCAGCAGCAACAGCAACAGCTGCAGCAGCGCTAACGCCCCATGTTTCTTCCAATGCTTTGGACAGTTCAACTGCTTCCAAAACAGTCAATTTTGACAATTCTTCAACTAATTTCTGAATGTCTGCCATTTTAGTACTCCTATTGGGTAGGTCAGAATAGGCTTTCTATTCTGATGTTTATTGTTCTTTTTTTCCATACTCTGCTGAAACACGTGCAAGGCGTGAACCTGGTTCGACCAAGATACGCGCGATTGTACCACGAATTTCCAACAGGGAAGGAAGCTTGGATAATTGCATAACGCCGTCCGCATTCAGAACGTCTGCATCCATTTTACCACCAACGATTGTCAAATTTGGGTGTTCTTCCGCAAATTTTGCCAATACTTTGGTAACCGCCAAACCGTCAGTTGCAACAGCAACAGCAGTTGGACGCTTTAACATATCAGATACAGGTTCGAATTCGGTGTCTTTCAACGCCAATTTCATCAAACGGTTTTTGACAACTTTGAAAACGGAAACCAATGGGCGTAATTCATTACGCAGGCCTTCGAATTCTTTTACAGTCAAACCATGGTTTTCAATAACGAAAACACCGTTTGCTTCTTTCAGGGACGACTGCAACGCTGAAATCAAATCTGATTTTTCTTCGCGTCTCATCTATTTTTCCTTCAAGCTTCTGTTTTGTTAACTTTCCATCCAAGGTTACCCTTGGGTGGGGCTTCGTTCCTGCCCCAAAGAATTTTTTCTTTGTCTATGATGGGAATTAAGCAACCTATGTCACACCATCAGTCTTGGACAGAAATCTGTTTTGCGACCAGATTAAAAATCCGGTCGCAGTCAATTATTTTGCATCTACTTTCAGACCTGGGCCCTGAGTTGTAGCAACAGAGATACCCAAGATATACTGACCCTTGGCGGATGCAGGTTTGATTTTCTTTAACTGATCAATCAAAGCATTTGCATTTTCAACCAATTTAGCGGTTTCAAATGACATTTTACCAATACCAGCGTGGATAATGCCCTTCTTTTCAGCACGGTATTCAATCTGACCAGCCTTGGCAGTCGCAACTGCTTCTGCTACGTTGTTTGTAACAGTGCCCAATTTTGGGTTTGGCATCAGGCCCTTTGGACCCAAGATGCGTGCAACCTTGGACATTTTTGGCATCATGTCAGGTGTTGCGATAACGCGGTCAAAGTTGATATTGCCCGCCGCAACTGCTTCAATCAATTCTTCGCCACCAACAACATCGGCACCTGCCTTTTTGGCCTCTTCCTGAGCATTAACTGTGAAAACAGCAACGCGTACGGATTTACCTGTGCCATTTGGCAAAGACAACATACCACGAATGTTCTGGTCTGCTTTTGTTACATCGATACCCAAACGGATAGCGATTTCCAATGTTTCATCGAATTTCTTGGACGCATATTCACGCAATGTTTCAATTGCTTCGTTCAAAGAATACACTTTTTCTGTATCCAAGTTCTTCCAAGTCTGTTGTTTTTTAGTCAGTTTCATGATATTACTCCTCTACCTTTACGCCCATAGAACGGCACTGACCCGCAACAATGTTCATAGCGGATTCAATGGAAGAGCAATTCAAGTCAGGCATTTTTGCTTCGGCAATTTCTTTAATCTGAGCCTTGGATAATGTACCAACAAAGTCACGACCTGGCTTGTGAGAACCGATTTTCAACTTCAATGCTTTTTTGATATAGTACGATACAGGAGGCAATTTCATAATAAATTCGAAACTGCGATCTGTGTAAACAGTGATAATGCAAGGAATTGGCATTCCTGGTTCTTTATCAGATGTTCTATCGTTAAACTGTTTGCAGAATTCTGCAATATTTACACCGTTGGCACCCAACGCCGGACCAATAGGAGGCGCAGGATTAGCCTGTTTTGCAGGAACGACCAATTTGACCATCCCCTTAACTTCTTTTTTTGCCATTTTTTCACTCCGTTTTTTTTGGTTAGTGTCGTGGTACGATATGGCGTATCTACCACGGGTTGCTGTGATTTTACTGAATATTTTTCAGAAAACCACAAAAAACTTTAGACTTTTTCAACCTGACTGAATTCCAAGTCCATGCTGGTTTCACGTCCAAAGACTAGAACAGTCACTGTCATCTTTTGTTTTACATTGTCGACTTCGGATGCAATACCGTTAAAGCCAGCGAACGGACCATCGATAACATGAACCTCTTGACCTACTTCGTATTCAACATCTTCCATAACAACTGCGCCTTCTTCGACCTGTTTCAACAAGCGACGCGCTTCTTCTTCGCTTACTGCGATAGGTTTATTTTTTGCACCCAAGAACATAACAACCTGAGGCACCTGTTTCACCAAGGTAAATGTTTCATTATTCATAACCATCTGAACAACAATATAACCTGGGAAAAATTTCTTTTCACTTTTTACACGCTTGCCAGCCTTGATTTCTGTCACTTCACGTGTTGGAACCAAAATTTCGCCAAACAACGCGTTCAAACGACGCTTGTCAATCTGTTCACGCAGACCGCGCGCTACTTTATCTTCGCACCCAGTATGAACATTGACGACAAACCACTGCATTTTTTCTTCCATTTTATGCTTCCTTTGCCCGTTTCCTTAGAAAATCCAACCAACAATCGCGTTCAGCACACTGTCAACCACAAAAAAGAACAGTGCCGCCGCCGCAGAAAACACCAGAATCGTGATCGTAGCACGAATAACACTGTCGCGTGATGGCCATACAATCTTAAACCATTCGCTGCGAACCGACTTAAAAAATTCTAGTACTTTCTTCATAAAACCCATCCACTTTATTTCGGCACACACATCGCCAAAATCCGCACGAATCCGCCATTTTTTAAACTGGCAGGGGCAGAAGGAATCGAACCCTCATCCGCGGTTTTGGAGACCGATATTCTACCGTTGAACTATGCCCCTGTGCGTCCGCTAGTATGTCGCGTACCAATACATAGTCTGCGACAGAATAGCATATGAATACAAAAAATCAAGTGGAAATATTATAATACTTTTCGTTTTTTTGCGCAAGTTTATTTTTACATCTTTATTTTACAACCTCTTTGATTTTCGCAACTTTTTGCTTGCACATGTACGCACTTTTTTTCTACAATCAACTTAATTAAGGGGGAGAAAACTGTGCAAAACCGCGTAGAACCGCCAATTTTACTATCTAGATTGCTGACATTTATCTTGGCTGTGTCGGTGGTTGTTTTGTTTACTTTGGGCATGACATTGAAAAACATGTTCCCTTTGAACAGACCCCAGGTATTCTTTTTGACATCCCAATTGCGCGATAATATCGAGGCGAAAGTGACTGAAATGCCCGCAACGGATGAAAATATGGACCGCTATGTTCGCGCCTTTATTCGCGAATACATCCGCGCAAGAAACGAAATCTTTCCAAACGCCAAAATTATGGAAAAAAAGTGGAGCGCGATGGAAGGACTGGTAAAGAACTGGTCAACAGATAATGTTTATAAAAAGTTTTCAAATACCGCGATGGTTAATGCAATCAGACGGCATGGTGCAATTAACCTTGATATTTCTTGTCAGGTGGAATATTTGGCAAATCAGCAGAATTCTTCGTCAATTCAATATCTGCAGAACGAAAAAATGTATCAGATAAAATTTAGGTATCTTTGTACAAATAATGCTGGACCTTTGCCCCCAAAAGATTATACAATCACTTTGAAATTAGTATCTGGGGAACAGGAAACAACCAGATGGAAGGATCGTGTTGAGAACCCACTGGGGCTGCGCGTGTCAGAATACAAAATAACCGCTGGCGGGATTGACCCATTGGACGGTTTTATGGCAACTAAATAGAAACGGAAGGATTGGTATGACAATGGTTAATTTATTTAAATTCAATGTATTGGTCGCATGTATGGCGACCGTCTTGGCAATTCCTGCATACGCTGAAGATACTGGCGCATATGGAATACAAGAGGCATGGGATAATCCAACCGCAAATATGGCCGCGGGCAGCATTAAGCCGGGATACGCACAGCTGTCTTGGTCCGAGGGTGCGGTTCTGCCAATCAAGTTACGCAACGGTATGCTGACTATGATTAACCTGCCAAATGGGGAAAAGATTGCTGATGCCCAGGTTGGTGACACAAGTCAATTCGACATCAGCGCAACACAGGGCGAACGCACAATGTTCATATCCCCAAAATCTAACAACCAAGGCTCCGATACAAATATGATTGTTATGGGTGCATCTGGTAATAAATATATTTTCTATCTGCGCGCAGAACCATCTAACTCAAGCGAGATTACATATTCTCAGGTTGATATTATGCTGGATGGTAATGGCGCATTGCCTATGGCGATGGGTGGCAAAGCATCTGGTGGCGCATCTTCAATTTTCCAAAAGCCTGCAACAACATCAAATACAGTTGGTGTTGATGGCGAAGATTATGGCTGGATAAAATCTATGAAGATCGATCCATCTGAATTCCGTTTTGATTTGGATATCTTTGTTCCAAATCCAGATGACTATGTAATCGCGCCCGAACGCGTATGGCGCGACAGAATCTTTACATATATCGACTTTGGCGACAAAGTTATCGCAATGACACAAAGACCGGTTGTATCGCTGTTGGTCGAAGGTGGTGAATCCCCTGTTGGGTTCCGCACAGATGGCGAAGATGGCCGCTTGTTAATCGTAGAAGCGGTTGGCGATATGGTTCTGCGCAGCGGTCAACGCATTGTTTGTATCAAGAAACGCGAAAAACCATTCTTGATTGCTGATACTGCATCTGTGATGGCATTGGCCGAAGCAAATGTTGCACAAAGTATGCTGTCTGGTCAGTCGTTGAATAATATCGCATATACCGCGGATATGGCCGCGATGAGCATGGGCACAAATTATACTGCCACACCTATGTTTATGGGCAACACAGCAACTGTTAACCCAGCAACAGGCGCGGGATATTATATGCCAGCGGGCTTTACTGCACCACAGGCGATGCCACAAAGCACAGGCGGCGTTGTAAACATGTTGCCAACTCAGCGCAATACTGCGGGCGCATATCTACCACAGACAAATATTCCATTGATTTCCAGCAACCAAACAGGTGTTGCGGTAGAATTGAAATCAGATACATCGGTCAAGGCACTGGAAGACTATTGGACAAGGCTGTTAGCAAAGTTTAGTGGCGATGATGGTCAGGGACTGTTGACACCATACGCAAATAAAGTTTTCTTTGCGGTTGACGAACAGGGTGTCGGCGATTTGGGCGCGGCTTCGTCTGCTGCACGCCAATACCGTTTGCGCATTGGGCCATTGGCTGATATTGATGCTGCACAAACACTGTGCGACAAGTTGCTGAAATTTAACAGCACAAGTTGCAGTGTCGTCAGAATGCAATAATTTTCATAGATGTACTTAATTTGTGGGGTCAAGGGATGAAAAAACTGAAGCAACAAATATCTGAATTGCTGAAAAATACACCCAAACATTTTCAATGGATTTTGTTAGGGATTGCCTTTGTTGTGGTGTTGATTCTGTTGACCCTGCTGATTGGTGGCAACAAAGAAAAAACAAAAATAATTGATCCGGTTGAAAATGTGCCGGTGGACATTAAAATTACCCCAAGTATAATTAATTGGGCAGATACTCTGGTTGGCGACATCAGAGAACAACAGATTGCGGTTACTGCCAATTCGGCAATTAACATTAAATCTTTTAATGTACCAGTTTCTGTCCAAGGATTGGATGTAACCAATACATGTGAAGCAGCAGGATTTATTGATACAGAATTAGATTGTTATATAAATTTAATATACGAGCCAACATATGAAATGGCGGCAAAAACTATACCGCTTGAATTGGAATGGTATTCCGCACAGGCAACCCCGGAAATGAGCGAAATATTCACAATCGAAGTGACGGTTGGTGCAATAGAGTCTGAATTTAACGCCCAAAAACCAGTTGTCGTTCCAGAACCAGAGCCAGAGCCAGAACCGGAACCAGAACCGGAACCAGAACTGGAACCGGAACCGGAGCCGGAGCCAGAACCAGAACTGGAACCTGTAAAAAAGGCCGTTAACACTATTGCGGCAGGTGACCCTTTTGAAAAACCAAAACGCGAAGAAAAATATGCCGAACCTTGTTCCGAATTCGCATTTGCTGGATATAATCTGTCGGGCACACAAAGCGGCTGGATTAAACCAGAGGATGGCGCATATTATTTCCATCCTTTTTCCGATACGGATTGCAGCGATCCAACCGGTATCTATAATCCAGATTCTGGTTTGATTATGGACATTGATAATCGTGGCCGAAAAATCGGTACAGATGCTGAACATATTGGTTATGTTGCGATATCTGGTGGACGACCACCAGAATTGTCGAACAAACCAGCAGTAAGACCCGTTAATCGCGCACGTCAAAACACCGCACCACGCGAAAGTGGTGGCAGCAGTTTTGCGGATATAAATAACAACGGAATCATAGTACAACCCGCCAAGGAAACAGATGTTACATACGGCACAACTGGCACCGCGGTTGTTTCAACCCAGCCATATGACCGCTCGTTTATCTTGCGCCAGTTCAAGCCAATTCCTGCAACAATTGTTTCGGATGTTCGTGCGGATATAAAACTGTTACAAAGTGAAGGTTCTTTGCCGGTACGCGCGACCGTTGACCGAAATGTCTATGCCGATAATGGTCGCACCGTTATTTTGCCAGCGGGAACATTGATGATGGGATATGTGACCGGTGAAATCCCAGGACCATACAAGGCCATCGGTCGTATGGAAATTAAATGGTATCAGTTTATTCTACCAAATGGTGTTGAATTTAATTTTGCCGGCGGCGAAGATCCATTCTCGGCCGATGCACAGGGTCGCGTTGGTGTCCCAGGTCGCGGCAGCACCGATTATCTGGAACAGTTCTTTATGCCAATGGTGACCGCGTTTGTTCCAGCGGCAATTAACCTGATTAATCCTGTTGCGGATGCGTTTGTGAATCAGATTGATTTAGACAGCAATACAGTTGTTCAAAGCGGAACTATGCGTTCATCCGAATTGGCCAAGAATGAAATCATTACAGCTTGGAATCAAGTGGCACAAAAGTTGATGGTTGATATGCTGGATAATACCGTTCCGCCATTTACAATTGCCGCAGGTACACGTATTACGGTATATTCGCCTGTTGATTTACAGGTCGCCTGTACAACTAATGACAAGTGCAAATTCGAGGAAAGAGATAATAGCAATGCAACCCAACGAAAAACACGTCGTGATTGGGGCAAGGACGGAGATGTTAATAACATGGGGGCTACACCGGCAAATGATGGTTCTTGGATTGGTCAAACACGCAGTTTCCAAGCTGACCAATATTGTGAACTAGACGACGGTGGTCTATATCGTGTAAAACCAGAATGTTCCGGTGCAGGGACAGGTGAATTAAACTCATGCGGGGGATATTCGTATGCGACATTGAAACTGTGGTGCGATTCTTTGAATTATCAATCCAAAAAGGCATTGCAGTATGAAGCATATAAAGCAGATCAAAGCGCACAATATCAACAAAAGATAGAAGATTTGGGCGGAATAGGCAGCCAACAGTACAATGAAGAAATTCTGGGGGTAAAATACGATGCCGAAGGTCATGTTATGAATCCATATGAATCCGCACCAAAGGCCGAAGCGGGTCTGACATGTGAAGACGGCACTCCACCAGATCAATATGGATGCTGTACCGGTGAAATATACACCGATATGGGCGAAGATGGGTTTAACTGTTGTCCAGAAACCGGGGGCGACTGTTTCCCACCACTGATATAAATAATCCCGCCGATTGGCGGGTTTATTTTTAAAATGCATATATTAAATTTATCGCGCCACATGGCGCTTTTTTTATTCGGAGAAAAGACATGAAAAAAATAGATTATGGATAAATTATCGATTCGCTTTAGGTAATATAAATTCGCAATATGAATCGGATTTTCGATTCGAATTTCAACCAACGGTTGTAATTCTTCACAGGATTCTTTTCTTGTTCTATAAATAGCAACAGGGCAAAACAAAGGAGAAAGAAAAATGACACAAACTAACACTATCGCAATCAATGTATCAGAAAAATTTCAAAACGCAGAACAAATGTGGTTCTGGTTTTTATATTCTAAATCCGTCCGCAATAATTTCGGCCATATGCGTGTCAGTCCAACACGCAGGCCATGCGAACTGGTTGACATAGAAACAATGATAACAAAACTTTATTTGTCGGGTAAATTAACCGATGAACAGTTGGCGGTGATGAAAAAATTTGGCGACCGCAGGCGCGCACCACATCAATATATCTGGGCGGAAAATCGTGCTGCCGCACAATGGAACAGCGCGATGAAAACTATTTATGAATCCGCACACAAATTAGGCTGGGTTGAATAACGATATATTGGGCGCACACCTTATGCGCCCGCAACAAAAACAAAAGGAAAAAATATGATTATCATCGCGTTTTCAAGAAAAACATCCAAACTTATTCCAAGAATATTTTGTAAAAAATATCGACATGTTGCACCGATTGTTGTGGACGGGGATGAAATGATAATGTTGCAATTTGTGTGCGCAAAAAATATCGCACCAATAAAACTTAGAATGCGCGATATAAAAATACTTGCACAACATGGCTGGGATTTTATATATGTGCCATGTGCCCTGCCCCACGATTTTTCTTTGCGAAAAGTTCGCACATGTGTAGAACTGACCAAGCGTGCACTTGATATACATGATAGAAAAATACTAACGCCATTTGCTCTGTATAAAAAAATCCGCTGATACATATTCAGCGGATTTTATTTTTACTTGGATGTCTTTCTGATTATTTGCATTTGAACAATACCCAATACATTGGATACAGTCCAGTACAAGACCAATCCTGCCGGCATCCACGCAAACATTATCGTGAACAAAATTGGCATCCAGCGCATCATCTTCTGGGTCTGGGCAATTGTGTCGTTCGCGCCAGTACTTTTGACTGTTTTTGGCGACTGCAAATATTGCTGAATCCACATGGTTGCGCCCATCAATATAGGCAAGATAAAGTATGGATCCATAACGGACAAATCAGACATCCACAAGAAGTGCGCATTGCGCATCTGGACCGATACCAATAACGCCTTGTACAACGCAAAGAATACCGGTATCTGAATCAACATCGGCAGGCAACCAGCCATAGGCGATGTCTTGTGTGTTTGATACAGTTTCATCATTTCCATTTGCAGGCGAACCTTGTCGTTTGCGTACAATTTCTGGATTCTTTGCATTTCTGGCTGCATCTTTTGCATTATGGCCATATTTGTATAGGACTTGCGTGTCAATGGCCATATGCACAAACGCAACAACAATGTCATGATAATAATCGCAACACCATAATTCATAACAATCGAATTAATAGTGTTCAATAACCACAACATTGGACGCGCCAAGAACCAAAACCAACCATAGTCTATGGATTCGCCAATGCCCGCAATTTTCGCTTCGGCTGCATCAAGAATCTTTTGTTCACGTGGGCCAGCAAAAATATATGAAACAATAGATTTTGTTTCGCCCGCATGCACAGCAACCGCACCAGCCGCCGCGTCCGCAACATAATTGTCACCAGATTTTTTAATACGCATAGTTTGATCAGGACTGTCGATTGATACGACTGTTTGCCAGTATTGATCTGCGAAGCCTGTAAAACCGTTTGTTGTTGTGTATGCGTATGATTTTTTATCCAGTTTTGACCACGCGCGTGTTTCAATATCAGAATTGGCGTATGTAATCGCACCTGTGTTCACACCGGCAGATGATGCAGGATTTTTTGCGCGCACAACACGTGCATATGGCGCAAAAGACACATCCTGTTTAGAGCCGTTCTTAATCGTGTCTGTGATTGTAATAATATAACCATCAGCAGTTATCATGCGATTAAAGTCAACACCAGATGTGCCACGCCATGAATAATTACCGTCCGCACCCTGCCATACTGTGGTGGCGGTTGGCGCAACAGTACCATTTGCCAAAAGGCCTACTTCGATATAATTATCATCCGCGCCCAGTAATGATACAGGCGTGCTGTCAGCAGACGATGTCGGATAGTTAGTTAATTTGATATCTGATATACGCAAACCTTGGACAGTTGCATCAACGGTATCAGATGAAACCTGCGCCGTTGGAACAGCCGAAATATCAACTGTTTCGATATCTTCGCTTTGTGTCTGGGGCTGCTGCTTTGGCCCCATAAATACGCCAACCATCCACCACGCAAGAAAGAACATTCCCAACCACCACAAGAAACTTGAAAAACCAGATTTCTTTTGTGTGGCCGCGCGATTTGCGTTCCACTGACTAAAACCAGAATTTTTATCCAAAAATTGAACCATGATTATTTACCACCCTTTACTTGTTTCATACATTTACGACGCGCCAGATACAGGTTTAATATATACAAACCAACACCAACAACGATGCAAATATCAGCCACATTAAACGCTGGCCAATGATAGCCACCAATGTGAAAATCCAGAAAATCTATGACCGCGCCAAAACGAATACGATCAATCAAATTGCCAATCGCACCACCCGCAATCAATGCTAATGGGACCAGTTCATAACGCTGGGCGCGCTTGAACAAATAATACAGAATAAAACCAATTATGCCCGATGTCGCAATAACTATGATAATTGGCGTAGATTCACCCAACGCACGAAACAAAGAAAATGATGTGCCTGGATTCCAAGTGAATACAAAATTAAAACAGTCTGTCACATTTGCCATCAGATATGGCACCGGTACCACAGACCAAGCATCACCAGACAAGGGTATGCCGCCTGTAATCAGATATAAAAATATTCCTTTGGATATTTGATCAAAAAATATCACACCGAATATAATCGACAGTAGAATTAAAATCTTTTTCATTTGTTTTACTTCCTTGATTACCAAGTTAGAATATAGCAATATACCACATCAAAAGCAAATAAAATGTCCCCCATTACGGGGGATTTTTTTTACACTGTTTGCTTAATCATTCCAATCAGATATAGGTGTACCAAGTGCTGCATAATTATTTGCGCGCATATCAGTTAACAGACTGTTTATCTTGTTATCCGAAACGCCAAGGTGACTCATCACACTGTACCCCAAAAAGAACGAAGATTCGATTGTTTCTGGCATCGCTGTTTCAATCTTTTCACGCATTAAAATCTGAGAATCCGCCAAGGTGCGTGCGCGTGCAAAAATCTTGATACGTGGCGCGATGGACTTGGCCATAACGATTGTCTGGCGCGCGGTCGATGCGTTATCCAGCGCAACAACCAGACCACGAACAACACGCGGTTTAAGTCCAAACTTTTTCAACACTTCGCGGCTGGTACAATTACCATAGACAACATTAAAGCCCTGATCGCGCCCCATCATAACCGAACTGATATCCAAATCAATTGCGATATATGGAATTTTTTCAGCATCTAGCATTTGGCATATAATCTGGCCAACACGACCAAAACCACATACGATAACTTCTGGCTGGATGGATTTATCAGCATCATCAAGTGTGCGTGGAAAACGCTGGGTCAATAACTTGCCACGTCTTTGCAGGTAATCAAATCCACACAACAATAACGGTGTTGTCATAATTGATAAAATAATTATTGCCGTTAATATTTCTGCGCCCGCTGATGGAATTGCTGTAATGCCACTGGTCTTTATGGTTTGCAACATTAGCAGTGCAAACTCGCCACCTTGAGCCAAAATAAGTGCTGTCATTACAGATTCTGGGACAGAAACACCGCGAACACGCGCCACCATAAATATGGCCAGAAATTTCAGTGTGACCAAGGATACTACGCCCAACAATATTATATACCAAACATCACCCAACAATGGTAGATTTAACCCCATGCCCAAAGATATAAAGAACAACGCCAAGAACATTGTCGCATACGGCGATATGCCCGCGGTTATTTGATGTCTGTAAATCGTTTCGGACATTAACATACCGGCCAAAAATGCCCCCAATCCTGCTGGCAACCCCAGCAAATCCATCAAAATAGCCCAAACAACTATGTTCAACATTACTGCCAGCAAAAACGCTTCGTTTGATTTTAATTTCGCAACCGCGCGCAACATTGGTGTCATTACAAAACGCCCAACCAATACAACCGACAAAATCAATGCTACAGATATTACCGCAACATCTATGGCCGCTGCGCCCATACTGAAGGTTTTGCCTGCAAATGCGGGCAACATTGCCAACAATGGAATTGACAGCAAATCTTGGAACAGTAAAATCGAAAAAGTCTGGCGGCCCATCGCTGTATTTAACTGGTTACGTTCCGTCAACAACTGAATATCAACAGAGGTGCTGGACATCGCAAGCATAAGCGCAACCATCACACAGCCCAGAACTGTCCACTGGGTTAGGCCAAACAGCAACGGAAACATCATTACCGCGACCATCATAACCTGGGTTGCACCAAAACCGAACACCGTTCTTTTCATACGCCACAGACGGCGCATATTGATTTCCAATCCGATGTTGAACCACAAAAACATAATACCTAAATCGCCAAGTACGGTCCATGTTTCGGTTAATTCGAACAAGTTAAATACATAAGGACCAGTTAAAACACCCGCAAACAGGAATGCCACCAGCGCACCGATTTTTGCCATACGAAAAACCGATACTAATGTAAACATAATCGCAAAGAACAGTAATAGTGATAAAGACATCTCTCGCTAAGCCCCCTGTTATAAATGATTATAACAAACTTTTTGCCAGTTGCGCAAACATTTCTGGCGATAAATTTTCCGCTCGTTCTGTTCCAGTCAAACCAAATGCTGACCAATCGACATTTGGAATTATTCCGCGTATCATTTTGCGACGCTGGCCAAATAACCTTGCAGTTATTTGTTCAATACGATTCAAATCAGATATGCATGCAATTTTTTCTGCGTTTGGAATAATTTGTACAACTGCACTTTGAACCTTGGGACGCGGCACAAATGCCGTATTTGGAACTTCAAATAAAATATGTGCATCCGCAAGCAACGAACACAGCACCGCCAGACGACCATAATGCTCGTCCCCAACGCGCGCGGTAATTCTTTGTGCAACTTCCTTTTGAAACATTAATGTCAGCGACTTTATTTTTTCGCCCTGTGCTATTTTATGCAGCCAGCCAATTAACAATTCAGTCCCAACATTATAAGGCAAATTCGCACATATCGCATATTCATCTAAACCAAGTTCAGAAAAATTAACATGCAGCGCATCATCAAAAATTACTGATAAACGGCCAGATGCCGCATCAATCACACGCGATAAAATCGGCGATGTGGTTTTATCTTTTTCAATCGCAATAACACGTGGCGCACCCGCCATCAATATAGCACGCGTCAGGCCAGCCGGCCCAGGTCCAACTTCGACCACGGGGGTTGTTGTGATATCTGGTACACTGCGCGCAATACGACCCGTCAGATTCAAATCGAACAAAAAGTTTTGACCAAATTGTTTCTTGGGTTCCAATCCACAATCGCGCATCATTTCTGATACTGGTGGCAAAGATTCAACTGTGTTGTTCATAGTGACTTGCGCCCCCCAAACGCCAAAGTTAAAGTGCCATCATCCAAATAATCCAAATCACCACCCAATGGCACGCCAGATGCAAGCTCTGAAAATTCGACACCGGCATTATCGCCAAGCGATGACATAATGTAGTGTTGGGTTGTTTTCCCTTCGACCGTATTAGGCAAGGCAAAAATTATTTCTGATATTTTTTCATCCGCAATTCTTTGCGATAAGTTTGCAATATTTAAATCCTGGGGTAATGTTCCAGTCGCACCAGACAACAATCCACCAATAATATGATAACGCCCCTGAAATACCGCAGATTTTTCCAATGTCCAAACATCTGATAAATCACGAACTACACACAACTGACCGTTGGCACGCGCATTATCACGACAAAATTCGCATAATGTGCCCTTGTCCGTCAACACACCACAGCGAGCACAAGGCGCAATATTTTCAGACGCATCCAACAAAGCCGCCGCCAACGCAGCACTGCGCCCCGTTTTATCCTGAAGCAACGCAAGCGCGATACGCTGACCACCACGCGAACCAACGCGCGGCAATTTCGCAAACAGTTTGATTAACTTTTCTATTTTCGGATTCATAATGTTTACACAATACTAATGAAAAACATAACTGTCAATACCGTTCGCACCAGCAGAAGACTTTAATTTCTGGGCCGCGGATTCAGACAAACCATATACGCGTACACGATACATTCCAGAACCGTTTGGTTCAACCACCGCATTTACACCCAATTTATTTTTCACATTATTTACCTGAGTATTTGCAGCAGCAGCGGATGAAAACGCGCCAAACTGAACACCAACCCCACCCTGAGACGATACAGGTGCTGGTGCGGTATATTTAGGCGCAGCCGCACTGGTAGCACTATTATACGCACCCGCCAAAGTTGTTTGCTCTGTCCGCTGTACTGGCGCACGTTCCACAGGCGCGGTGTATGTTGTTTTAGCAATAGGCGCATCGCCATTATTTAACATCGCAAAACCGCGGGTCAGCATCTGTGCTGCAACATTTGCACGCACATCTTTGTTTTCCGCCCCCAAAACAACCGACATTAAATGACGACCGTCCCTGTGCGCGGTCGCAACCAATGAATATTTAGACTTCTTGGTGTATCCGGTTTTCATACCATCGCAACCATTAAACGATGTCAGCAAGCGATTACCGTTGGTGTATGTTTTTCCGTTATATGTCCAAGACTTAATCCCAAAGTAATGCCAATATTGTGGATAGTGTTTATAAACCGCCATTGATAGCAATGCAATATCACGTGCGGTTGACATATGGTCATCGTTTGGCAGTCCAGATGAATTTTCAAAATTAGTATTTGTTAAACCAATTTCACGTGCAACACGCGTCATTAAATCCGCAAAAGATTCTTCCTGACCGCCCTTTAAGTTTTCAGCCAGCACACGCGCAACATCGTTCGCACTGTGTACCGCCAAAGCCTTAATCGCATCTTCTACGCGAATTTTAGAACCCGCTGCCAACCCTAGTTTTACAGGTTCTGCATTTGCGGCAGCCTGTGATACAATCAGATAATCATCCAGCGACAGACGTCCATGTTCCAACGCATCAAAAGTTAAATACAATGTCATTATTTTTGTAAGACTTGCTGGATAATTTGCAGCGTTCGCGTTTTCCTGATACAACACGCGCCCCGTATCCATATCCGCAACCAATGCCGCACGATACTGCGCCGCATACGCAGGCACACAAAGCAAAGCCAATGTTAAAAAGGCAAACATTCTTCTCATACATCAGATGTTAGTAAAAAACACACAGGTGGGTCAATCATTAAAAAACGCCCAGGCGGGCGTTTTTTTAATCAAGTGTTCGCAGACTGATTTTTTCTTCATCAACGATAACCAGTTTTCCCATATTGATATTAAATCTGCGTGCAGCATTAAATGCATCGCGCATACCAAATAGTTCTGTATCATAAATCGGAAACACACCACGCGCCAAACATAACTGATTCGCAATTGCTGGTTCATTACATACAGCAATAACTGGAATATCAGGTTTGCGGCATGAAATCTGAGTCGTGGCAATTGTGTCACGCGCAAATACAACAATCGCAGATGCACGATTCAAATACGCCATTGACGCAACAGAACGCGACCAATCATTTTCTGGTATATTTTCAACACGCGACCAGTCAAATGGGTTCGCAATCGCATCACAGTCCGCATGACGCAAAATGTTTGCCATTGTTTCAATTGCTTTGACTGGATTGATACCGATTGTTGTTTCTTCGGATGTCATTGTTGAATCCGCACGCAAATACGACGCGGTCGCAACATCAGTGATTTCTGCACGGGTTGGGAATTCGCTGTTTACCATAGAACCCAACATTTGTGTTGCAACGATAACAGGCTTGTTCATTTTGCGGCATTCACGAATGATATAACGAGAAATCGCAGGCACTTCGGCATACGGCACTTCTACCGCCAGATCGCCGCGCGCAATCATAATTCCATCCGCCGCCGCTGCAATATCTGTGATGCGCTCAACCGCGTTTGGACGCTCTATCTTGGCGATAATTTTAATTGGGTGTGCAGTGCGCGCGGTTATAAAGTCACGAACCTCGGCAATATCTTCTGGTTTTTGTACAAAGGATATAGCAACCCAATCCGGTTTCTTGGTGATTGCGTATTCTAAATCAGCTCTGTCTTTTTTGGTCAGAACAGATGTGTCGATTTCTGTATCAGGCAAATTAAATCCACGACGAGACCAAATTTCATCACCACGCATGACAGTTGTTTCAACACTGTTTGGCGATACGCTTTCGACACGCATTTCAATCTTGCCATCGTTTAACAAGATACGATCACCAACTTTTAATGATGCCAACACATCCGAATCAGGCAACTGAACACGCGTGGAATCACCTGGTAATGGATTGGCATCAAATGTAAATTTTTGACCGATTAAAAGTGGATACTTTTCTTCGGTCGCAAAGTTACCAATACGATGTTTAGGCCCCTGCAGGTCAATCATTACCGCGACCGGCGTATTTAACTCGGCCGAGATTTCACGAATCATATCTATTTTTTGTCCTTGGGTGTCGCCCGTATCATGACTAAAATTCAAACGACAAACATTAACGCCGGCGCGTATCATACGGGTAAGAGTTTCTCTATCTTCGCTTTTTGGACCTATTGATGCTGTAATTTTTGTATATTTGTTCATAAGTTCCCTTCCTGTTTTTCTTGCATTTTTCGTTTTATGATATATCATATTCCTGACAATTAAACAAGGGGAAAACAGAATGAAACAAGCAAATCATGGCGCAATCGACAACCAGCAACTGGTCAGCA
This sequence comes from Alphaproteobacteria bacterium, assembly GCA_017630405.1. GTDB lineage: Bacteria > Pseudomonadota > Alphaproteobacteria > Rs-D84 > Rs-D84 > Enterousia. Next base: position 69,549 of record JAGBVH010000009.1, read on the forward strand.
TTATTGAACGCATCGAAAAATTAAACGAAGATACAGCCGCAATTGCCGCTGATATCAAAGAAATTTATAGTGAGGCAAAATCTGCAGGATTTGATCCAAAATATATTCGCCAGATGATACGTCTGCGCAAGTTGGACCCAGACGAATTGGACGAAGCCGATGAATTAACCCAAATGTATCGCAACGCACTGGGCATATAATGAAGGCATTTACAAAAACTGTTGAAGATTTTAACTGCGCCCACTGTGGCGCAGTTGTACATGGTAATGGATACACCAACCATTGCCCAGAATGTCTGTGGTCGCGACATGTTGATAATAATCCAGGCGACCGCGCTGCAACCTGTGGCGGCATGATGCGACCAATTGCCGCCGAACCAGATGGCGACAAATTTATCATAACACATAAATGTGAAATTTGCGGTAAAACAAAGCGTCAAAAAACATCTGACAATGATAACATTGACGCAATTATTGAAATCAGCCGCGATAATTCTTTTATTTTTGGAAAATAAATTATTTTTTTGATTTTCGTTTACGCGGATTATCCTTGCCTAGAATATGCATTTGTAGTTCCAGTATCATATTTTCTTTGTCTTGGACGCGTTTTAACAGTTCTTCATTTTCAAGTTTGATTTTATTTAATTCTTGTTTACTTAAAACGACCTGATTTGCCATTTTGCGCCGACTTTTGCGGTTAAGATAAAATCCAAACAGCACACCGCATATCGCGCCAGCAGATGCGCTTAACAAATCAAAAAGTGTTTCTATGATAGCCATAGAAACACTTTAACATTTCGATATATATTTATCACTAGGCTTGTTTTCGCATACCTGTGCGCTTATCAATCCAGACCTGTTCATCGGCGATTTCCATCATCGGCAAATCGGATTTGCTGTCAGAATACGCACGAACAACATGCGGTATCATTTTGTTAGCCTTGGCCCATTCGTCCATTTTGTAAACCTTGTTTCGGCCCCAGCACAAGAACTCATAACGCCAGGGTTTCTTCTTGTCCATAACAGAACAAAATACCGCATCAAATTTCATATCACGAACCAGATATGGCAATAAATAATCCGCACTGGCCGATACCATTATAACCTTGCGCCCAGCATCGCGTTCAGATTGAACGCGTTCCTTGGCCCAGCCAAAGCGTTCACGCTTGTGCTGTTTAATAAACGCAGGCGCAAATTTTTTCACCATTTGCGGTGTCATAAAACGACGAATGTTTTCGCGCCACCAAATGCCATCTGGCTTAAACCAGCGAACAATCCCGCACACCGCCATCAAAGGCAAAAACAACCATGGACGGAACGAATGGCGAAAACAATATTTCGCAAATTCTACATTAGAATCACGTGCAGACAAAGTGCCGTCAAAATCAAACAAAACAACATCTGTTTTTAATAACATAGATTTTAATCCTTTTTATAATTCGCGGGAATTATAAACAAGTTTTTTTATATTCGCAAATTATATCTGAATAAAAACCCGCCAAATGGCGGGTGATTTTATTTTTTGCGACTTAACTTTTCACGCGCGCGTTCCACCAACAGGAACAAGGCAGGTGTTAAAGTAAAGGTAAATATCAAACTGGCCAACATACCACCAATCAATACTGCACCCATCGCAACCTTCATACCGTCCACCGACCATAACTGTGGCACCATACCGGCAATAACTGCAATAGACGTCATCAGCACCATATTCTTTTTATCGGTCAATTCGGTCCACAATGCTTCACTTGGTTTTTCTCCACCGCGAATTCGATTGATTGTTGGTTCCAATACCAAAATGTTATTGTTAACCACCAAACCAACCAACATAACAAACGCCAACATAGCACCAATATTCATTGTCGCGCCTGACAAGAACATTAACGCGAACACGCCTGTAAAACTGGTCAGAATCGATGTCGCAATCGTAAATGGATGTGCCAAGGAATTCATAATCGCAGCCAGCAACATATATGTCAGAATAGTTGCCAACAAGAACGCACGACCAATTTCTGTTCCGGCTTCGGCCTGATATTCAGACGAACCACCGAACTTGGTGTAATATCCAGATTCCCATTCCATTTTATCCAATTCCGTCTGGATTTTCGCCTGAACAACACCAACAGTTGACTTACCAATGTTAATGTTAACTTCGGTCAAGCGGCTTTTGTTTTCACGACGAATATCTGGTGTCGCTGGGGTCTGTTTAATTTCACCCAACGATGACAATGGCACCATACCCTTTTGTGAATTTACATAGACCACATCAAACAAAGATGCATTCTTAAATGGACGCGCAAATTCCAAAACGATTGGATATTCTTCGCCTGCTTCTTTGTATTTATAATCATCATTACCATACAAAGCTGTACGCAAAGTTGTTCCCGCGTATGCATTTTGCACACCCCAGAAATTCATCTTTTCCTGATTTGGAACAAATTGTGTTTCCAAGGCTGGAACCTGCTGCGCACGAACAGCAGATTGAACTTCTGGTATTTGATTTGCAACCTCGATTACACGCGCGGCATACGCTTCGCGTTTTGCATCGTCTGGACCAAAAACATTAAGTACCAAATCCGATGAAACGCCAGACGACAATGCTTCGCCAGCGCGGATTGTAATTTCTGCATCCGTTATATCCGCCAAGGTTGGCAATATTTTTTGAGCCAACAATTTGTCTGATATATTACGATCCGCAACATCAACCAATTCAACTGTGACAGTTGTATTTTGCAGACCACGTTCACCAATCTTGACAGTTGTTGATTTTACTTCCTTGAACTGGACCAAGCGCTGCTCGATCTGTTTAGCAATCGCTTCGGACTTTTCATAGGTCGCACCCATAGGCGCACGCGCCGTAATTGTGATTTCATTTGCATCGGTTGATGGTTGAAATTCATTACCAACAAACTTCATCAAATATGTAGATGCAAGGAATATTGCAAACACCATACCAATAACGCGCCAAGGATGTACAATCTGGAAATCAAACCAGCGGCGCAACCATGATGTTGTTGTGGTCGCTTCTTTAACCTTGACCGGTTTTGATTTTACCTTTCTAGACGCCGCAGTCAGGCGCAAAATCTTGGCAATCATCATAGGTGTCAAAGTGAACGAGAATAACAGTGACAACAATGTCAGATACACAACCGTCAAACCGAACTGAATCATAAACTGACCAACGATACCGTTCATAAACGCCAATGGCAAGAACACCACGACATTAGTTCCAACACCAGCCAATACAGATACCGCAACCTTTTTCGTGCCGTCAATCGCAGCATCGTCTGGATTTTTACCAGCATGCATTTCCTGTAATGCGGACTCAATCAAAATAATAGCATTAGAAACCAATGTACCAAGTGCAGACGAATACGCCAACAATGTCATCGCATTGATTGTAAATCCTGAACCGTCCATAAAGAAGAATCCAGCAATCAATGAAGCAGGAATTACAACACCCGCAATAATTGTTGAGCGCCAGTTGCGTGTAAATGCCAACAAAACTAAAACTGTCAGTAAAACACCCAAAACAATACCGTTGATTGTGCTGTCTGTTTCATCAGAAATACTGACAGACGAGTCTGCCACAATCATCATTTCTGCGCTTGGAAAACGCGACTGCAGGTCCGCCTGAAGTTCTGGCATACGGCCACGAATCGTTTCTGAAATCTTAATCGCGTTACCATCCGAAGATTTAACCACAGATGCGATTACAACATCTTCACCATTATAGCGCGCACCATTTTCAATATCCAATGCCGCGTCCGATACCGTTGCCACATCAGACAGTTTGAAATTCTGACCTTCGACAGTAGTCATACGCAAATTCGCAATTTCATCAACCGATGCAAATTCACCAACAAAGCGTACATTAGAAGAATTCTGACTGGTTTCAATTTTTCCACCAGGAACATTTAAGTTATGAGAACCAAGTGCAGAAACAATATCCATAATTGTCACACCACGCGCAGCCATTTGATCTGGATTTAACTGAACACGTATAGCGCGTTGACGACCACCAAACACAGATACACTTGCCACGCCGTTAATCGCAGTAATTTTATTGGATAAAATATTATCCACATATTCTTCCATTTCGCGAGAATCGCCACCACGCAAAACGATATCCAATACAGATTCCTGAAGCGGATTCAATTTTTCTACAACTGGTTGTTCCATATCTGTTGGAAATTCTGACATCAGGGCATCAAGTTTTGTCTTAACTTCGGTTGACTTGTCATTAACATTTACACCCAAATTAAATTCCGCCATAACCATACCGCTGTTTTCGTAAACATATGATTTGATGGATTTTAATTCAGCAACTTCTGACATGGCATCTTCGGCCTTTTTAATAACCTGAGATTCAAGTTCCGCAGGTGCGGCACCTGGGTATATAAATGTCGCTGTCACCATTGGAAAGTCAACAGATGGGGTGCGTTCTACATTCATATTTGGGAATGAATAGAACCCCAAAACCACCCAGAACAAAACAAACATAATTGTCGTAATTGGACGACGAACAAAAAACTTTAACATCCCCTTGCCCCTTTGTGTTATTTTTTGATTTGAACTTTGGTACCGGAATCAACCTTGGATAATATCACGATATCGCCATCATTTAATCCAGAAGTAATATACGCATTATTAGAATCCTGACGCGATACTGTGACCGAACGCGCTTCCGCCACACCGTCACGAACAACCATAACAGTATCATTATTCACCGCATACACAGGCACAAAGTGACCGCGCGCAGTAAATTCTGCAAAGTGCAAACCATCAGACACGCCACGCGTACGAACAACAAACATACCTGTATCTAAATCTAAATCGGACGACACAGAAGCTATTTTGCCTTCGCCTACTTTCTGGCCGGCTTTGAATTTATTAACATTTGCGCCCGCAACATATGCGCGATTGTTGCGAACCGCGATTGGTTCATACAATACGCCATCTGTTTGCGATATTTCAACAACCTGAACAGGGGCACCAACATCGGCCGCAACACGCGATGCATTAAATACATAACGCGCATTTTCAGAAGCAACCGCCGCAAAGCGGAATATTACCCAGCCAATCACAATGATGACTGCCGCACAAAACATAATGTGCTTGAACTTTTTTGTGTTAATTGTTTTCTGTATTTTTTCCATTTTTATTCACCTAACTTTTTTACCATTTCCGCTGACATTAATGCTTTGTACTTAGTATTCAACAGCGCAACATCCAACTGGTATAGCCCCGCCGCAACATCCGCTAATTCAACTGCAGATGTTTGACCAGATGCGAAGCGACTTTGTGACAAGTCATATGTTTTTGCCGCTAAATTACGTGCATTTTCCAACGACTTTAAATTGCCACGCAAGTGGTTATATTGCTTGATTGCGTTGTCATATTTTTCAGTCGTTATCTTTTTGGATTTATCCAAGTCCTGACGCGCGGCTTCGGCATTCATAGCTTCGACTGTGGCGTTGGCACGGTTAATACCACCCGTAAAGATTGGTACCTGTAATGCCAAGCCCCAGTTCGCAGACTGAGAACCTTTTTCATCAAACATATGACCGATATCGGACGACATAGAATAGTAATTATACGATGCTGTTGCCGCCAATGTTGGATATGCGCCTGCACGCTTGGAACGCGCCAGACGGTCATACATATTTATCTGTTCGTTCAGAATTTCCCACTCTGGCGTTGACTTTAATTCACCCGCATTCAATTCCACAAATTCGGATGGGAATTCTTCGGTCAGCGTCAATGTTTCGTCCATATTGATACCGGCCATAATCTTCAACATTCTGTGCGCGGTGTCGCGATTAAATTCCGCATCAGACAAATTGATTTCTTTGGTCGCAATATCAGATTCTATTTTCAGCAAATTGCTGCGGTTCGCACGACCGGCGGCTGTTAACTTCTTTTTCGCAGCACGCGCGTTGTTCAAATCCTGTTTTGTCAGCTCGACAATTTCATCTGTCATCTTGGCAGTCCAGTATAAATCCGCAGCCGCATAGCGCACTTCGCGCGCGGTCATATCACGTGAAGCATCCGCCATTTTAATCGCAGAACGAACAGACTTTACCGCGTTGCCAATTTTGCCGAATGTGTAAATTGGTTGTGTAATTGTAACACCAGCCATGAAAATATTGTCTGGGATTTCAATGCTGACAGACTGGTCCTTTAATGATTCAGAAATCAAACCGCCAAGTGCAGGTGGCAAATCCAGAGTCTTGGATTCAGATGGATTTTCAATATTTACCATATTCATATATGATGCCGACCCTTCGATACTGAACCAGCGATTTGCGTTGGCAGCATCCAATGAAGCCTCGGCCTTTTTAAGGTTTGCATCTGCTTTTTTTACATCTTGGGATTCGCTTTCAATTTTTGCAACAGCATCCGCCAGTGATAAATCCAACGCAACAGCAGGCATAGCAAATATCGACGCAACAAGCGCTGCAAAACCAAACTTCAATTTAGTCATTATTCAACTCCACATTTTTTACAATTTCGTGCATTGTACGCAAAGCCTCGGTCAGACGGACTTCGTCTTCACGCGAAATACCCGAAAACACACGTTCGATACCAACGCGGAACAAATCCATCGCCCGCTTTGCCAACTGGGCACCAGATTCACTGACCGCATACCATGTATTGCGACGATCATCTTCGTCAATGGTACGAATCACCAATCCATCATGTTCTAATTTACGAAACGCAGCACACAGATTCGGTGCAGACACATGTTCGCGACGCGCAATATCTTTCAGACGCGCGCGACCACCGTTGTGTAAGCGCACCAAAATCGACATTAATTGACGCGGATAACCGGTCGTATCCGCACGTTCCAAGCGCAATTTGTCCGCTATTTTATCCAGCGTCCAAATATTTTCTTCCATAAGTCTAACAAATTCCTTGCGCGCCATTTTTTTCTCCTATATAATGGGTTTGGTTGAGAAAATTGTTAAAAATCTTAATTATTATATATTTTAACAAATTTATTTCAAGTGTTTTTTAAAATAATTATTGAAAAGAATCTAAATCTGGTTATAATCACTGTCGCTATTGGGGTGTCGTCTAATGGTAGGACAAGAGATTTTGGTTCTCTTTATCATGGTTCGAATCCGTGCGCCCCAACCAATATTCAAACGCCCCGTTTTGGGGCGTTTTAATATTGAACGGGGCCACGGTTCGTAAGCTGCAATGCCAGTTGGCGGTTTTGTTATAAAATATGTCGTTTGTTATTAGCGTCAGGCGCGGAAACAACACCTTCTTGTTCCATACGCTCCATAAATCCGGCAGCCTTGTTATAACCGATTTGCAGACGGCGTTGGATATATGAAATTGTTGGCTTTTTATCGCGCAGAACACATTCTTTGGCCTGAGTATAAAGGTCGGCATCTTTCGCCTCTTTCCCAGCGGCAGCAGCCGAAGGCGCACCCGCATCCGCATCGCCACCAACATCACCGTCTGTAACACCATCGGCATATTCTGGTTCGCCCTGGGCACGCAAGAATCCGCCAATGCGGTTAAGTTCTTCGTCCGCGATAAAGGCACCATGGATACGCACAGGAACACGACCCGCTTCGCTGAACAACATGTCACCACAGGCCAGCAACTGTTCGGCACCACCTTCGCCAAGTGTGGTCGTACTGTCGATACGGCTGCGCGCTTGGAACGAGACACGAGTTGGGAAGTTAGCCTTGATAACGCCGGTAATTGTTGTTGCGTCTGGACGCTGGGTCGCCATAACAAGGTGGATACCAGCCGCACGCGCCTTTTGCGCAATTCGCTGAACACAGGCTTCGACCTCTTTACGCGCAAGGCTCATAAGGTCGGCAACCTCGTCAATTACGATAACAATGTATGGCATATCCGAGATATCCACTTCCTGGGTTTCAAACAGCAATTCGCCCGTTTCTTCATCCGTTCCAACTGCAACCTGCTGTGTGACAACTTCGCCATTGGCACGTTTTTGAGCCGCCATTTCGTTATAACTTTCGATATTACGCGCGTTCAGAACCTGAAGCTGTTTATATCTGTCTTCCATTTCACGCACCGCCCATTTCAGCGCATTAACCGCGGCCGCTGGGTCAAGTTTTACAATCGGTGTAATCAAATGTGGAATATCGTCCCAGAACCCAAAGTCAACACCCTTGGGGTCGATAATCATCAGTTTACACTTGTCTGGTGTAAAATGATAAACAATCGATGTAATGATTGATTGAACAAATACAGATTTACCAGAACCTGTACGACCTGCGACCAACATATGTGGCATCTTGGCCAAGTCAAAATACATTGGATTCCCGCCGATATCCACACCCAGCGCAAGCGGTATTTTATATTTAGATTCGATAAACATCTGGTTTTCAACCAGTCCGCGAAAACGCACAGTTTGACGGTTCAAATTCACCATTTCAACACCGATGTAATTCGTGCGTGGAATATGTGCGATACGAATATTTTCAGTCGCCATCGCGCGGGTCATATCCTTGACCGTTTCGGTAATTTTTGCGATACGCATACCTGTATCTGGTTCAAACTCGTACAATGTGACTATTGGGCCAGGTTTAATGCCAACAACTTTGCCGTATACGCCAAATTCTTCAAAGTGAGTTTCCATCGCACGCGCATTCTGTTTCAGTTCGTTGGTAACACCACATTTGCTGAAATTAGAACGTTCAAGGAATTTAGGATCAGGCAATTCAAATGCGCCAGCAATCGCAATTTTTCGCACAGGCTTTTCGGCTTTGACCTCTTTGGCGGTACGACGACCCAACAATTTGCGTTTTGGCTTTTCGTCCGCTTCGTCTTCGTCCGCTTCCTCCGTCTGTTCTTCTTCGTATTCTTCGTCCACGTCTTCGGATTCTTCTTGTTCAGAATATTCTTCGTCTGACCGAACTGGTGCGGTCAAATGGAACGCGGCACCAATCATGCGAATAATACGCCACAGGGCACGAACGATAACCTTGATATGAGCAAGACTGATGTGCAACAAACTGGCCGCCAGCGCAAAAAATCCAATCAAGCAGACAATTCCAACCAATGGCGAAAAACCGCCCATCAAATATCCCATATCGGTCGCCACTATTGCACCAAACATTCCGCCAAATGTCGAACTGCGCGCAATCAAGCCAAAACCAGCCGCCCCCACGCAAATCGCGACAAATCCGCGCAGCAAGTTGTATTCAGGGGCAGAATCCTGCGTCCAGCCAAACAATCGCGCCAATCCCCAGCGCGCAAAACTTAGGAACAAGAACAATGCCGGAATTGTTCCAATGGCATAGCGAATAATCCCAACCAGATTCCCAATAATAGACTGGTTGCCAAATGTACTGGCCACACCAAAGCCGTCAAGATAAGGATTGAAAAATATCAGCACAATCGACAACCAAAGCGCAAAAAACATCACGCCGCCGCCAATAATGCGCATAGTTAAATTTTTAAGAGCCTGTGATATGGCCTGTGGAAGAAATTTCGATTTAGTACTCATGTCATGCATTTTATCATAAATTTTAGAAAAAAACATGTGATAAATCATTGTTTTTTTAAGGCACTGATTTCTTGAATTTTGATTTTATTCTGATACGATTGCGTTTAGGCTATTTATACTTATAAGATACAGGATAGAAAAATGAATATCGAACTTGGTAAAAATATCAGTCCACGCGAAATAGAAACCAGAATCCAAGAGTTCTGGGATAATAATGATTTTTGGGCAAATAATGTCAATTCTGACAAGACACCATTTTGCGTTATGATGCCACCTCCAAATGTTACTGGTAATTTGCATATGGGTCATGCATTGGACAATGTTTTAACAGATATTGTATGTCGTTATAAGCGCATGTGCGGATTTGATGTTTTGTGGCAACCAGGCACCGACCACGCTTCGATTGCAACACAATTATTGGTTGAACGCGATCTGTCCAAACGCGGCATAAATCCACACGCATTATCATTACAAGAAAAACTGGATGCAGCATGGGCATGGAAAGCGGAAAAAGGCGGCCAAATCATGAACCAGTTACACATCTTGGGTGTAACACCTGCGTGGAAACGCGAACGCTTTACCATGGACGAGGGTCTGTCAAATGCCGTTACCAAGTTGTTTGTAAAAATGTATAACGAAGGTCTTATCTATCGCGAAAAACGCCTTGTTAACTGGTGTCCTAAACAACAAACTTCTGTGTCTGATTTGGAAGTAGAAACACGCGATGAAAAAGGCAAGTTCTATTATTTCAACTATCCTTTGGTTGACGGTGGTGTAATCGAAATCGCAACAACACGTCCAGAAACATTGTTTGGCGACCAAGCAATCGCAGTTCACCCAGAAAACGAAAAGTTAAAACACCTGATTGGTCGCAAAGCGATTATTCCTTTGACCGATATTGAAATTCCAGTTATCGGCGACGAACACGCAGACCCAGAAAAAGGTACAGGCGCGGTTAAAATCACACCTGCCCACGACTTTGACGACTGGGAGGTTGGCGTTCGTCATAATTTGACACCGGTTTGTATTTTAACACCAGACGCAAAAATGAACGACAATCCTGTTGTTCCTGAAAAATATCGTGGTCTGGACAGATACAAAGCACGTGAAGCGGTGGTTGCTGATATCGAAGCGGCCGGCCTGTTGGTAAAAATTGAGGACAAGGTTATTCCAACACCATATTCAGAACGCGGTCAAGTTCCAGTCGAACCATTTTTAACAGACCAATGGTTTGTTGATGCAGAAAAGTTAGCAATCCCAGCAATCAAGGCCGTAGAAGAAGGCAAAATTAAGTTTATGCCTGACCACAGATACAATTTGTTTATGGCTTGGATGAAAGGTATTCGTCCTTGGACAATTTCACGACAGTTATGGTGGGGTCATCATATTCCTGCTTGGTACGACGAAGAAGGCAAGGTTTATGTTGCCGAAACAGAAGAAGCAGCAATCGAAATGTCCGGCGGTAAAAAACTGACACGCGACAGCGATGTTTTGGACACTTGGTTCTCTTCTGGACTGTGGCCATTTTCAACACTGGGCTGGCCAGTCGAAACATTGGAATTGAATAAATACTATCCAACAGACTTGCTGTATACTGGCGCAGACATTATTTTCTTCTGGGTTGCTCGCATGATTATGATGGGCATGTATGTAATGGGCGACGTTCCATTCCGCACAGTAAACTTTCACGGATTAGTTCGCGATTCCAAGGGGCAAAAAATGTCCAAGACAAAAGGTAATGGTACAGACCCATTAACAACGGTTGAAAAATTTGGCACAGACGCATTGCGTTACTGGATTGCGACCGCCCCAATCGGCACAGATATTCGTTATTCTGATGACGAAGTTAAACGCGGTTCTAAGTTGTTAACAAAATTGTGGAACGCGTCCAAGTATGTTTTGATGAATTTGTCTGATTTTGAACCTGCAACTGCAAGACAGATTCCTGTTTCAGAACGCTTTATCGAGGACAGATGGGTGTTGAACGAACTAAACAAGACTGTTGCAGAAACACGCAAACACTTGGATAAGTACGATAACTATAATTCCCGTGCGGCGATTGATACATTCTTCTGGGATATTTTCTGTGACCAATATCTGGAATTTATCAAGGACCGTTTCTGGGCACCTGAAAAATATAGCGCGGAATCGAAACTGTCGGCCCAGTGGACATTGTACACGGTATTGCGTGCAATAATCGGATTGTATGCACCGTTTATTCCATTCCTGACCGAAGAATTATGGCAAAAGATTTACAAGGATTTCGAAGGCGGCGAAACGCTGCATTTGACATCCTATCCAACGGTGCAATCTGATTATGATACCGATGTATCAACGATGAACATTGCGCTGGAAATCTTGAAGAATATTCGTGGTCTGCGCACAGAACGCAAGGTTGGAAACGGGGCTAAGTTGGAAACACTGACCATTCCGTCCGACACACCGGCGGTTCTGCATGGTTTGATAAAATCTGCGGCCCGCGCAAACGATATCGTTTTGGGCGATGAGATTGACTTTGTTGTTATGGAACAAAAACAATAACAGTGGGGGACAGGCATGGCGGATAAATTGATTGAAAAAAGAATTTTACAGGCCTATCAGTGCGACAGGTTTGGTAATGTTCGTCCATTGATTTTAATGAACGAATTGCAATCGATTGCGGACCGTCATGCCGAACACCTTGGGTGTGGGCGCACATATTGCCTTGAAAACAATGTTGGCTGGGTTGTGATGTATTATCTGGTCGACATATTGGAATTACCACGCGAAGGCGAAGAATTGACTTTCAGTACCTGGCCGTCATGTCAGGATGCCCTGCGTGCCACCCGTGATTTTGAAGTTCATGGTGCTGATGGTCGTTTGATGGTTCGTGCCACTTCCCAGTGGATATTAATCGATATGTCACGCCGTCGTCCAGTGCCGTTGGCAAATCATTTGTCGCCTGATGTTGTGGTACCAACCCGCGCATATGGGTGCGCCTTTGACAAGTTCCCAGATTTTGAAACAAACAAAACACATGTTATGAAATGTCGCTTTGATGACATTGATGTGAACCAGCATATAAACAATGCGGTCTATGCGGTATGGGCCACCGAAAGTGTTGGCTATGCATATCGCACGGGGCACAAGTTGCGTAAAATTAACATTAATTTCAAGAAAGAAATCAGTCCAGATACACCGGAAATCTGTATCGATGTGGCGATTGATGGTCTGACCACGCGCCATAAAATCCGTACCGGCGATACAGAACATGCGGTTGTAATCTGTCAATGGCAAGAGATATAAGATATGGCGGGTGCACTGCGTAAGTTTTTTACAAATGTGATTTGCGGTCTTGTTTACAACAAGGATGCGCGCAAAAAAATGCGTGTCGTTTTGAATTCGGATATGCTTGGCTATATCCGTTTTATTCAAAAGCATACTGGCCTGCGCCTAAGAAAGATAAAAACCTTTATTGGTTATCGTGCACGCAATTTACTTATCAGTGTTAATGATAAATATATATTCAAGTTTCCCCTTCGTCGTGCGGATTCGAACGAATTGGCCATTCGTGAAAAGCGCATTGTTGATGCGCTGGCACCATTGTCGCCAATATATATACCGCCCGTGACGGTTTTGAAGTATGGCGATAAATTGGTTCGCCAATACGATTTTATCCAAGGGACCCAGTTGCGAAAACTGTCCGTTGATTTCGTGTTAAAAAATATGGATGCTTTTGTAAAACCTGTTGCGCGCATGTTATACGAAATTGCATGTGCCGATCCGGCGGAAATTCGCGACCTTAAACCCACACCCGATGCGTTGCCCGGTTATTTGTACGGTTGGTGTCAGGGTGACATTGCGGATAATTTTTTAATCAATCCCGAAACCATGGAAATAGTTGCATTCATCGATTGGGAAGACTGCGCCTTTGGTGATTTTTCGGATTTGTTTAGTGGAGATAAACGTACCCCAATGCGAGAGTTTATGACCGCACTAAAACAAGAATACGACAGGTTATATAACAACAGTGATAAATAATGGGATTAAAACGAATATTTATAAATATTGTTGTGGACTTATTCCTGGGCACAAGGCGCGCAGTCAAACGCGTGTTGTGTTAAACAATCCGAAAATGGTTCATGACTATGTTGAATTTGTTCACGACTGGGCAAACAAGAATTGCGGTGGGGTAAAAAAATTGTCGCTTGAATTCGGGGTCGGTTGTCACAACTTGGTCGTATTATTAAATAACGAACATGTATTTAAGTTTTCACTGGTTAACAGACCAAGTCGTGGACCACGCGAAAAACGGATAACAGATGCACTGCGCAACATATCACCAATTCATGGGAACAGATAAAAAACACCGCTTTGTGCGGTGTTTTAATCTTTGGCAGGGCGACTCGTGCAATTCACGAGCCGATGATATGCATAATTTGTTGTTTTGGAAAGAAATAAAGGTGTTTTTGAAAGATTTATGATATAATAATTCTGCAAGGAAATTTGGATGAGTGGAAAAAATATTGAAAAAGAATCTGCTTTGCAGGCGATAGAATTGTTAAAACAGTATTTGTCTGCAAATACTGTCGCACAAAAAGCAGAGGTTTTAGACAGATTGCATAATGAAAATCTGATGGTGCATATGCTTGTGACAAAAAATAATCATGATCCAGAGGTTCTTGTTTCAAAAATGGAAAAAGCATTACATCTTGATAAATATAGGCCAAAGAATTTGCCAATACCCCTTTTTGCAATAAGCCAAGATTTAGAGTTTGTTAATGGGGAGTTTGATACTTTCGACCCAGTATTAAATAAAATGTTCAAAAACAATGAAGATCCAAAAAAAATCAGACAGAGATTTATGGCGGCAACTATTAATATAAGCCTTTTGGCTAAACAATTTTCGGCGGATTGGATACGCAGATTACGAAAACATCCAGATTTAGTAATTGCAGCACGCAATACAAATGATGAAAATGCTATTGAGGCTTATAACAATCTGTTCAAGGCGCTGGTAGACGATTTTTCAAAGGCAAACAATAATATTCAAATTCATGCACAGGTTGTGCCAGATTGGGGGCATTCTGATATAAAGCCACAGGCGGGATCAGAGGATTTTTCGAGTGGGGTTAGTCGTTTTACATATGGTGTAGTTCTAAATGTTGATATGTCAGAAGAGGAAAGGAAAAAGATCTCAAAAGATTATGAAAAGCATCCAAAGAACTATCCGTTGTCTCTAGTGCGTATTAATATCGCAAATGTAAGAAAAAAAACTACTCCGGATGATTTCTTTTATGTGATGATAAGTCTGTTTGCGCATGAAATGCACCATGCGTTGGATGCGCAGCAACCCAGATTAGGTGCGTTGGGACCACAAGTGGCAGAAATTGATCGCAAGATTTACATTCCTCCGGTTCAAGGTGAGCAAGATTATTTTGAGTCGGCTGCAGAAATGAGTTCGTATGAAATTCAAAAGAACTTGTTTCTCGAATTAAAAAATATTCACTTTTGATAATATGCTATGTTCTTAAAAGAAAAATAATTTATATCCGAGAGAACGATAAACTAGAACAAAGAAAAAGGTTGGATTTCTAACCATTTTCTCAAAAAGTTCGCAAACTGTCAAAAGGTGACCGGTTTTTACCGCCTGACTTACGAACCA
>JAGBVH010000001.1 GCA_017630405.1 Alphaproteobacteria bacterium
AAAACCAGCTGCAAAAAAAGTTGCGGTTAAAAAAGTAGCAGTTAAAAAACCAGTTGCTAAAAAAGCACCTGCAAAAAAAGTTGCTGCAAAACCAGCTGCAAAAAAAGTTGCGGTTAAAAAAGTAGCAGTTAAAAAACCAGTTGCTAAAAAAGCACCTGTAAAAAAAGTAGTTGCAAAAAAGCCATGTGCAAAAAAGCCATGTGCCAAGAAAAAATAATATAAACCCCACAATCGTGGGGTTTTTTAATAAATAATCAGTCAGATATTCCACAGTCTGACTGATTTTTTATTGGACAATCCGAACCTCGGACCCAGATGTTTTGTAAGTTGGCGCAAATTATTTTGCATAACCAAAAAGCAAAATCTTTAACTCTCTTTTCATTAATTTTTAACCAAAGGATTTTTGTATGTCTGTTTCCATAGATAATGTCTTCGTGAAACAATTTGAAGCAGATGTTCATTTGGCTTATCAGCAAATGGGCACAAAATTGCGTTCAACTGTACGCAGCAAGTCAGGTGTTATCGGTGCATCTACTACTTTCCAGAAAGTAGGTCGTGGCACTGCCAGCACAAAATCTCGTCATGGTATTGTGCCAGTGATGAACCTGAATCATGAACCAGTTGAATGTTTGTTAGTGGATTATTATGCGGGCGATTGGGTTGACAGTCTTGATGAATTGAAAACCAATGTTGACGAGCGCCGCGTTGTTGCATCTGCTGGTGCGTACGCATTGGGTCGCAAGACAGACGAACTGATTATTTCTGCGATGAATACAGCCACCGCAAATGTTGGCGATTATTCAACAGGTTTAACCAAAGATTTGATTTTGTCTGCGGTCGAAGTTCTGAACACAAATGATGTACCAGATGATGGTCGTCGTTTTGCGGTTGTAGGTGTACACCAGTGGAATGAATTGTTGTCAATGGATGAATTTGTTTCTGCTGACTATGTTGGTGCAACAACCCCATTGTTAAATGGTTTCGAAGCGCGCAAATGGTTGGGTATTACATGGGTTCTGCATAATGGTTTGCCAATAAGCGAATCTGGTCGTGATTGCTTTGTCTATCACGCATCAAGCATTGGTCACGCATGCGGTCAAGAAGTTAAAACAGATATTTCATGGCATGGTGAACGCGCGGCACACTTTATCAGCAACAGCATGTCTCAGGGCGCGGTCTTGATTGATGGCGATGGCATTGTTCGTGTTAAGTGCAGCGATGCAAAATAAATCTCAATAGATATAACCCATATATAAACAAAGGAAGTGACGATGGCATTTCAAAACAAGAATTTATCTGTTATTGCGTATGCAAATGGATTTACATTGTGGCACTACAGTGCGAATGAAACGCTGGCGACAATTGCGGCAAATGGTTATTTTAACAGTGTTAAAACACTGATGAACATTGGTGATATTATTATTATCAATGGCAGTGACAGCACCGCAATCAAGCAGATTAACATCACAGAACTGAATGTGACAACTGTTGCATTGGCATAATAGATAATACTTTTAACCGGCGGCAATTATGTCGCCGGAATTATTTTATACAAAAGGGGGCAAAAAAGTGCTTACAAAAATAGACTTATGCTCTATGGCATTATTAAAATTGGGCGAACCCGCAATCCAGTCTTTGACAGATGACAGTGCGGCTGCGCAACTGTCGCGTACATTATTTGACACGATAACAGATGGCTTGCTTGCGCTATATCCGTGGCGTTTTGCGACCAAAGAGTTTGATTTGCCGCGTAATACAGACGGGGATTTTACAATCCCGTCCGATGTTTTGCGCATCACGAAATGTAATGGTCAAATTATTGGCAACCGCGTTATTTCGCCGTCTGATTCAATGTCGATAACCGCGGTTATGCGTACCACACCAGATAAGTTCCCAAGTTATTTTGTGTCATTGGTGACGACAAAACTTGCTATGGAATTTTGTATCCCGTTACTTGGTGATAGTTCATTGTTTCGTATGCTGGCCACATTATATGAATCAGAATTACAATCAGCAAAATTCATAGACAGCACAACATCACCCACACAGGGAATAACAGATTTTTCCTTGATTAACGCGCGTTTCTAAATATCAAGAGGTAACCCAATGGGGCAATTTATAAAAACACAAAATTCTTTTGCCAACGGCGAGGTTTCAAGTCAGTTTTATGCCACTGATAACATCAATGGATTGTCGAAACTTGAAAATATGGATGTGTTATCCAGCGGCTGTATATCGCGTCGCGAAGGGTTGGCAACGGTCGCCGCACTGTATGGTCCTGCGCGTTTGATATCATTTTCAACATCAGAAGGATCAGACTATTTGCTGGCACTAACAGATTATCATATGCTGATTTTTTATCAGGATAAACTGTATCAGGATTTAGCGTCGCCTTGGTCATACGAACAGGTCAAATCGCTTCAGTACGCCCAGCGTTTTGGAACGATGATATTCGTGCATCCTGAATACAGACCTCAGGTCTTAAGCAAGGGGGCATCGCGCTTTGATATTTCTGATTTTACATTCGCAACAAACGATGCGGACCTATCAATATATATGCCGTTTATTCGTTTTACGGATGCGTCTGGTGTCAAGATAACAGTTTCCCCGCACGAGGCAGGCAATAACTTTGCGACATTTGCCACCAACAAAGACTTCTGGACAGCAGATAATGTCACAGGGCGTCTGTACTTGTTGGGCAAGCAGTGGATTATTACGGACTATATCAGCCCAACAAAAGTGACGGCATACACAAATGGTACATACACACTGCCGTCTGGGCCGGTATCGGATTGGACCGAGTGTGCATTTGGTCTGCGCCGCGGATGGCCACGCAGTATCACATTTCATCAGGACAGATTGGTCTTTGGTGGTTCGCGCGATTGGCCATGTGGGATATGGATGTCAAAGGTAGGACAGCATACAAACTTTGATTTGGGAACTGGGCTTGATGATGAAGCAATCTTTATCAATTTGCTGTCGGATAAAAACCAGCACATCTGTACCGTTGTCAGCAGTGATAATCTGCAGATTTTAACATCGGTTGGCGAATGGGCGATTTCATGCAAGCCATTAACGCCATCATCAGTTGATATCAGACAACACACATCGGTTGGCTCATCCAGTGCGCATTATCTGCCACCGCAAAAAATAGAAGGCTCAACGGTATTCTTGGCTCGTAATGGTCGTGATATTCGTGAATTAAGTCTGGATGACTTAGGGGAAAAATACAATGCAAATGATTTAAGTTTATTCGCAAAACATCTGATAAACGACCCAATTGATATGGCGTATAATTCGTATGCACGCAGATTGTTTGTTGTTGATTCTGGCGGCGACATGGCTGTGCTTAACCATAATTCATCACTTGGGATTTCGGCATGGTCAAGTTATACAACCAATGGAAAGTTCATATCTGTTGCGACCTGTGGGAATGACACATATGTGACCGTTGGACGAAGCGATAATGATTTCTATCTGGAAAAGTTTTCCAAGGATACGCTTTACGATGCAGAATACTTCTGTTTTCCCTTCTGTGCTGCTGGATTGCCGTTGCGTGCATCAAATCATAACGCGCGCCGTTTAAAGTTGCACAAAATAGGTGCGCGTGTGCTGGATACCAAATCAATATCGATAAACGAATATCGTATCGCATTACCAAATGAAACTTATGCCACAGAATCCAATGGGTATTCAGGTGATGTTTCTGTTGGTTTATTGGGTACATATCGCGAGTGTATAAAAGCGCCATGGAAAATACACGGTGACCAACCACAGCCAATAACTGTTCTAAGTGTGACTATGTATGGCACATATATCGTTTAACAAATAAAACAAAAGGAAATCAAATGGGACAACTTGTATCGGATGTGACAGAAATTTTGGATTATAAAGATACCAAGAAAGAGGCCAAAACGCAGCGTCAAGAAATTTTGAAACAAATGGCAGATGATGAAAAAGCCAAAAATAATCTGGTAAAAAAAGCGCTTGCGACCCAACGGGCAAAGTATGGTGCCTCTGGGATGTCGGCAGGTGGTATTACCGAAGGCACGGTTCTAAAGCGACTCAAGGCGGAACTGGAAGAGCCATATCAGGAAAAACGCGCCGCAAATATCAGTAAATTAAAAAAGACCAAAGCCAAAAAGCCAAACTTGTTAAAAAATTGGTTGGCTAAATTTGATGATATTGTCGGATAGCCAAAGGGGGGTAGTAAATATGTATAAAATATCTTATGTCGCGGATGGTATAAATACCGAGTTTAGTTTCGTTTTTCCCTTTTTTCAAACAGCGGATATCAAGGTCGCATTGAACGAAGCAACCCGCGATTTACCATCATATGCGGTTATGCCAAACGAAGACTTTTCTGGTGGCAATGTGGTGTTTGACGAGCCACCGGCCAAGGATACCAGAATCGATATATTCCGTCAGATTGCTCTGTCGCGTACAGTCGATTACCAGCCTACAGCTAAAATAGACCCAGAAGATTTAAATGCAGATTTTAACTTTTTATTGGCCGCATTCCAAGATTTGCGTTCGGTTGAAGTTGATTTGAATGAATGGGCTAATAAGCATGACAATATAAAGGCTTTGATTGATTACACCAATAATGTCATAGAAGACAAACTGTCGGGTGGAGCGGTAATGGGATTGTATCGCAACCTGTTATCTGTGCTTGAAGGCGCGCGCCCGCACTTGATTAACGACTATGGTTTAATTACAGAACCGGCACCAAATGAAACACGTGACGATTACGGACTTTTATAATTTCTTGGATGAATGGAATGCGATTCTGGGGTTAAAGACACCGCGACATCACCGCCAAATAATGAATTTTTTGTTTGATTGCTGGACCAAGGCACCACATCGTGGACTGTTGATGGCATTTCGTCATTCTGGAAAATCCACAGTGGTTGGTATTTTTGCTGCATGTGTGCTGTATATGCGCCCAGAAACAAGAATATTGATATTATCTGCGGAAAGTACATTGGCTGGGCGTATGGTGTCGCACATACGGCACATTTTGGAAAATCACCCGCGTTGTGCGGATTTGGTTCCAGCGATAAAAAAAGATTGGGCTGCTGGTCACATAACAGTCAACCGTCCAATTGGCATACGCGAGCCATCTGTTATATGTCAGGGTGTTTATGGCAATATTACCGGAATGCGTTCAGATTTAATTATCTGTGACGATGTCGAGGTGCCTAACACATCCAACACATCGCAAAAACGCGCAAACCTGCGTGAAAGATTGCGTGAATTGGATTTTATACTGTCACCCAATGGCGCAATGTTGTACATAGGCACCCCGCACACAAACGATACGATTTATCGTGCAAATGATAAAGACTAGTTGATTTATTCGGCTTTGGATGTGCTGATAAATGTGCGTAATTTGTTCAGCAGTTCTGTTCCCGCAACCCCAAACATAGGTAGGTATGTTTCGTATTCTGGCATATCTGCTTGGACTTGGGCGCGTGTTCTGTCGGATAAAGGCTGTTCGATAATTTCGTGCACTTGGTTCCACAGTCTGTATGCATTATATGTTTTGATGACCAATGCCCATCTGGATAATAATTGTGGGTGTGACACCAAAGCATCGCGGATAGCAATTGTCCACTCGTTCCCATACTTTTTTATCAATGGCATGTTTTGAATCAAATCCAATCCAGACTGGTCTGGCGTAAATTTATCCAACGCTTGTTGTAATTCTGTCAGTTGTTGTTGGTTAAGTACGGTGGACGAACCTGTGTCACTGAATGCGCCGCCATAAGGCATCAGTTCGCGGTCGATTGAATCCATTTCTGTTTTACCGCTGCGCAGATTTTTAATATGCTGAGCCAAGGTTTTGCCGGTTGGCAACAGTTCCAGTTCATTTAAAACATCATCGGTTGCTTCATCAACAAAAACTTGATTTACAACCAACCAACCACCAAGAATAACATGTTCCTGGCGGTACAGGTTAAGCAATTTTTGTGCGATTTCACTGGCTTTTGCTTTCATGGTAATCTCTCTCCTGTGGGTAATGTTATTCTGTAATAATCATTATTACCTTGTGCATAGTTGCTGCGGTGATTTTTTCTTCTGGGCCTGCAACAGCGCCATAGACTTTACCCTTGTTGTCCTGACGAACAATCGCAATCTGGACAGAAACACTTGTGTCGTTATCCAAAGCATCAAAGTCTGTATCGATGAAAACTGCTAAATCACCAGGCTTTGGCTTGGACATAGCATCCGCGAATACATACGATTTTTCAGGGATAAATCCACCCAAGCGTTTTGAGTTTGGAATCACTGCATAGATTCCCTGACGACCTTCCAATGACATTGGTGCGACAATCATTGTTTTATCAGACTTCTTGAAAGTGATGGCTTTGCCCGCAGGTGTCCCAAACACAGGAACCAGTTTTTTGCGTGCGCTGTCGTACAGTTTTGCGCCATAAAGACTGCCCTGCATATCGATACCTGACAGTGGGCTGCCTGGGATAAGAACAGATTTAACGCGTTCTTTTACCTTGTTAATCTGCTTGTTCAATTCGCCGGATTTATACAGGTTGGCAATCCTGGCAAACATATCATCGGCCGCCATTGCAAAAGAGCGTGCCAAAGGTTCGATTTCGTTTTTATAAATTTCGCGCTGACCGACTTCGATTTTATGATAAACGGACAGAGTCATACCCGCGTCTTTTGCAGCCTGTGCGATGGTTTTGCCAGATTGTTGGCGAATCTTGCGCAATCCACTGCCAAAGATTTTAAGACCGCTGTCCTCGTTGTCTGTCATTCTGCGCTTGATTTCATTTTGCCATTGGCCTGCGACTTCATCTGATTCCTTGATGAAAATATCAGAAAGTTTGCAGCCCAAGATATTACAAATGTTCAGCAACTGTTTTTGGTTCAAACGGCGAACTCCCTTTTCAATCTTGGATACAGCGGACAGTGACAACCCAGCCTGACGGGCCAGTTCAGTCATTTTCATACCGTTCGCTAAACGAATATTTCTGATATTATTTGGAAAGATGATTTCTTCTTGCGCCATTTGCCAACTCCTAAGTTAGTATTTCTTGACAAAATAATAGTCAATTTTAAAAACTAGCGCAAGTAAAATAATTATAATTCGTCTGGAATATCATCAGGATTGATAGCAGTTGGTTCGAAATCAGCATCCGGTCCCAATGCTGCCGCCGTCACAGTTGGGGCGGGTTGGGCAAATTCATTATCGCCACGCGATTCAAATTCGTTCAGATTGTCGAACAAACTATAGTCACCAAAGAAGGCGGTGCGAACAGTTTCTGGACGACCATGACGGTTTTTGCCGATGATAACATCAGCCTTGCCACGCGCGCGTTCCAGACGCTTTTGCCAGCTTTCAACCATTGTGTTATTTGTTGTGTTAGACATGCGTTCAGACGGATCGCGATTTTGTAAATAGTACTCTTCGCGGTATGTGAACATAACAATGTCGGCGTCTTGTTCAATAGATCCAGATTCACGAAGGTCAGCCAACTGTGGTCGTTTATCATCACGCGCTTCAACACTACGTGACAACTGGGACAGTGCAATCAATGGCACATCCAATTCCTTGGCCAGCATTTTAAGGCCGCGGGTAATTTCAGAAATTTCTTGAACGCGGTTTTCGCTGCGTTTTCCACCAGGTGCGGTCATCAATTGTAAATAGTCGATAACAATCAGTGCGATACCGCCATGTTTGCGTGCCAAGCGGCGTGCGCGTGTACGCATCATCGGCACAGACATCCCAGGTGTATCGTCAATAAACAGTGGAACACGACCAATCGCATCTGCGTACTGCGACATTTTAACAAAGTCTTCATCGGTCAGATTACCTTCACGCATCGCGCTGGCTGGAATCTTGGATTGCGACGACAATACACGTGCCGCCAACTGTGACTTGGACATTTCAAGACTGAAAAATACGACCGCACCTTTATAGTTTTTATTCGCACGTCCAGCGGCAATTGCGTTCGCTGCATTAAATGCGATATTCATCGCCAATGTTGTTTTACCCATTGCAGGACGACCCGCGATAATAATAAGGTCTGAATGGTGCAGGCCACTGATTGATTTATCCAATGCGTCCAATCCAGTTGTCAAACCAGACAATTGGCCATCAGCCTTGTATGCGATTTCCGCTTCGTCCAATGCCGATTTTAACGCGACAGCAATAGAAGCAACTTCATTTTCCGAAGAACCCGATGTTGCCATATCGAACAATTTTTGTTCCGCGATTTCAATTTGGCGTGCGACTGGTGTATCCAGATCCTCGATAAATGCTTGATCTGTAATAGACTGACCCAACGCAATCAGTTCGCGGCGCAGTGCATTTTCATAAACGATACGACCGTATTGATCAACATTAACAACGGTTGCGCCCGCGCTGGACAGTTGTGTTAAATAATCGACCCCACCTACAGATTCCAGTGTTCCCTGTTGGTCCAGATAATTCTTTGCTGTAATGATATCAAACGGGATACCTGCGGCGAATTGGCGTTCGGCCAACTTGTATATTTCCTGATGCGCAGGGTGTGAAAAATGTTCCGCCCGCAGGAATTCAGCCACGCGTTCCAACGCGCGGTTGTTCATCAGTACCGCGGCCAATACGGCCTGTTCGGCTTCAAGATTTGTGGGTAAAGTTTTGGGAGTAAAGTCCATGTCAGATATAGTATATAAAAATTTTGGTTTTTCAACGCCTTTTTTATGCGGATATAAAACCCTGAAAATTCCGATAGTTGCTGCCGATGGTGAACCTGCCTGGCCAGAATTATTCCCACTTGAAGCGATTGAACAGTTGCGTCAAACGGTTGGCGTACGACATTTTTCAGCCCAGATGATGTTGGACTTTGTGCCACCAGACAAGGCGCGTTTGGACCCCGATGGATTGCGCTTTTATGAATCGGATTTTGAACCGCGCAGCGCAAAACTTGGAGAACATCTGATAACAGGAATGGTTTTATATTGGGACCCATCAACAGGCCGCAAAAAACGCGATACCAGTGCATGTGTCTTGCTGTATCGTGATGACAAGAATCGGACAATTTTCATTCATGACATTTTATATCTGACGGTCCCAGACGAAGAAAACTATCCTCTTTCGCGCCAGTGCGATATGGTGCTTGATTTTATGAACACGCGCGATATTCGTCGCATAATCATAGAAACAAATGGTCTTGGGGTTGGACTGCCCGAAATAATGCGTGATGTTGCGGTCCGTCGTCATATGAATATCTGTGTCGCCGGTCAGGTAAACAACAAACCAAAATCAGAACGAATCCTTGGTGCGTGGGAACCGGTACTGTCCACAGGTCGTCTTTATGCGCATATGCGGATTCGTCAAACGCCATTGATTTCGGAAATGATGGGCTTTGTTCCGGTTGGTATGACCGGCCACGATGACGGCATAGACGCAGTAGCCGGTGCGATTTTCGCAACACCAACGCCGGTCCGCGCCCTTGGCAGCCAATCGCAAATATTTTCTGCCAACACCAGTTTCAAGATTTAACCCACAACACCCCTTAACAACCAAAAGGAATAAAAATGCAAAACAACCTACAAAACTTGTATAAACGCGCATTGGATAATCGTGCGCCTTGGCTGACCAGATGGGACAGCGCGCGTAGATATACAATGCCTGTATCTGATGAAGACAATGCCACGCTTTATGACGGCACCGCATCTGATGCGGTTGATAATTTGGCGGCATCTATTTATACATTGATGACCCCACCGGAATCAATGTGGATTTCATTGGTCCCCGAAAGTGATATG
Organism: Alphaproteobacteria bacterium; assembly: GCA_017630405.1. GTDB lineage: Bacteria > Pseudomonadota > Alphaproteobacteria > Rs-D84 > Rs-D84 > Enterousia. The sequence continues at coordinate 9,778 of JAGBVH010000001.1, forward strand.
TCGCCGGATGCAGAAATTGCCACATCGGTTTTGCGCGCACACCTGAACGATTCCAACTTCTATACGGTGATACATCAGTGTTATATGGATTTGATAGTAATGGGAACTGCGTGCCTGTTTATGGCCGAGGCGCCATTTGGCTCGTCATCTGCATTTACATTTACAGCGATTCCAATGACTGATATTGCGGTACTGCCGAATGCGGTATTTCACACAACATCAATGCCAGCGCGCGAAGTTTTTGAGCGTTATCCGGCATGGACACCACCGGCCAACCTGCGCGATACGATAAAGCGCGACCCAGAAACACCGCTAAAATTGGTGCAAAGTTTGGTGGGTACAGAATTTACCGCATGGTTGGATATGGGTGGTGATATTGAAAATAATATTGTGGCAAAAGGTACATTTGAAACCAATCCATACATAATCTTTCGCTGGTCTGTATTAAGTGGCGAACAGTACGGCCGCGGTCCAGTCCTGCGTGCGCTGCCAGATATAAAAACCGCGAACAAGGTTGTTGAATTGGTACTAAAGAACGCGACAATCGCTGTGTCCGGCATATGGCAGGCGGACGATGACGGTGTTATCAATCTTAATAACATAAACCTGACCCCGGGTGCGATAATCCCCAAGGCGGTTGGTTCAACAGGATTGACGCCGCTGACCAGTGGTGCGAATTTTGATGTTTCGCAATTGGTATTAAAAGATTTGCGCGAAAGAATCCGTCACACATTATTGGCAGACAGATTGGGCTTGTTGTCTGAAAAAGAAATGACCGCAACAGAAATACTTGCACGCAACGCGGACATGATGCGTGTTCTGGGGGCAACCTATGGCCGTTTGCTACATGAATTCATCCGCCCACTTTGTGACCGCGGACTTCAGATTTTATCAAGACGCGGTTTAATCGAGCCCATCACCCTGAACAGTGATGCCGAATTAAAATACATCGCCCCAATCGCACAATTAAGCGCCACCGAAACCTTAGCCGGAGAAATTCTATGACACAAACAGCCAAAAATTACGCCCGCACTTTTGCGGGCGCATCTGGCGCAGCGGTATTGGAACACCTGCGTCGCATAACAATCGAACGAACATTGGGGCCAAACGCATCAGATGCGGAATTGCGTTGGGTCGAAGCGCAACGCGCCCTTGTTCGACAAATAGAAACATTAACAGCCCAAGGAAAATCAAATGACAACAAATAATAATCCGTGGGGTGGTGCGCTGGAATTTTTGCGTGATTCCTGGTTTTTAATCGTCTTTATAGCGGGCGTTATTTACTGGGTCGCGCGCCAAGATGCATCTGTTCTTGAACTTGAACGGGTGGACACGCGCATCACATCACTTGAAAATAGGACAACAATCCTAGAAACCGGCATCGGTCAAATACAAATCAAGATTGATGACATCAAAGAAGATTTAAATTTGATTAAAACCGCAGTAATTAAATAATTTTTATATCACACATTTATCATATGCGCGCCTGAACACTTCAAACAATCAGGACAGATAAACTATACACAAAAAGGAAAAATATGTCCAAACAGATTCAGTTCAGGCGCGGTTCAGAATCAGAACACGAAACATTTACAGGTGCCATTGGCGAAATCACAGTTGACACCACGAACAAGACCATACGCGTACATGACGGCGAAACCGCTGGCGGCACGCCCTTGGCAACGGCGGACCAGATACCATTTGGTCCCGCATTATCAAATGCGGCCATGCCCAGTGGTCATACAGTGGATTTAACACTTGGCAGCAGCGACACAACATATACTGCGCCTGCTGACGGCTATGTGTATTTGGTTGTGGCGGCCACCGCAGCAAATAACTATGCCAGAATCCTTGCTGGCAGTTTTGGTATCGAACAGCGTTCTGTTGCATCGGACAATTGGTTGCGTCTTATGATGCCGATACGCGCGGGTGCGACATATCGTCTGGAATACTCTTCGGGTGCGACAGTAAAATACTTCAAGTTTATTTATTGCCAAGGCTCAAAATAATATCCCCCCAACATGGGGGATAAATTATTCTTCTGTATTCCATCTGTTTAAAATCCAAGACGAAGAATTTGCTTTGTTGGTTCCGCCGACACCAAACACCAAATCAATTCCAAGTTTTTTGCATGTTGGTATTTCTGGGATATTATCCTTGCCGCGGTCGCCACCATTTGCGAATACCAGATGCGCATCTGGATATTTTACGCGCGCAATTTCCAGCCCATTTGATGCTGAATTATCCGAGTCATCAAATTCCAACACATCAATAACACCCTTGATATTTTCCAGGATAATTTTTCTGGTATTAATGGTTTGAAAACTTTTTCCTTTTTTACGAACAAGCCATTGGTCCGAGTTTACCAGTACAATCACCCCGTCCGAGTTTGTCGCCGCCGCGCGTATCATTTCGATATGACCTTCGTGGATTGGGTCAAACCCGCCAGATACGATATAGTATGTTGACATTTTATTTGTTCCTTTCGTTTAGTCCTCGTAAAATGTTTTAGTATCAATATTAAATTTCTTTTTTGGTATCTGTATCATTTCCCCAAGTTTATCCGAGTAATCCTCTGGCACGATTTTTGACAGCCCACACCCAGAAGTAAATGTCATTTCTCTGAATTTAATATTCCCATTGTATTCAATAAGGTCTATACGAACATAAGGCACATCCAGAATCAATTTTTCCCCAACTGCCAACGCGCTTTCAAAAATATCGTCCGCAGGGACCGTATCCATATCGGCATAGTGGTCCGGAGATATCTTAAACTCACATTTTGTTTTATCGGTATAGAACAGCCCGCGTTTATGTTCTTTGGCGGTTTTTACGGTTTCAAAGGACACGAATTTTATTTGACCTTCGAAAACCCAAAGCTGTATTTCATATCCCGAAACCTGTGGGTCGATATATTCTTCGATAATAATCTTTGGCTGGATATCGCGATAGTGTAATTCGCAACCCTTAAAGGCGAAGTTTTCCGCCATCCATTTATCCAGTTTTGCTTTAACGGTCACAAAATCCATTTTGGATTTATCTGTGACGATAATGTTATATCCGCTGCCATGATTACATTTGATTACGAATTGACTTGGCAGTTTATCAAAATCAATATCTTCAAAACAATCATAGACACCCAACAAAGGTATCAAATACTGTTCGCCAATTTTTTCTGCGACCCAGTCGCGGACCAGATATTTATCGGCCAGTTGTGTTTTTATAGGTGTGGCATCAAACAGTTTCAACCATTGAATTTTTTCGTTATATGTTTTTGGATTTGTGATATTCAGTTCCTGTCCTGTTTTCTCGCGGTACCACTGTTTCAGATAGATTTCATACATACTATTGGCATTATTTTGTTGAACCACGCGTGGCAAAGCATAAAAGCATTCCGCCATATCTGCAAACTTATTCTTGCTCTGCAGCGACAGTTTGTTAAAGTTTTCTATTAGCTTGTCAACGCGGTTAAGCAAAAGCGCATTTTGCTTTTCCAGTTCTTTGATTCTTGCGGAAACATCACTTTTGTTTTTTGTATTTAATATATCTCGAATATTCTTTTCTGATTCTTTATATATTTTCTCTGCGGTTTTTCGCAGTTCGTGTTTCAATATTTCATAATTTTGCGCAGACATCATGATTGCTTTATACATAGCCATACCTAAATCGGCATTAGTTTCATATACAATCGAATTTTTTGAATCCAACAGATTTGCGCTTGATACAAATTTTCTTGATATCAGGCAGGGCAGATTAAATCCATAAATTAATTGATAGCTGCCACTTGTGCCATTAACAATATATCGGTCATGTAATGGATTTTCCGGATCCATAAGGGTCAAGAAAAAATCTGCATTATTAAGTTCGTTATACATATCTGGATAACTTAATCTGCCTTTAAATTCAATGTATTGTTTTATATCGTCTGGTATCTCCAGGTCACCAGCGCGCGCAACTACAGTAATTTTGAAATTGGTAATACCTTTATCCAGTAATTCCTTAATCGCATCAAAAAGCAATGAATGATTCTTGCGTTTGCTTTCAATGTTCCCGACACAAATAAAGTTAATTGTTTGATTCAGCTTGTGTCCTTCAAAATCCCCAAAATAATGTGTGTTAACAACGCGTAGATTAGTGTTTTCGCAGGCTGGCAATTGTGACAATGTCACGCCGAAAAAGCGCGAATGTTCAAAATTATTCAAATTGTATTTCTCAATAGCGTGAACCATAGTCACGACTTTTCCCTTTGGAAGTTTCAGACTTTTTCCAAAGTATTCATAATAACTGGTCTGCTTTTTTAATATTGGATTCATTAATCTGTCAGAATTAAAATACAGATGCTCATATTGTTTCATTTTTCTGCTGCCAAGGGCCTTTTTAATGCGCTTTACATCCAGTTTAAACAGACGGATTTTTTCGTTTGAAAACGCTGCGAAAGGCGCGCAAGTATATTCATTAGGGTGCATCAATATATCGACCCGGTAGCCCATATCCAAGAAATACTTCGCCATGCCCGTCATACATTCACAGTGATATGGATTGGCTTCTACCATCAAGATAGTATTCTTTTTTACTTTGTGTTTTTTGAATTTTTTGTAGAGTTTTACTCTGTTTTTATGGTCTTTTCCCGTAATGCGTTTCAATAAGCGAGTTAGTGGATTTGTACTTTTAAATGCGCGTTTAAATATTTTGAAATCATCACCCATCAATTGTTTTGCCTGCTTTTTATATGCTATTTTTTGTTTAAAAGTACAGCGGCTGCGTTCCCATTTCGCTTTTTCTAAAAACAGTTCATTTATCAATGGCAAATACATATCCAGATTATTTGCGGTCATATGTGCTTTTACATAGTAATACGCATGAATAATGCTTATTGCGGTTGCACCGCGGTGCGTAGTGATTTGCCCAGATGTATCGCGGCGATAGTGAACAAATCTTTGATTGACTACAGATATCTTGGATGCTAACAGCAAAGCGGATGTATTCATGCCGATATCATTACAACTGTACAGGTTTTGAAAGAACAAATTATTCTTCATCACAAAGTCACGTGCATAAAGTTTGGTCCAAACGGCCGAGCCAGTAAAACTAAAAATTTTATTGCCCAAAGTGTCTTTGTTAAAAGGTTCTTGTGGGTTTGGAATTTCTTTTAACCGTAAAATATACGAAGGCTTGTCCCATGTTCCGTCTTTGTCTTTATAGATATCCGCATCACACACCACGATATCGGATTGGTCTTTGGTTGCCTTGGCGTACATCTGGTTCAGCATATCAGTATCAAACCAGTCATCAGAATCCAGAAATGACAAATACTCGCCGCGTGCCACCGCCAATCCTGCATTACGCGCAACGCCTGCGTGCAGATTCTGTTGGCTTAATATTGTAATACGATTATCACGCTTGGCATATTCTTTCAGAATTTCCATTGAATTATCTGTTGAACCATCATCAACACAAATGACCTCAATCTCGGACAATGTCTGCCCCAATATGCTGTCCAAACACTGTGCCAGATATTTTTCCACATTATAAACAGGAACGATAACCGATACCTTTGGCGTGTATTCAATCTTGTTTTGTACAACGATGCACGCAACGGTATCTGCTTCACCCATTGCGTTTTTTACTTTTATTTCCTGTACTGAATCAGACTTTTTCATGCTACCTTTCCTATTTTTATAAAGTGAAATAAGTAAATTGAACCGTTCTTAATCATGACCAATGGAATCCTTTCCATCAGGTAATATTTAGTTCTGCCAATTCCATATTGCTTTTTTCTGATTATTGGCAGAATTCCAAAAATCCATACGCGCGATATGGTTTCATATGTCATTTCACGCAATTTTTTCGCAACTCTGTCTGAGTTGGTCAGATTTTGTATAATTGCGTTACGTACAATGTTGGCGTTGGCGACCTGAGTTTTGTGCGCCATAATCGAAACATTGTTGCCATGAATGCGATATTTAATCATCACAATTGGTAAATTATGCACCTTGGTGTATCTTACAATATTTGCCCAGAATTCATAATCTTCGGCATAGGGGAAGTTTGGATTATACTTTATGTTATTCGCACGCATAACAGAGGTGCGCAACATGGCGGTTGGCTGTGACATAGGTGCGCCCAGCGTCAACATATCCAATAAATGAACGCGCAAAGGATATTTGCGTACCAATGGTTTTATATTGTTCCCAAATGCTTCATGCCATCCGCCCACAACACCAACATCTGGATTGTTGTCCAGATAATTGACCTCGATTTCAAATCGGTTCGGCATTGCGATATCATCGCTGTCCATGCGTGCAATATATTCACCGCGACACAGTTCCAAGCCTTGGTTCAGGCAAGGCACCAGCCCACGATTTACTGGGTTGTCGATAAATATAATTCTGCTGTCCTGCGCGGCGTATTTTCGAACAACTTCTGCGGTATCATCACGACTGCCATCATTTATAATAATAAATTCAAAATCCGAAAAAGTTTGGGCCAGTATGCTTTCGATTGCCTCGGCTATATACTTACCTGTATTATATGCAGACATTAAAACCGATACTTTTGGCATGTGGCCTCCGCAATTTTTATTAAGGAAGGGCGGGGTTCAAACAATCAGAAACCGACTTCTAATTCCGCGTACTTTCAATATATGATACGCGCACCCGCCCATGTTGGATAAAGTTACGGATTCGCACAAAAGTAAAGAAATACCGCCTAAAATTTGGCGGTCGGGAAGTTAGAAACCTCATAACAATCAAATGAGCCCACTTGCCTTTGGGATATGCCCTGTTTTATAGCCAGTGGCTTCCCGGCCGCATGGTCGGGATAACGGTGCGATTATGTTGCAATAACGATACATGTCGCACCGGATTGTATTTGGGGGAGTTTCTAAGTCCCAGATTTCAAAACTTTTATGAAATCCACGCCAATCATAGGATTAAAACCCTATAAAGTCAATTGTTTTAATCTGGTTTTTATTTCAATAAAAAAATAATAATTGACCAAAATTTGTTTATCGTTTATAATCACACGAAGGGCAAGGGGAAATATCACACATGAAAAAAATTCACAAATTATTATACAGTTGTTTTGGCTTTTTTATGACATTGGCATATCGTAATGAAGCAGATGGTGCGATTGTATGCACATATAGCGCACTCAGCAGTTGTAGTAATACTGGCAGCACGTGGTACAACAGTGTTGCTGCTGCTCATACCGCGATGCTCAATAATACTGGATGTACCGTATGGAAAAATAATACATTATGCGCGAGTGGCTCTTTCGTAGCTTCTTGCTATACCGATTCAAACAAGACAACAAGATTGCCGGAAAGCAAATGGGATACGGATTGCAGCAGTTCTGCCCAGGTTGACTGCTCGTCTTGTAGTGATTTGATGGCGGGTGCTCAGATGTATGAACCATCATCCAGTGTTGCTGTAGTGTGTTCTGCTGTGTCAAAAACTTATACTTTTCAGTTGTGTTCAAGTCATCAGATTGATGCTAGTGGCGGCCCATTTGAATATGGGACAACTAGACAGCGTAGTTACACTTGTACTCAAACTTTTTCGAATTCAGCTGGTGGTACCATTATTAAACGTAATACGGATTGTTTTGTGCCCGCAGGTCAGGTTGTCGGTGATGTCAGCAGTGGTATGCCTACCTATGACTTCCTAGAAAGTTGTTATTACACTAACTAGAAAAATATTAATTGACCGTCGTTTGTTTTTTCTTTACAATTACCCACAGGGCAGGGGATATTAATATGAGAAAGATACACAAATTACTATACAGTTGTTTTGGCTTTTTTATGACATTGGCATACCGCGGTGAAGCAAACGGTGCGATTGTATGCACATATAGCGCACTCAGCAGTTGTAGTAATACTGGCAGCACGTGGTACGACAGTGTTGCTGCTGCTCATACCGCGATGCTCAGTAATACCGCATGTTCGCATTGGAATACTAATGATCTTTGTAGTATTGGCTTTTATGTGGGCAGTTGCTATACCGATTCATCAAAAACGACTAAAATGTCCGAGAGCAAATGGGATACGGATTGCAGCAGCGCTCTTCAGGTTGATTGTTCTTCTTGTGGTGTAATAGGATTTGGTGGTGCCACCACCTCGGGCGGCAGTGTTGCGATGGCGTGCGTCGACAAATCAAGAACATATGTGTTTCAGTTATGTTCAAGTCATCAGATTGATGCTAGCGGCAGTCCATTTGACTATGGAACAACTAAACAGCGTAGTTACACTTGTACTCAAACTTTTTCAAATGGAGAGGGAACGCGTATCATGCGTCAAACAGACTGTTTTATACCTGCCCATAAACCAGTTGTTAATGAAAATGCAGATACATTCGAATTTACAGATGATTGTCCATACACAAGATAGGTTTTTATATGGCACGCGTACCTGATATATCAATAATTATTCCAAATTATAATGGTGCAGAATATCTGAACGATACATTAAATTCGGTTATGGCCCAGACCCTGACAAACTGGGAATGCATCGTTATCGATGACGGCAGTACTGATGACAGTGTCAAAATAATCAATAAATTTGTAAAGTCCGATAAGCGATTTAAACTAATCAAGCTATCCCATGGTGGTGTTTCCATCGCGCGTAATGCGGGATTGGATGCGGCGAGTGGTCGCTATATAGCGTTCTTGGACTCGGATGATTGTTATACGGATTATGCGCTTGAGATGCTGTTGCATTTTGCCACAACGACCGAAGCGGATATGGTTGGTGGCTTTGCATTTATGGTGCATTCTGATTATCATTTTTCGCCGGTGAAAAATCCATCTTGGGATGCACAGCGATACAAGATTTCAACTGATCCAAACTCATTTTTATTGGTTGCACCTGAAATGAACTGGGCGTGGATATGGCGCCGTATTTACAAGCGCGAATTACTAAAAGGTATTCGTTTTCAGCCTCAATTTACAGGTTTCGGGGATGATTTGTGCTTTATGATTGATGTGTGCTGGCGTGCCCGTCGCATTGTTGAAACATCGAATGTTTCGGTGCTGCATCGTCTTCATAATAAATCCTTGACCGAGCGCCCGTTTAGCCCACACATGTTTGAATTCTTTCCAGAATATTTCAAGTTTATTCGTGACAATATGTTAACACGATATGATGGTAATTTTTTGCGCCGTTTTTATGCGGGCACAATGCGCTATTTATTCCGTATTACAGTCGCTTTGCCAACTCGTACTGGTCAGTACAAGGATGAGGCCAAAGCAGTACTCCAGGAATCTTGTAAATATATCCCGATGCGCTTTTTAAGTTGGCGTAATCGCTTATTATGTCGGTTTTTAAAATGGGTGAAGTAAAGGCTCTTTATACTTTTGATACTAAATTTTGGCGCATGGCGGCGGTTGCTATCAATTCGCTGATGGCACATCGCGCTGATGACACCGATATAACGGTTTATTGTATGGTTGCGCCGCACACGCGTGGCAAAAAACAAATCCAAGAAATCATAGAATCCAAGGGGGGCAAACTGGTCTGGCGCGAAATTCGTCGCAGCGAAAACCCATATCGCAATTATGACTATTCGCGGTGGAGCCCGGTTATCTTCTATCGTCTGTTTGCCCATCGTATTTTCCCTGATGTTGAAAAGTTGCTGTATATGGATTCTGATACACTGGTGCGTGATGATTTGTCCGAATTGTATGCAACTGATGTTACGGAATATGCGCTTGGCGGTGTGCGCGATATGGCCCCGACCGAGGATGCGAACAGTTATGCCGGTAAATATGTGCGCGAATTCAAGGAAAAATATCTTAAACACGATTTGTATATCAACAGTGGTGTGTTATTGCTTAACCTGCCAATGATGGCACAATCCGAGGGGGATTTAGCCGCCGTTGACATTCCGTTGCGCTATCCTGACCAGGACATAATCAATGTCGCATTGGATGGCAAAATATTGGAAATGCACCTGCGTTATAACTTTATTCCTGACCGCATTGTTTCCAACAAGTTCAAATTGGTTGATGTCAAACATGCGACCAAAAAACCTGCGATATACCACTTTTATGCGGTCAAGCCGTTCTTGTATCATATCGTTCCACGCAATACTTACGAGGTTTTTGCCCGCGCCGCATTAGAGGTTGGCTTTTATCCCGAAGACTTTATAACCCAAGGAAAGCGTACCAAAAATAGTCGTCAGCGCACAGCCATACCATTTGTGACGCTTGATAAATACGGCAGTGTTCGTTTCCTCGGGATGTACATATTACGCAATCGTTAAACATTACTATTGAATATTTCCGTATTTTTCACTAAATTTCACATATATGAAACAACAGTTGATTGATTTTCTTAATATGGATCTTCAGTTTGTCAAAGGTGTTGGTCCTGTGTTGGCGGCGCGTTTATCGGACGTGCTGGGTGGTCGTACTGTGCGTGATTTTTTGTTGCATCGTCCATCCTATGTTCGTGCGCGTGATGTGACTGATAATGTTCTGGATGCGACCGCCGGCGATGTGATAACAATTCCACTGTTGGTAAAATCGCACAAGGGGGGCGGATTTTTTCGTGGTCGTTGTCGCCCAACCCAGATTATGTGCGCGGACAAGGCCGGCAACAGTGTTATAATTCAATTCTTTAATTCGAACTATTTGGAATATTGGCTTAAAAAATTACCAGTTGGTCAGTGGCGAATGACATCAGGCAAACTGGAACGCAGCACACGCCCAACAATCAATCATCCTGATTTTATCGAAGAACTTGAAAACGCATCAAAGATTCCTGCGATTCAGGCTATATACCCTGCGGGCGAAGGGTTGACCCAAAAAGTTTTCGCAAATGTTCGCGACCAGATATTTGCGCTGCTGCCGGAAAAGTTGGCGGGCGAATCATCGGAACGCGTTCTTGAATTTTTCGATGCGCTGCAGCATATTCACTTCCCAAAATCGGACAAGGATTTACAGCCAAACGCAACCTATATGGCCAAGTTAGCATATTGCGAATTATTGGCGCACCAGTCTGCGATTGTTATCAGTCGCCAAAAACGCACAGATGTTCGCAATCGTCGCACTCCGCGTGCCAAGAAGTATGATTTGCTGGATAAATTCTGGGGCATTTTGCCATTTGAAATGACCGAAGCACAGCGCCGCACCTGTGAAGAAATTTTTGCGGACCTGATGCGTGATGTTCCTATGATGCGTCTGGTTCAGGGTGATGTGGGCAGCGGTAAAACTATAGTCGCATTGGCGGCCGCGGTTAAAATGGCGGAAACAGGTGCCCAGACCGCATTGTTGGCCCCGACTGACACATTGGCCCAGCAGCACTTTGCCAAATTAAAACCTATGTGTGACAGTCTGGGGATTGTGTGCGAATGTCTGACTGGTCGTGACAAGGGTGTGGCCCGTCGTGAAAAGTTGGTATCCTTGCGTTCAGGGCGTACCCGCTTGGTGGTTGGTACACACGCGTTATTTTCAGATGATGTGGAATATCGTGATTTGGGGCTGGTGATTGTTGATGAGCAGCATCGTTTTGGTGTGGCCCAGCGTGAGGCTTTGCGTTCCAAGGGAACTAATACAGATTTGTTGGCATTGTCTGCAACCCCGATTCCGCGCACTTTATCGATGACAATTTACGGTGATATGGATGTGTCCATTATCAATCAAAAGCCTGCGGGTCGCAAACCCATTAAAACAACGAAACTGCCGTCTGGTCGCATTGATGAATTGCTGCCACGCTTGATGGCCCAGATAAATTCAGGTGCCAAGGTTTTCTGGGTATGTCCACTGGTCGAAGATAATCCTGACAATCCCGCCACCGCGGCCGAGGCTCGTCACACAGAACTTAAGAAATATTTTCCAACTGCAGGTCTGGTCCATGGCCAAATGGATAAAAAGCAGCGTGATACGGTAATGGCCGAATTTGCGGATAATAATTCAGATATGAATCTGTTGGTTGCAACCACTGTTATCGAGGTTGGTATCGATGTCCCACGTGCTTCTATTATCGTGATTGAAAATGCGGACAGGTTTGGGCTTGCTGCTTTACATCAGTTGCGTGGTCGTGTTGGTCGCGGCGATGCCCAGTCATATTGTGTTTTGGTTTATGGTTTTAATGTGTCGGATGACGGTCTTAAAAGACTTGATGTACTGTGCGAAACGGATGATGGTTTTGTAATCGCAGAGCAGGATTTAATGATGCGCGGGGTTGGCGAATTATTGGGAACACGCCAAAGTGGCTGGATTCAGTATCACTTTGTGGATTATCGCGAACATCACGATTTGTTCAAGTTGGCATCGCGTGCCGCGCGTGAACACGAAATGGATTCCTGGACACGCGACCTGATGTTTATATTCGACAGGGGGATTGTCCTTGGTGCGTAAGATATTGACGATTTTAATCGCGACCTTAATCGCGCTTCCAGCGGGTGGTGCTTCGTTGATACATGATACAGAAACGGAAAAACTGTTATATGACTTGGTGTCACCAATTGCGACTGCGGCTGATATTCCAGATGGTCGTCTAAAAATCCATATAGTTAATGACGATGATTTTAACGCCTTTGTTATGGGGGGCGAAGATGTCTATGTTTTCACTGGTCTGTTGACCCAGATTAAAACCCCAGACGCGCTTCAGGCCGTAATCGCACACGAACTGGGGCATACGCTTGGGGGGCATGTTGCCCAGATGTCTGCGCGTATGTCCGCGGAAATGAAGCGCAGTATGCTGATTCAGGCACTTGGTATTGGGTTGATGGTTGCGGGCGGTAATCCATCTTTGGGGGCGGGTGTTCTTGCCGGTTCCAGTGGTGTGGCCCAGCAGTCTATGTTGGCGTTTTCGCGTGATGAAGAAAGAATCGCGGACAATATGGGTGTTGATTTAATGATACGTGCTGGTCAAAATCCAAACGGATTTATCACAGTGTTTGAACAGATGAACGAACTGTCTGGTGCTATGGAATCCAAGATAAACCCAAATCGTGTCAACCATCCGCTGACGACCGAGCGTTTAAATAACGTGCGCGAATATCTGGAACGGATCGCACCTGACTATAAACCAAACGATGAGTTGTTCACCCAGCGTGTGGGGGCATATGAATTAGTTCGTGCTAAATTGGTGGGCTATCTGGACAGCCAATCACGCGTTCTGGAACTGTATCCGTATTCTGATAAATCTGATGCAGCACTATATGCACGTGCGATTGCGAATATGCGCGGTGGCAATCTTGATGGCGCGCGTATGGGAACCCAGACATTGGTTTCGCGTAATCCTGAAAATCCGTATTTTTATGAATTACTGGGTGATATTGAATATCAGTTCGGCCACTATGATGACAGTGTAAAGTTTTATGAACAGGCATTGTCTTTGACCAATGATACGCCCCAGATTCAGACCGCGCTTGCGCTGGTGTTAACAGAACGCAAAAAGCCGAACGATATAGCGCGCGCAATCAGTCTTTGTAAGCATGCGTTATTGACCGAACCTGCGCCCCTTACATATTGGGTTTTGGCGCGTGCATATGGCGATGACGACCGGGGACGTTCTGATTGGGCGATGGCGGAATACTATCATATGTTGGGTCAATCTGATAATGCCATCAAATACGCGACAGCGGCCCGCAAAAAATTAAAGAAATCAGATGCCGAATATATTAAATCCGGCGACATAATAAAAAAATAAAGCGAAAAAAAATCCCCCGATTGGGGGATTTAAATTATTCAGCGATTTCAACCTGTGGTGCAGGTGCTGGCATTTCAGCAGGCTTGTGATGATGTTTTCTCATCTGTTTTTTTGCAGCCTTGAATTCTGCCTTGGATACGCAACCGTTCTGGTCAGCGTCCATCATTGGAACCATAGCAGCTAATTTTGGGCACTTTACAACCAAGCAACCATTATCAAATTCTGGACGTGGGCCCATTTTGCCAAATTTCTTGCCGCAGCAGCACAATTTAGCAGATGCGAAACCCAATGAAAAGATAATCAATATAAGGATGAATTTCTTGAATGCGCCATGTTTATGACACTTGCAGTTGCCACCGCATGGGCAAGGTTTTACTTCTGGTGTTGGCATTTCTACGACTGGTGCAACTTTTTTAACTGCAACAGTTTTTTTCGCTACTGTTTTTTTAGCGGCTGGTTTTTTTGTTGTTGCTTTTTTAGCAACTGTTTTTGTGACTTTTTTTTCTGCCATTTGTCCCTTCCTTTTTTGTTGACGCTTTGATTGTATTCAATAAAAAAAACGTTGTAAAGAAAAAATTTGATATTACAGCAAATTAATAAAAAAACTCTCTCTGTCAGAACCCAGATAATGCGCGCACAGATAAATTTTGACATCATATGTTCTAAAAATAAATCCCCCATTTGGGGGATCTATTTTTATTCGGCCAGTGTTCCAACCGACATAGTAATACGGCGGATACCGCTGCTAATTGATTTTTCTTTGTTAATCTTGGCCTTGATAATTTCGCCTGTGTGATAGATATGTGTGCCACCACAAAGTTCACACGAAACATCGCCGGCAGTAATAACTTTAACTGTATCGCCATACTTTTCGCCAAACAGTGCCATCGCACCCTTGGCAACGGCTTCGTCCATTGTCATTTCTTCGTGTGCAACATCCATATCGGCCGCAATCCATTTGTTAATCAAATCTTCTACGGCTTGTTTTTCTTCAGCAGTCATCGCACGACCGAAACTAAAGTCAAAGCGTACAGAATCAGGACTTACCTTGGAACCGCGTTGTTCAACATCTTCGTTCAGTACACTGCGCAACGCAGCCTGCAACAGGTGGGTCGCGGTATGTGCGCGTGCGGTTTGCTGACGAACTGCATTGTTAATTACAGGTTCAACCATATCGCCAACCGACAGGTCTGCGGTCAAAGTGCCTTTGTGAATAACAACACTGTCCACGCGACCCGCTTCGGAAACATTCATAACTGTTTCACCAGATTTTTTCAGTTCGCCACTGTCGCCAACCTGACCACCTTGGGTCCCATAGAAAGTTGTTTTATCCAACGCAACTTCTACTTCGTCACCTGCGTTTGCTGATTCAACAAATTCGCCTGCACGCAGAATTGACAGAACCTTGGAACTCATTTCACAAGGTGCGTATTTCGCGCTGTCGTCTGTGCCGACCAATTCGGTCTGGGATTCCCACAGAATGCGTGTGCCCTTGGTGTTTGCGCGACTGCGTTCTTTTTGTTCTGCCATAGATTTTTCGAATCCTGCAACATCAACATCGATATTTCTGTCGCGCAGAATCATCTGTGTCAAATCCAATGGGAAACCGTATGTATCAAACAGTTTAAACGCAACATCCCCTGGCAGAACATTGTTGTTCAATTTTGGCAATTCGCTTTCCAGCAATTTCATACCATTTTGCAACATATCTGCAAAAGAGTTTTCTTCGTTGCGAATAATTTCAACAACGCGTGCTTCTTCGCGTGCCAGTTCAGGATATGCCGCGCCCATTTCTGTAATCAGGGCAGGGTATAATTTAGACAACAGTGCGCCCTTGTGTCCCAGAATCTGACCATGGCGCATTGCGCGGCGCAAAATACGACGGATTACATAGCCGCGATCTGTATTCGATGGGATAACTCCATCGGCGATTGCGAAACCAACACTGCGCAGATGGTCTGTGATAACTTTGAAACTGGCAACATTTTCTGCGGTTTCTGCAACACCGGTCACATCGGATACCGCGTGCTTCAGGTTTGTAAACAAATCTGTGTCATAGTTGTCCAGTTTATTCTGTAATACGGCCGCCCAACGTTCCAGACCCGCACCCGTATCAACATTTTGCTTTGGCAGCGGTGTCAGATTTCCGTTCGCATCGCGATCAAATTGCATAAATACATCGTTCCAAATTTCTACAAATCGACCACCGTCTTCGTCTGGTGTGCCTGGCAGACCACCCGGCAAATCCGCACCCATATCATAGTGCATTTCTGTACAAGGGCCACAAGGTCCCGTATCACCTGCCGACCACCAGTTGTCCTTGTCGCCCAACAAAATAGCGTCTTTGCCTGCGACCTTTTTCCAGATTTTTACTGCTTCATCATCGCTATAGTGTGTTGTGACAACAATGCGTTCAGGATCCAATCCCAAAACTTTGGTCAACAACTCCCAAGACATTTCAATCGCGCCTTCTTTGAAATAGTCGCCAAATGACCAGTTGCCCAACATTTCAAAGAAAGTATGATGACGACCGTCAAAACCAACATCTTCCAAGTCGTTGTGTTTTCCCCCCGCGCGGATACATTTCTGAACATCGGCCACGCGTGTCGCAAACGCAGGTTCTGTACCTTGTAAAATACCCTTCCATGGCACCATACCCGCAACTGTAAACAACAGTGTCGGATCGTTTGGTATCAACGATGCTGATGGCACAATTTTATGTCCCTTGGATTCAAAATAATCTAAAAAAGCCTTTCTTATATCATTATATGTCATATTTTATTCCTTTATTGTCGGGGGTATTGTATAAACAATATCCCTGCGTTTCAATCAGATATTTTATATTTTGGAAATTTTTTTATGTGATTATTCTTGCCCCGCAGGGGCGGCATCCAGCACTGCGCGCAACGCAGCATCATAGCGTGCGATGGCGTGACTGATTTGTGTGGCTGGATTCTTGGCTGGTTGAATCTTCATCCCGTACTTTTCGGGTGCAGTATCAATGTCAGTCGCTATATAATTCACAGTATCCATATAGATTGGTGTTGCCGCATCGTTCAAATGGCGTGCGAATATGTTAAGCCCAGACCACATCATCATATCAACGGGTGGCCGATAAGATAAGGACTCGTCAATATCTGAAATATCGGATAATATGCTGTTAACTTTTTCTGCAAATCCCATTATCACATCACCGCGCACCAAAGTTCCCGCCATGCCAATATGTGGGCGCACCAGATAAACATTTTCATTATCGATTTCATAGTCACGACTGTTGTCCATCAATCGCAATACATCAACCATACGGGTGCGCACAACAGCCATGTTCTGGATAATTGCAAAGTTATTTTCCGAAACACTTGGTATATCAAGATTCAGCAGCATATCGTCATCATCAACAAACACAATCCAATCAGGATTTTTTCGCTTGCTTTTCACCCAATCTATAATTGTCAGTCTTGATTTTAACAGGCCCTTGTTATACGCAGTATTTATAATATGTAATTCACCTCGATAGCCGATTTTTCTGATTTCGCGCTTGGTCACCTTGGTGTTTGGATTATCGTTATGTATAACCAACATAAAGTCTTTGTTCAGTTGCGCCAGCCCCGAAACAGAAACTTTCAGGTATTGTTTGTAAAATGTGGTCACACCCACCAAGATTTTGTTTTTACGCCTTAACACAAATAAGACTTTAAATAAAACTTTGATAAATTGCAATTAGATAGTTTTTTATGATATAATACTGTTCAAAGGAAAGGGTGAGTATCTATGAAACCTACAATGTTATTTGCGATTATGGCGATGATATCAATTGTGCTGATGTCTGCATTTAATCTCACGCTGTTGCCGGCCGAAGGGATAAGGTTATCAGCGGCTAATGCTGCATCTGCATTGTATGTATGTCCGGCGGATGGTGGTGCATGGACCGCATTTGCCAAGAATATTCATCCGTTTGCGAAGCCTGTATCCATCATATTCATATTCTGTATAATTCTGCTGATATTTTCTTGGTCATGGGCGCTGTATCAAAACTTGTTAAAAGATAAATTTAATCGCGACAGTTACAAGCAGCCATGGGCATATACCAAGATGCTGTTTTGGGCCGGTGTTATTGTAACAATGTTGTTTTGGACCCCGAATCATTTCCGTTCTGTGCGTGTGACGGGACTTCAGGGCGACTGGGTTTTGTGCCAAAGCAATACCCCTGGGGCCAAGGCTGTGCGGGCGTCTGCGGTTCATCGTTAAAAAATAAATTTGTCAATAATGCGCATTTCTGGGCTTTTTTAATTATTGTCTTGACATAAAGCGCGGAATTCTCTACGATTCGGACAAGCAGTACAAGGATTGTCCATTGGAACTGCGGACACCTTAAATAAATTTATGAAAGGAGAAACATATGAACAAACAACAATTAATCGAAGCAATTGCAAACGAAGTTGACGTAACAAAAGCAACAGCAGCTGGCTGCTTGGATGCATTCATCAACACAGTTACAAAAGTTTTGAAAAAGAAAGGCGAAGTTCGCTTGGTTGGTTTCGGTACATTTGCAACAGCAAAACGCAAAGCAACAACAGGCCGCAATCCTCAGACAGGTGCTGCAATCAAAATCCCAGCATCTACTCAGCCTAAGTTCAAACCAGGTAAAGCTTTGAAAGAAGCATTGAACTAAATCGTCTGATTTATGTTATTAAAATCCCCCGATTGGGGGATTTTTTAATAGATCCCATGTTTGACAGCGTTCTACCCCAAGACGTGCAGCAATTGCTTGATTTAGGCCCATTGTTGAATGAGATATTTGCGGAAATTGAAACAGCAAGTTAGTACTTTACTTCATTTAATATTTTCCAAAATTCTGGGACGTTCTTTGGTGCCATTCCGTTCAGCAGTTGCACCGATGCGATTGAGCCAAATGGCGCATAAAAACCTTCGTCAAAATCATAGTATTTGCGTATACAGTTGTTTATCGCAACATCTATATCCGCCATTGACATATGTATCATCAAATCCCATACCCGTTCCAATATCTCGTCATACTTGTAATCACTAAATCTGTAATTATCCCAAAAATAATACAATATTTGTTCTGCCTGTGCATAACTCAAATCCTTGATATGTTCTGGGAAATTAAAACGTGGATGCGCCGCCCGATACATATCCAGTTTTTCCTGATTTACGGCATATGCATTTA
>JAGBVH010000010.1 GCA_017630405.1 Alphaproteobacteria bacterium
GAAATCCCAATGTTTTCAGTTGTGGTATTTTATGGTGGCTGCACATTACGTGATGTCAGCATTATTCCGCATAATACCTATGTAACAACATGGCGTCGTGCGCTGGATGTAGTAGATACGATTTTGGAAGAAAATGAACCTGCAAACTATACCGATAAACACGAAATAGTTCGTATCTTAAAGGCGGCTGTTGAAAATGGTGCCAATGAAAACATGGCCGAACAACACGCAGACGCAGTTCAAGATATGCTGGGGCAGGATAGAGTTTTTGATTGATGTATCAATTAAGCATAGGTAATTCTTTAATTAAACAATTTATATTTAAGCTGTGAATGTCTAATGTTATTGTTTGTAAATCAATTGAATCTGCAGGAAAAAATATGTACCAGAGTGTATAAATCGGTCCTTCAATTATACACGAAACAATTCCGATTATTAGCAATACCCCCGCTAGCCAAAATAATATATTACCATTTATTTTAGTATTTATCGCATTGTAACAGTTATATGTTTTTTCCTTTTCTCTCAATATTTTTTGCGTTTCTTGTAAAAGTTTTTCTTTGGCACTTAGTGTTTTGAAATACGTTACATTTCTATTATTAGACTTTGCTATATGTGTTTGCAGTTCATGAATTGTCTCTTCAATATTTTCTATCCGCCTTATTTGTATTTTTATGTCTTGAAGCATTTCATACAGCGTTTGTCTAATATTACAAATATCAAGCCCATATTGCTGTGAAGCAATGTACCATTGACCACCAATAAGAACCAACAGAAAGCCACTAAAGGCGCGATAGCTACCCAAAAGCTCATAACCAAAAAACTTAGGGTTTAATCCAAACACCCAGCACCCAATACCAAAAATACAAAGCAACAGCAAAGTTCGCATGCTGAATTTTGTGTCTTTGGAAAGTTCTGCTATATTGTCTGACATTCTGTTGTTCCTTTATACTGCAAGATCTAATGAGATTATTATGCTGTTATCAGTGGTTATACCAGGAAACATATTATTTCTTGGCTTTAGAATAGTTAATACGAATTAAAAGTCAATTTAATATTTTCACAAATGCACAACTTCTATGTCTGGGAATTGTGATGCGATGTATTCAGCGGCCAAGCGGCGGTGGCATTGGTGTGCGGTCTTTTCTGTGCACATCAGGCATATGCGGTCCAGTTCGTCCGGACTGCGCCCCGCCAATGGTGCACGCCCCGCAATCAGGCATCTGTAAATCGGTTCGGCATCCGCCCAGGTTGCCTTTTTATCCTTGAACGCGGTCAGCATTTCAAATTCAGGCGCAAATTCCGGGTGGTATTCATATCGGTCACCCAAGACAGTCGCCAGGTTTTCGCCACTGTAATATGGGACATACTTGCTGACCCGCCACAGGCGAATATCCCACACACAGCGAACACGCGCCGCATCCAACACTTCCAGAAATGCGTCGGGGCTTTTACCACTAAAACCGATTGTAAATATCTTTGGCATGTAATAACGTTAGCGGATTTAAGACAAAATCGCAACTGGGGATTGGCTAGCCATATCCTTATTCAAGAACCCCGCATTTTTACAATATGTTCAAAATATGTAGATTTTTTTATGGGCCGTGAAATGGTAAGTTATTCATCGGACTGCGGACAGGTTGCGGATCCTGTGTAGCTGCTGTGTAGCCAAGGGGTTAAATAGTGGTGTTTTTGGGTGGATTGTGGTGTGCCTAAATCCA
>JAGBVH010000011.1 GCA_017630405.1 Alphaproteobacteria bacterium
AAAAAAAAAAAAAAGCCATTGAATTTACGGCTTTTTTAGAGAGAGGATGGTTTGGGGAAAATTTTCTTGATATTTTTTCTTTGCTTGTTTCAAGCCTCTCTTTGCGATGCCAATATCGCATCTGTTTCCTATGTACAATCCTCTACTAACACAAAAGTAGACACATCCGCAAACACACAACAAACAATGGCCGGCGAATATGTCATAACCGGAACGTTAAAAGTACCAACACAGCCATTACCAACTGCTGAATAATATGAGGAAAATAATTCTTTTTATTTTTGCTTGCATTTGCTCGGTATCCTGCTGGGCTGTTGAGTACGCGCCGATCGCAAACCTTGAATACATACACACCGCAATCGCCGACAAATACGATATAACAATTCAATACAATCCAGCCGTTACGGATATTACATCCGCCGCCAACATGAAATACCTGTTAACCGCAATAGATGTCGCGAATACAAAACAAGGACAACAGACAAATTACGGAACCAGTGAATTCGCCACAGAATTCGCAGCAAATATCATAACCGTAAATACCGCAATAGATACGCTGATAAAACCAAAACAGGAAGAAGAACCGGAAGCGCCAGAACCAGGTGATGAATTGTTAGCACCGCCATATGTGTTTGGGCTTAAAACCAGCGCAACAAATTCTTTTTCGTTTGATATTGCTGCCAAGGGCACATATACGATTGACTGGGGCGATGGGAACATTGAAACAAAAACCCAAACGTCTGCATACACAAACACATATTCACACACATATGCTGACAGTCAGCCACGAACAATCCGCATTGGTGGCCAGGCAACAGAGTACTATTATAAAGAAACCTACACACAATATGACCCCGCTACAATCAGTTTTGCATCCAGACAAAATGTTACAGAATATTTTGGAAGTTTGGGAAAAATATTTCCAACAATGCCAGACGGAAGCCAGCCCCGTTTCATAAAAACTTTTTATGATAACACCAGCCTGACATATGTACCAAAAAAATTATTTTCTGGCATAACAGGCCAGCCTGCCAGCTTTATGTTTTATCAAACTTTTTATAGATGCAATAATCTTGAAGAACTGCCAATCGATTTATTTGGCGGCCTGAATGGCGCGCCCAGCACATATATGTTTTACCAGACGTTTGCGTACTGCAGCAAACTTAAATACATTCCAGAAAGACTGTTTGGCAATATCCATGGCCGACCTGACTCATATATGTACTATGGAACATTCGCTTACTGCTCTGGTCTGACTGGAGAAATCCCATTAGGACTATTCGGAAACCTGGACAACTATTACCGTTCGTATATGTTTTATCAAACATTTTATAACTGCAGTGGACTGACTGGTCCATCGGCCAGAATGCCCGACGGCACATATTTGTATAACTATTTTACAACTGGTTCTGGATACTATTATCTATATTATACGTACAGAGGTTGTACAGGGTTATCGGATTATTCAAGCATCCCTTCCACCGCAAAATAGCCTAGTTAAATGTATAATCATCTTCAAACAAACAACATTTATATGAAGCATTGGGCACATCAACAGCAGCCAAGATATAGAAGCGCATAGCATGGCCATAGCTGGGCATTACTGATTAGCTGATAAGCTTTACACTATACACCACAAAATCCCCCCCAAGGCTATGTATCCGTATTTTCATTCAAACATTTCCAACGGAATATCATACTCGTTACAAAAATCATAGAAGAATTCTAAAAACGCTTGAACTTTTGGACTTTTTACTGTTAACGGATTTCCGATCCCAGTTAAAATATATTCATAGTCAAAATCAATATTTGGAACTTCGACCAGTCGTTCGTTACGCATAGTACACCATTCTGGCATCAGTGATATTCCCGCACCATCGCATACCAGTTGATACGCAATAGATGCAGAATCTGTTGTTAAATTTAATTTCTTTGCACGTTTTAGAATAAAATTACATTCTGGTAATTGTAAGAATTTTTGTCGTACACATAATTCAAAATTTTCCAGCATATCATCCATATCACGTGGTATTCCGTGTTTTTGTAGGTATTCTGGCGTAGTATAGAATTTGGTCTTGGTTTTAAATTTGAATAACGGCTTGGTTCCAGGTAATTTTTGCAAGGAACGTATATCAAGTATTGA
This sequence comes from Alphaproteobacteria bacterium, assembly GCA_017630405.1. GTDB lineage: Bacteria > Pseudomonadota > Alphaproteobacteria > Rs-D84 > Rs-D84 > Enterousia. The sequence continues at coordinate 2,144 of JAGBVH010000011.1, forward strand.
TATATCTGGATTTGACATATTCATGTGTCGATTTGTTAAAATATCCAAACGAATCTTAGGATGTTTGGCATATAACTTATATAATTCCATAAACAAGCGACTGCCAGCAAAACCTTCTTCGGTCCAAATAGAAATATGACCAGTCAGTTCATCAGGACCTGTAATGTTTTGGAAAATATTATCAAGTGCATTTGATATGCTTTCGATATCAGCATACAATTGTCGTGTTGTGTTTGTTGGCACACTGCCAGCCGAACTACGAATTAACAAACGCGTCTTAAATCTTGCCTCTAAATCAGAAATCATTTTTGACATATTGGAATGTTTGAATCCATTACGTTCCGCTGCGGCTTGAATTTGCCCCAGGTCAATAACTTCTTTTAATGCTAATAACTCACGTAAAAAAGCAATCTTTGTTTTAATAGTTGGCATTGTTTTCCTTTTATGACAATATTTTTTACCATACAACAGGAAAAAGTTCTAAACAACGGTTATTTTTTTAGGAAAAAAATATCTGTAAAAACATCGTCTGCTTATCAAAAAGTCTTAAAAAATATACTGTTTGCGCGTTTCCAGTCCTCTTTTTATACATTGAACTGCCTAAAAACGGTATAAAATAAAACATAAAAACCTAGTCTATAATTCCTTCGTGTCCAACAACAAACAAGACCAAGGAGTTTTAAAATGACACACGCAGATGTTTGGTTCGCTATTGATTCATTCGCTAAAGATCACAATGTATCCTGTTCAGGACTTGCGAAACGTAGCGGATTAGACGCAACAACGTTTAACAAAAGCAAACGTTGGTCCAAATATGGGCAACCACGTTGGCCTTCTACAAACAGTATTGCAAAGATATTGGAAAGTACAGGAGCCAGCTTATATGACTTTACAAAATATTTTTCTACACCTTCATCTTCGGCACAACAAGCTATATAAAAGTACAGACAAAAACAAAAATCGTCCGTTTGGACGGTTTTTGATTGTGCGCCCCATGCGGGTGGCACACTCAAAATAAAAATCAAAAAGGCAGGGAAACAAAAGAAAAAACGCACCGTTTGGTGCGTTTCTAAACGGGTAGCCTTTGTCGGGCAGCGGTATAATTGTATATCAAGGGCTTTTATTATCCGTTGTTTATTAGATGTTCGTATTGACAATAAATAAATTTGTGCTATATTACGTGCGATATGATTGATAAAGATGAAGTAATTTTGATTGGCCAGAATAACAATGCGGACAAACCCGGCTTTGCCCAGCGTTTTCGTGAACGATTGGTATATCCATTTCAGAAAAAGCGTTTTTATGCCCAATGGGAAAATGCGCCAATGGATATGCGTTTTCGTCTGACGAACAAGTGCGACGAAAATTGTGCACGCTGTTTTGAGTGTTCGGGCCCCGGCAATCCATTAAACGCTGTGCCCGTTGATGACATTGTGTTCTATGGAAATCATGACCATGTGCATTTTTCTGATATTTATATGACTGGTGGTGAATGGTCGCTGATATATGATATTCATCCACACTATATGCGTCATATATTTGAAAAACTTGATTTATCAAAGTCAGATGAATATATTTTACAAACGAATGCGCGTTGGATAAACGGGGCGCATCGCGAAGAAATACTTGGGGACATAAAGTATATTCAATCGCAGTTGAACAAAGATAATCGGGTATTAAAATTGGATATGTCTGTGGACAGATATCGCAGCACCCGCAGCATTGATTGTGTACGTGATGTGATTGCCACGGTTGCATCAGACCCTGGATTTAAGAACACCAAGATTCGCCTAATGTCATGCGCCTTGGACGCACACATGTCGAACGAACGTGTTTTGATACCAGATTTTTTTGCAGCGCGCGGCATAGAATTAAAATTTGAAAACCGTTCATGGTTTAATCCGTATTTCCAGGTGTGCTATGCCAACAACACACGTATTGTGATTCACGAAGAAGGACCCACGATGCGTATCGGTCGTGCGAAACAAAATAACATAGGCTATAAAATTTATTATCCGCAATTACAATGTGGTGGTTTGCAACCCGAACGCACATTGATGGAATTGTCATTGCGTGAAGACGGTATGATAAAATGGCATAACTGGTACGACTGGGATATAATGGTGCCGTATAAAGACGCAGATGGGCAATATAAGTCGTTGCCACAAATTCGCGCTGAATTGGTCGATATGGTGTGGCCACGTCTGTTGCGCCATAATATAAAAAATACTGTTTTGAATTTGTTGCCTGTATATGGTTTATTTCGTCAAATACATATCAACAAGCAAATGCAAAAAACGTACAAAGAAAACATAAAGCAATTTATACACCATGCTGTTCCAATAAAAGAACTATAGTTATTTGCATCACAATTTTTGGTGGTTTGGGTGCATGGGGCAGGATTGGGTTGGGTTTGCATACCCCGAATAAAATAAAAACAACCCGCCCCGCACGGGCGGCACACCAAACATAAAAATCAAAAAGGCAGGGAAACAAAAGAAAAAACGCACCGTTTGGTGCGTTTCTAAACGGGTAGCCTTTGTCGGGATGCCAAGACGAGTCCAAAGTCCAAGATTTCCAATGGTTTCAGACAGTTGATTTGGTCCGCCTGCATCACACTTAGCCTCACATAGCATTTTGATAAATTGGTTCTGGGGTTGTAGGTGTTTTTGTTTTGACATTGGGATTTTATATATTAAAATATCATGATATGAAAAATGAATTAAATATTTTATTAACTGAACAAGATAAACTGCCATTAACTGTATACCATGGCACATATTATGATTTTGACTATTTTCGTCCGCTGGCACACTTTGGTCCGGAAATAAACGCAAGAACTAATCTGAACGAAGGCAAGTGGAAACGTGACCCAAACATCGATATTACCAAACCTAAAATAATACCGGTCAATTTGCAGGCGGGTCGCTGGGATGAAATTCCAGACCTGAACGACCACAGTGTTCAGAACTTTATGGGCATTTTATTTCAATACATGTGCGGCGATAAAATATCAGATTTTGTTCGTGTGTTGAATATTCGTGATGAAGCCGAGTTCCGTCAACAGATTACAACATCCAAACAAGCGGTATTGGATATGGATATTGATGTCCCGTGGCAGTTTGATTGGATATGCGAACCGGTGCGTGGCACAATGCCTGCGGATGCAATACACGCTGAATTGGGGTTGGAAACATTGTTTGATATTCACAATGCAGAAAACCTGTTCTTTCAGCGTATGATTTTGTATTTTGAATCAATTGGGTTGACCGGTTTTAAATATCCAAATTATACCGAAGGCCCCGGCGATATGTCGTATATAAACCTGCGCCAGAATAATATTGTGCGTTTAGACAAGGTATTGCCGCAGCATCCAATGCCCACAGCGGAACAGATGTCGCAATTACATAAAATGCGTGCAGATTTTGCAACGGCGCACACTCCGCGCAAATTCACGATGGCAGAAAAAGAAATGCTGACAGCGGAATTGATTGGCTTTGCAGAGTTCAGATTTGATGAAATGCGGTATATGATGCAAAAGTCCTGGGCAAAAAATAACAGCCAAAATGACAGGTGATATAACCCCGCCCATTGGGCGGTTTTTTTTATTCATGCATCACACTTAGTCTCACATAGCATTTTAACAAAAAATGTGATAAAATATATGAGATAAAAAAGATTTACAAATGAAATTATTGAATAAGTCTGAAATTTTAAGTGCCTTATCAAAACGTCCCATTGGTCGGGGAACCGAGGCGACTACATACGATGCTGGTCGCTATGTTGTGCGTGTACCGCATACTGTAAAAATTGATAAAGCATTCAGGGAAAATTTATCCAACGATACATACAACTATCAAAAGGTTGATAATATACACGGTCGCCGCAATTTTGGTCAGCCATTATATAATTTAATAGACCCGAAGTCGGGGGCTGTGATGTTGTCTGTTTGTAAAAAGGTGGATGGAATTACCACAAACGATTTGGTCGAAGAACCGTTGACGACAAAACAAAAATCCGATGCGATGGCTGTGGCAATTGAAAAGATGCGCATAATGGCATCTGCACCACAAAAATCTTATCGCAGGCTGGTTGATGATTTGAAT
>JAGBVH010000012.1 GCA_017630405.1 Alphaproteobacteria bacterium
AAATACTTGTGAATAGACAGCAAAGTAGTCGGCGCAAAGGTAAAAGACGAATTGCTTAACAGTTCTGCAATACGGTTGGAAACGGTGTCGGCCTCCCAGTATTCAATACCCAGTTCGTCACCCTCTGGGGTGCGGTAATACTGGCGCAGCGACTGATGAACTTCGTCATGACTCAGCTTGCCTTCGATATTATCACGTGCCACCTGGTACAGATAACGCGATGGTGTCAACCCATCAACCTGTTGCAGGCCAATAGCGATATCCCAATTACGTGCCTTTTCTTGTTTAGATGGCTCTTGGGCTGTTTTGTATTCGCTGATAAAATCTGAAAACTTTGCCATATCTTTCATGCCTTACCCTATTGATTATATCCAAGAAATACAAAAATTCCAGTTATTTAATGGGTCCTGTGACGGGCGTTTCATATACGGGTAACGGCGACCCCGCCACCTTGCTACACACTGATAAAAAAACAAGACCGCATGCCGCAATTTGTAAATATTGTGTGCTAAAATCAAAAGATTAACTGCGGGCGTGGGTGCGGTCTGTGCCGCAGCAAAAGCCGCACTGTCTAATTTTATAAATCAGAATTGATTTCATGTTGATTTCAATATTGATTTCATAGGTAAGGAAAGTAGTAGTAGTAAAGAAAAATAAAAGATAATAAATATAAAAGATAAAGAAAAGGTAGTGAAAGTAGTAATGCACAAAAAATTGTTGAAAACTTACGTAAAACTGTTGATATGTTGTTAGTTATATCTAAATCATAAAATATCGTAAAATTTAACCTTAAATGTATCGTGGTGTATCTCTATGTATAAACGCTAAAATCCGCAGAAAATAGGGACTTTACAAACCCAAAAAAACAGTGCAAGATGGTGTTGTAAAGGAAAGGATTCAGTGTGAAAGTAACAGCTGCGATTTTTAGAAATGGTGATAAAGTTCTGCTGATGCGACGTGGGGCAGACCAACCGTTGGCGGGTGAATGGGAATACCCCGGTGGCAAGTTTGAAGATGGCGAAGACGGCCCAACATGCCTGCACCGGGAGTTGTTTGAAGAACTTGGCATTGAAGCACAAATTGGCGACCTGATTACAATCGCAAAACATACAACAGATTCAGGCAAGGTTATTGAACTTCATACATACGAAATCACATCCTACACAGGCGAAATCCGCCTACGCGTCCACGACGATATGCGCTGGGTGCCAATTCCGGACTTGCCCTCCCACCCACAACTCCCCGCCGACCAAATCGTATCTAAAACACTACAAGCCAAAGGAAAGTAAAATGAGCGACGCTTTCTACAAAAACAGTATTCATAACTTTTTGCGCCAAAGCGATGATGAAATCTTTGGTATTATCGCCGCAGGTGACAGATACGATACAGTTGCGGCACAAAAAGACGCCTGGATGGAACAAATTCGCGTGTTGAAATATGCGCTGGCATACGCGCCATCTGGCAGCATCCTGTTTGAATACACACTGCCACGTGTGGGCGGTCGAATAGATAATATTTTGCTAATAAACAATACTGTTTTTGTTATAGAGTTCAAGGTAGGCGCAGAAACTTATGCCAGTGACGCAATCCGCCAGGTTCGCACATACGCATTTGATTTGCAAAACTATCACGAAGAAAGTCGTCGGTGTAAAATCGTTCCCGTCCTGGTGGCAACAGGTGTGCCAGACGATTATCGTAAACACGATGTCCCAGAAGATGTAATCCTGACTGACGGCGATGAATTGCGTAATATATTCATTCGCAATACAGATACTTCGTGCACAACAATCAATATGGATAAATGGGCAAATTCCAGATATGTTCCGACCCCAACGATTATTGAGGCCGCCAAAGCCCTATATAATACTCACTCTGTCGCAGATATTGCGCAAAATACAGCCGCCGAAAACCTGACCAAGACATCAGATGCGGTTCAGCGTATAATCGAACAATCAAAGCAGAATAAACAAAAATCTATTTGCTTTATCACGGGTGTACCTGGTGCGGGTAAAACCTTGGCCGGTCTGAACATTGTATTTGCAAATCAGAAAACAACGGGGCAAAGTTATTCGTGCTTTTTGACAGGTAATCAGCCATTGGTTTCGGTACTTAGCGAGGCTTTGGCTCTAGATGCATACAAGCAAAATGGTACATCCAAATCTCTTACGCACAGCAAGATAAAATCTTCTATTCAGATAATTCATCACTTTCGTGATCGTTCCTTGAATGAGGCAGACGTTCCAACTGAAAATGTTGTCATATTTGACGAAGCACAGCGTGCATGGAACCAACGTATGTTATCAGACTTTATGCAAAAGAAGAAAGGGGCGATTCTTAACCGTCTAACTGATGATCAGCGTGCCCACTTCTTGGCTATGAGCGAGCCAGAGTTGTTAATTGACTATATGAACCGACACCAAGATTGGGCCGTAATTGTTTGCCTGGTCGGCGGTGGTCAGGACATTAACACTGGTGAAGCTGGTATCCAAGAATGGTTTGCGTCATTAAAGCGTTCTTTCCCAGATTGGAATGTTTACGTATCTGGCGATATAACTGCCAGTGAATACCTGGGCGACCAATCGTTTGCGGAACTAACCGATGGGCTGAAATGCGAAACGATTAAAGAACTGCACCTGTCTGTATCATTGCGTGCACACAGAACATCCGATGTTGCGGGTTTTGTGGATTCTTTGCTAGATAACGATGCCGCAGCCGCCGCAGAAAAATATAAACGATTGTCCGAAGTCTATCCAATTTATATGACGCGTGATTTGGCGCGTGCCAAACAATGGGTGCGTGAACAGACAGCGGGCAAGACGTTGCGTCATGGCCTGATTGCCAGTTCGAATGGCCGCAGATTGCGTGCGGACGGAATTTGGATAGAAAGTAAGTGCAAGCCGGAAAAGTGGTTCCTTGGTGAACGTGATGATATCAAGTCTTCATACTTTATGGAAGAAGCGGCCAGTGAATTTGATATCCAGGGCCTGGAAATAGATTATGCAGTTGTTGGCTGGGACGCAGATTACAGATATGTTGATGGTAAATTTGAGTATTTCAAACCAAGTGGCTCGCGCTGGTTGTCCATAAACCAAGAAGACAAGCGACGTTATCTTAAGAATGCATATCGTGTGCTGCTGACCCGCGCCCGTGAAGGTTTTGTAATATTCGTCCCGCGCGGCGACGCATCAGACGCCACCCGCCAACCAAAATTCTATGACGCCCTATGGCAATACCTAACCGACATTGGGGTGGAGGCGTTGATATGATTTTGTAGTAGGTGATTATTGTAATTTTTGTTCTTGACATTTGTTGTGATTTATTTCAGAATAAAATCATGAAGTTTAAAAAAATATGTGATTTTGCTGAAATAAAGTCGGGATATGCTTTTCGCGGGGCTATTGTTGATGATGCGAACGGCGACTTGCCGGTTGTGTTGCCTCGTAACATTGTTTCTAAGAATTTTGCAGATTGTGTTAAAGTTAAGTCGGCTGCGCTGGCCACAGCACGCAGGATTCCTAAAAATTCGGTTTTGGTAACAAATCGTGGGACATTTGCAGCGTGTGTGTTTTATGGGGATTTTGAAGCAATAACAACCAGCGGTGTGTTTGTTGTTACTTTGCGCTCAGATGCTGTTGTAACACCGGAATTCCTGGCTTTGTATATAAATTCAGAAATTGGGCAACGGCAAATATTGGCCAAGCAAGAAACTATGACGGTTCCTGCTTTGACTGTTAGACAGTTGTCAGAGCTGGAGATTCCACTAATTTCAAAGAATAAACAAGTTTTGCTGTCGGGGCTGTACGATGTATATTGTCGCAGGGCAGCATTGATTGCAGAATTGCAAAAAACAAATACCAGTTTTATAAATCAAATACTAAAAGGGGCTATAAATGGCTAAAATAACACAGGATGATTTAAAAAGAATATTGGATTCAGCAGCAGATTCTTCGCGTGGTACGGTTGATGCGGGTGTTTTTAAAGACTATGTATTGTCGCTGTTATTCTATAAATATATGTCCGATATGCATCGTGTAGAGCGTGCAAAGTTAGTTGAACGATATGGCGATGACAAAGAGCGTATAGACATACGTCTGAAAAATGCGCGTTTTGTGATGCCGGATGGCGCCAGTTTTTATGATGTTTATGCCAAGCAGTCGGCAGACAATATTGGCGAAATATTAAATGTGGCGCTACAACAGATCGAAGACGCAAACGATGCAAAATTGCATGATATCTTCACGGTTGATTTTAATTCGCAGTCAACTCTTGGGCCAACGGCTCAGCGTAATAAAATGATACGCGACTTGTTAAATGATTTTAACAAAGCGGATTTAAGTGATGTAGATGATGACATCTTGGGAAATGCGTATATGTACATGATCGAAAGATTCGGGACCGAGGCAGGTAAGAAGGCCGGGGAATTTTTTTCCCCACGTACATTGTGTAAATTGGTTGCGCAGTTGGCAGAACCAAAGGCTGGTGACCGTATATGTGACCCGGCGTGTGGATCGGGGGGCTTGTTGTTGTTGGCTGGGGCCGAAGTAGAAAAAACAGGTTCCAAGGATTATGCATTATATGGCCAAGAAAAAACAGGTGCGACATACAATTTGGCGCGCATGAATATGTTTTTGCGTGGCCTGGATTCGGCCAGAATTGAATGGGGCGACACATTAAACAATCCGTTGCTGCGTGATGGTAATGGGTTGATGAAATTTGATATTGTGGTTGCCAATCCGCCATTTTCATTGGATAAATGGGGCGATAAATCGCTGGAAAATGATAAATACAATCGTTTCTGGCGTGGTATGCCACCGGCCAGCAAAGGCGACTATGCCTTTATATCCCACATGGTTGAAACGGCAAAAGCCAAAGAAGGTCGTGTTGCGGTTATTGTTCCGCATGGCGTGCTGTTTCGTGGATCGTCCGAAGGTCGCATTCGTCAGGCGTTGATACAGGAAAATATCCTGGATGCGGTTATTGGTCTGCCGTCGGGACTGTTCCAGACAACTGGCATCCCGGTTGCGGTGTTGATTTTCGACAGAAGTCGTGAGCCAGGTGGCAAAAATGAAAATCGCAAAGATGTTTTGTTCATAGATGCCAGCCGTGAATTTACAGCTGGCAAGAATCAAAACACATTGTCTGACGAAAATATTGCAAAAATCGTGGATACATATAAAAAACGCAGTGAAATTGATAAATATTCACACGTGGCAACATTTGATGAAATCAAGGAAAACGATTTCAATCTGAATATTCCACGCTATGTTGATACATTCGAAGAAGAAGCGCCAGTGGACATTCCGGCAACCCGCAAACGCATCGCCGAACTAACCGCCGAACTGTCCAAAACCACCGCAGAAATGGAAAAATATTTAACAGAATTGGGATTGTAAGAATGGCGCAAAATGCAGATTTTTTTGAAGTAAAAATACCATTTGACTCGGATAATCCACTGAATTTAAAGGATTTGCAGGGGTATTTTTTACGTTTGGAAGAATTTTTTGCTTCGAATGGGATTGAAGTAGAAGTTTATGAAGCGAGGGTTGGCTCGTTTATACCAAAATTTCGTCAAGTGATGGCTAAAGGTGCGAATGCTTTACTAACATTAACGACGGTATTAAGTAATGTGCAAACTATTTTGACCAAAGTTGAAAACTCACAGCCTTTATCGCATGTTGAGCAAAAAACCATTCAACCATTTGTGGCTATAAATTCTAAAGTCACAATACAAAATATAAACATAAACGGAAAAACGTATGATACGTCGGCTATGGATCCAGGTGTGATTTTTCAAGAAAATGATGTGGAAAAATCTGAAAAAATGGAACACCAAGATGCAAAAATGTATGAAAGTCAAGAATTGTTATTTACAAAAATTGACACGAATAAAAATAACAATTGTGCTGGTATGATCAAAAGCATAGACGAAGACGCTATCAAGAAAGTTGCTTTTGCGTCCCAAGAAATAAAAGATATGTTCGAATTTTCGGAAGTTGCTGATCCGTTTAAACATGTGTTTATTGTTGACGTTAAAGTGCATTACAACGAGAATGGTACCGTTGCAAAATATGAAATAATAAATTTAATTGATAGTAAGGATGCAAACTATGCAAATGAATAATTTACCAAATGGATGGATGAAAGCAACACTGGGGCAAGTTGGTGAAGTTTCTATGTGCAAACGTATTATGAAACACCAAACTAATGGAGTGAGTGGAGTTCCGTTCTTTAAAATAGGGACCTTTGGTGGTGTTGCGGATGCTTATATAGATAAAAATTTATTTGCTGAATATAAGACTAAATATTCATATCCTAAGGTGGGAGAAGTGCTATTGTCTGCTGCAGGAACCATAGGCAGATTGGTGGTGTTTGATGGTAACGATGCGTACTTTCAAGATTCAAATATAGTTTGGGTGGCGAATGATGAAAAATTCGTGCTTAATAAATATCTTTATTATTTGTATTGCACTATAAAATGGCGAACATCTGAAGGGGGGATAGTTTCTAGGTTATACAACAATGAGATAAGAAAGACCGTAATAGTAATTCCGCCAATAAATGAGCAGGAAAAGATTGCGGAGATATTGGGGACTTGGGATCGGGCGATTGAAGAATTGACGGATCTGATTGCCGAAAAGAAAGAATTAAAACGTGGCCTGGTGCAACGATTGCTGACCGGTACCCAACGCCTGTCAGGCTTTTACGGTGAATGGGAACATGAGATGCTTGGTAATATGGTGAACATATCATCAGCTGGTAGCAAGTCACAATACATAGAAGAAAGTGGACGATATTTGATCGTTGATATGGGTGCCGTTTCAAACGAAGCAAGAATTATTGCAAAAAAACAAACAAATTATACACATGATTTTTTATCGTGTGGAGATATCGTAATGCCAAAAGACGATATTGGTGGCGGCAATATAATTGGCAAAACAGTAGTTATTGATGCCGACAACAAATACATCTTGGGTGATCATGTGTTTAAATTACGTATAAAAAATACATATGAAGCGAAATTTATCTCAAATCTTATAAATTCGTTTTTAGTTAATAAATATATGCGAAGAATGGCAACAGGCTCCGCCCAGCTTGGATTGGCCAAAAGAGATGTAGAAAAATGTGTGTTATGGCTTCCTGTTGGTCCTGCTGAACAAAAAGCTATTGCTGATGTGCTGTCCAAGGCGGATGCAGAAATTGATTTGTTAAATCAGCGATTGGATGTACTGAAAGAGCAAAAACGCGGTCTGATGCAGAAATTACTAACTGGTGAAATTCGTGTAAAGGTGGATGTGGAATAATGATAACAGAAGTAACCTTTGCCAAGGCAAAACACGGCAGAGAATCTTTGATCGCATACAGAAATGATAAAAATCAACCGGTTTTTATTGATGTTAAGCATACGACTTTTGCTCCGGGCATTCACAGCATAATGATTGCCGATCCGCAGTGTAGTATTGATTTAGTTATAAAAAATGCATATCAGTATGAAATTGAAAGTAAGAAAAAAATAAAAATTGGCACGAAGAATAAGCAAATTTGGAAGCCTTTATTACAAAAAAATATAGAAAAAGAGCTGGAAATAGATATTTATGACCTTTGTCGTGCAAAACGTAATCTATCAATTCTAATTCAAAAATTACAAGATGTTCTGATGTATGTAGAGCCATCAGAAAACGGCTTAAAAGCATACGGACACAAATTACGAGAATTACTAATTTTGGCTTGTACTGATCTAGAATGCGCATTCAAGCATTATAAACTTGGACGTAATGAACGTTTGTCAGATTATAAACATATTTTGAAAACAGTGGATTTATCTAGGTACAAAATTGCACTGGCTAGTTACTCTGTGAAATATGAAAGTTGTCCATTCAGGGACTGGGAATCTAATAAGCTGGATTGGTATGATGCCTATAATAAAACTAAGCACAATAGAAACGATGCGTTTAATTTGGCCACGCTGGAAAACTGCCTGAATGCGGTTTGTGCCAATATCATAATGTTTTGTGTCAGATATTCGCCATATCTGTTGTATAACGAAAATGATGTATGTTCCAATTTGGTCAGAAATACTTTTGATGTTAGAATAGAAAATAATGAAGATGTATATATTCCGGTGTTCGAAGGCGAAAGAACATACGATGGTGCATTTGGAAATTCTGTTCGTTTTCCAAATGGCGTGGTAATCGATAATGTGTGTGATCGGCATACGCAGTTACCGTTTACAGAAAGATAAAGAGGTATTGTATAATGCTCAAAATAAAAACTAGTAAAATGAAAAGGTGTTGTTTGAATTGTGCATTCTGTATACGGTGTAAAGAATACACTGATGGGGTTGGTTTACAAGTTTGTCGCCATGATAGCAAAGAATTATTGACACAGTCAGAAAGAGAAAAAGCATACAAAAATGATTTTTCTTTTCTTGGCGCAGAAAAAAGAAAGCAACAGGAATGGGAAGCAGAATACGAAAGAAAAATAAATACTTTGAAAAGTGGCGCTTTAAATAGTGTTATAGGTGGCCCCAGGGTTCTGGAAATGATTATGGCGACTTCAACCGCAGTGGGCAAATATTCATTGGCAGGACAGTTTAAAATGTCCAAGCATCCTGAGGCGCCAGATGATGATTATTTACAGTGTTGGCATGATTTGTGGTTGTTTAGTCAAGATGATAAATCGTTGAATTCTTTAAACGATAAAACAAAATGTCCATTCTTTTTTGCATATAACAAAAAGGGGAATAAGAGTTTTGAAGGGTGTGAAAAAGAAAGGATCGCATTACAAGATAAAAATAGATTTGTAATAACAAATGCATTAGTGATAGCTGGTATTGTTGTAACAATAATAGTGGCTATAGCTACATATTTTATAAATAAAGGTGTTCTGGCATGACAAATATTGATAATCCATTTTATTTACCAGATTTTGATGAGGCATCAAGCAGCCAAATCCCAGCGATTATTCAGTTAATCAATATGGGGTATTCGTATATTGGGCGGCACGAAGTAGAAAAGATGCGCGAATCCAATGGACAATATGTCCTGCGTGATATTGCGTTCAAGGCACTGCGTGAAATCAATGAGCCTGAAAAAATATCGGATGCCAGCATACGCGAGGCAATTTTAGACCTTGAAAAAATCAAGATGGATGATGGTATTATCGCAGCATCGGAAACTCTGTTTTCCAATTTGTTGGCTGGTGTGGGTGTGTCCGAGATTATTGATGGCAAAAAAACATCGCCGCAGTTACGTTTTATTAACTGGGACGAACCGGAAAAGAACCTGTTTCACGTTGTTCCCGAATTTGTTATATCCGAAGAACAAAATCGTCGTCCTGACATTGTGTTGTTTGTAAACGGTATCCCATTCGCGGTAATTGAAAATAAAAAAGCGTCCGTGTCAGTTGATGAGGCGGTCAAACAGATGATACGTAATCAATCAGGAAATCAAACACCACGGTTCTTTATTTATCCCCAGATTCTAATTGCAACGAATGTTAATGAATTAAAATATGGAACTATGCTGACCCCACGTGAGTTTTATTCTGTATGGAAAGAAAAGTAT
>JAGBVH010000002.1 GCA_017630405.1 Alphaproteobacteria bacterium
AAAACCCATAGCAGCTTTGTACAATATGCACATGACACATTAACCAAATAAACACAATCAACTTTGTGCAAAAAACATATTGAACCAACCACGCCAATCTGATATAATAAGAATGTACCCGATAGAGGTACGCACAACGGGAATAAATGACAATTAAAAGTGAGGTAATTAATTATGACAAAGGTACATTTAAAGTTAACAGCAAAGGAACTTTTTAAAATTCATATGGGTATTGACATTCCTGTATCAAAAATAACTTTAATGGAATGTTCGACCGACACAGTAAATGTTAGTTATGACGAACAGCACGAACGCGTAAATTATTTATGGTTTAGTGTAGGTAACAGACACTACGTTTACACCGATAGACTTTACAAAAGTTTCGCAATGTTTCCGGACGATACATTAACAGACGGTATAGAGTTAATGAAATGATAACAAGGAGTTAGAAAAGTGATTTATATTGCAAGTGCGTTAATTAGCGTATTTATCACAGCGTCGTTAATAACGGCGGCGCTGTGGTTAAAATATACATATGACAAAATTCTAAATGATACAAAGGAGTTCATGAAAATGATTTGCCATGTATCACGTGAAAAGGAGTATTTTAAATGAACGAAAAAATAGCAACAACCGCCGAAAACGCCGTTGGCAAAAATCGCGAACAGGTCAATTGCAAAGGTTCATACGCATGGTGCGCGCGTTTCGTTTCAAACATGCTTATAGACGCCGGCGTAAAAGGTATAGACACGGCGTCATGTACCGACATGTTCCGAACGATGAAAAGCAAACCGGCTGAATGGTCGGAACCGGACGATTATCCGGAACGTGGTGACGTAATATTTTTCGATTGGGATAGAATACAAGAGGAAAAACCAATCGACCACGTCGGCATAGTAACAGATTTTGACTACCTTGCAAAACGCGTATACTATGTAAACGGAAACGGCGACAACCCCGACCGCGTAACCAAACAGGACATGTCAATAAGTAATCAGTCAATAGCATATTGGTTGCGTTATATCGGTGACAATAACGACCGTTACGCCGAAATCGAAAAACAGTTAGCAGAACTAAAAAACAAAATCGCAAAAATACGCGCTATACTTGACAATTAAGAAATAATGCGCTATACTATGATTGTAAACGGAAACGTTTATAATAAATCTATGGGTTAAAGCGTGCAACCCACAAAAAGCACGTCAAGACAATATTCTGACAGCGTGGAACAGACACGCACAAAGTTTTCACACACTAATACCATAATCCCGTAAGGGATAAGAAAAGGAGTTTTTGACCATGCCAAAGAAAAACGAACAGTTAGGAAACAAAAAGGTTGACAGCTTACAGGTTGGAACCACGTACAAAGTGAACTACTCTTGTTTTCGCAAAGCAAAAAGTTCACGCGGTGATTTTATGTCAGCGTCATTCATCATCGAAAACGCCGACGGCAATAAGTGTTGGGTTTCAACACCTAACGAACGTAGCGCATACAAGGCAATTGGCGTCATGACCGGTACAAGGATTAACGGCAACCGTACAACAATCACGGGTTTACGCGTAATTAAGAATGGTAAATACCTTGAGTTTGAATACGACCTAACCGAATACATACCGGAAATTAACGAAGACGAATTTGAAGAAATCATTGAAACAGGGGAACCGCCCTTTTAAGTATTACGGTTTCACAAATGATTAAGGAGTAACGAATGGGTAAAAACGTAAAGCTAACAACAACCCGCGGTATTATTGCCGTTATGTTATCCATATGTTTAATTTACCTGTTCGTAACCAACACAACCGACCACATAACCGAATACATCACTTTGTATATGGTACTTATGAACTATCTTTATGGTAGAGAACAGCACGACGCCGAAAACGGCAATAGTAATAAGTGATTGGGTGGTTGGGCGGCGCAAAATAAAACAAGTTAATATTAAACCCGCGGCGCGTCCTGTTGAAATAACAAGACGTTGCCGCTATTCCATAAGGAGTGAATTAAAATGCAGTATGCACAGATAGCGTCAATACTCAATGAGGTATTTGACATTAACGCGTCCGAAACCGAAGCGTCAAGCGCTTTACAGTCGGATTTATCCAACATTGTTGACTTTGGTCGTACAATCGTTAGCGGCACAACAACGTTTGACAATCAGTTTTTAACCCTTGCAAACGTAATCGACAAAATCAGAAAAACAATCTACATCGACGCCGAATTCGTCGGAACAGCGCCGAAATGTTTTGTTGACGACGCCGGCATGAATGGTTTAAAAGAAGTTATGCGCGTTAGCGTCGGCGATTTTAGCGACAATATGCGTTATGACGTTTTCAACAGTCCGGCAACAAACAGTTTTAACGACCTTTTCGGCAAAGAACTCCCGACCGTAAATGCAAAGTATTACGGAAAAGTTGTAACCTATCGTCAGAAAATCACAGAGACATACCGTCAGTTTGAAGCGGCCTTTACAAGTCCGTCAGCTATTTCACAGTTTTTTGCCCACGTAGAAAACGCAATTCGCGTTAAATACGAATGGTCAAAAGACACATTACAGTATATCGCATTTGACAATGCTGTCGTTGAAAAGCTGTCAAGCACTCACACAGTCAGCGCCGATCCTTGCGTAAAGGTTATGAAATCGGGTGCAACATACGCCGACTTTATCAACACAGTCAAGTCAATCACACGTGATTTACTTGCATTTAACAAGAAATACAGCGGTTTTGAAACATCAACACCAAAGAGCAAACTCCATATGGCCGTGCGTGCTGACTATTACGACGCGCTTATTACATCGCTTTACGACGTACGACAGCCGGAATACCTCAATATTCCGCTTGAAAATATCCACGTAGTACCATATTTTCAGTTTGCCGACGCCGCCGACGAAATCAGCATGACTGTACCGTCAACGGTAGCAAACGCCGCAACACCGGATACAGTTACAAAACTTGTTGCCGTTGTATACGACGAACGTTCATTCGGTTGTACAGCACGTGACGAAAAGGTCACAAGTCAGTATGTTCCTAATGAGGATATAACAAACTTTTTCCACATGGCCGAATTTGAGTACATCGTCAACACCGATTTACCGTTAGTTGCAATTTGTGAGTACGGCGGCGGTTTCACAAAGGCAACAGCGTCACAGTCGTCCGGTACTTAATACGCCTTTAACATAATCCTCTTTTGTCATATCCCACACATAACCCCATACAGCACATATTGCATTGTATGGGGTTTTGTGATATAATCAACATAAAGGAGTTGATAACATGTCTATAAACAATAGCAACACACCTGTATATAACATGTACGCCGATTTACCGCCGCGTGTAAAGGTAAACGAACGTAACAAAGAATATATACAGCTTATCACCAACATGGGCGCCGAAATGTTTGATATTTCAGACATGTCCCACGATTACAGTACACACCTTTTACGAACAATCATGTTATACGGTAGCGCGTATCTGAAAAAGGCTGACAACGGAAAATACATAATTTGCGGCGGTCAGTACGTTGGTATACCGGAACCGAACGCGATATACCCCGAAAAGTATTTAGCGGTAAAAGCAAACTTTATGTTTGAGGGAATACCGGACGAAACCAAAGGCGAAACCGTTGTTTATTTAACCCCACAGTTAGACTTAACAAACATAGTTTACCGTTATGCAACCCAATTTTCCGAAATCGACACGTCATTAGTAAACAACATACAGTTCGCACGTATTGCGCCAATTGGTGTTGTCGGAAACGAACGTATAAAAGACATGTACGAAAAAGCACTTGGAAAAATGTTGACCGGCGATTTGGTAAACAGCATATTAACGCCGTTGTCACTGACCACAAATGAACCGGCGAACATAACAACGATGGACATATCAAACGCCGACTATTCAGGAAAAATCCAGTATTTAAGCATGTACCATGAACAAATGATTAGTCGTTTGTCAAAATTAATGGGAATAAAATACAATTTTTATTCAAAGCAAGCCAACATTACAAACGACGAATTACACAACAGCGACGACTTTTCATGCATTTATCCACTCATGTTTAAAAAGTTCCTCAATCTATGCTTAAACAAGATAGGATTAAAAGCCGAATTTTCGGAACCGTGGAAATGGATTGACGCCATAAACGCCGATCGGTACGAACGCGACGACGACGACAACACCGAAGACGACGCCGACGAAACCGAAAAAGAAACCGACACCGAAACAACCAAAACAGAAACCGAAACCACAACAACCGAAACGGAAACCGAAAAGGAGTAATTTATGAACATTCCAAAACTCAAAAACCGAAAAACCTTTTCCGAATGGTTGGACGCCATGTCCGCCACCGGTTCATTCAGTACGGATTTTTTTAAGATAACATTATTCAGCGGCAAAGAAAACGAAACAGATTTGTCCGGTTCCGATATTGTATATACTATGTTGCACGATTACGGCAATTTTACATGCTACAGCGCGGAAACCGTTGTGGACTTTGCGTTTGATTGGCAAAGATTTGTGCGTATTCACACACATGATTTTGAACGCATGTATACAGCGCTTTACGCCGAATACAACCCGATAGAGAATTATAATAAAAACTCTGTAATAGTAGACGACGGCGAAACCGGCGCACCGTCTGAAAGTCCGATAACATCAACAATTGAACAGGTAGCCGACGACACGGTGTCGACCGCCAACCCATACATTCCACAGAATAAAACACAGTCATACGGCAAAACCGAAAACGACAACACACGCACGGAAAACACACACGGAAACATCGGTGTAATGACAAATCAATCCATGATTTCCGATGAATGTCAAATGCGTTTACGCTATAATATGATAGAAACGATTTGCCGCGCGTATGCAAACATGGAGTTGATATAATGAGTATAACAGTGAAAACCGGTAAAACAACGTCGGATTATTTCGCCGTCACTAAAACAGTAACCGACGAAACCGAACGCACAATTAGTTTAGTTTACCCGTGTGACATGTTATCGCCGACGGTATCAATAAAGGGCGGTCGAATAGACGCGAATTATTTAACCGGACTATTTGGCCGTAAATACTGGATAACTAACCAAACCGTAGACAAAGGCATAACATACTTACATTGCAACGTTGACGCATGGTCGTCATGGTCGGAAAATATATATGGTAAAAACCAATTTGTTATACGTTCCGAAACACAAGGCAACCCGAATATAAACGACACATTATTTCCGTCTACATCGGAACCGATTAGTCAAACGTCAAAAGGTACTTTAATAACGTCTAAAGCTACATTAGTTATAGGAGTGATTTAATAATGGCAATAACAACCGATAGACAAATAACAGTCCACGGCGTCACTTTTGGCGTATCAAAACCAATTCAAACATTAATAGCAAACGGTGATTTTACATTTGACGAATTAAGCAAATTCGCAATTGTAGGCCGTCACGACTTTGTCAACAATGTAGCCGGCGTATTTGAACCGGATACATATAGCTACATGGCGGGAACATCAGCGGCAATTTCTGAACTTGAAAAATACCCTGTTTTAAATTCTCCAACCGCCCCGAGTTGGGACAGCGTTTTATACACATATTTTGGTTCCGGTAATCGTTCATACGATAATTACGGAAAAATGGTGTTAGTTTATAACATGGTTTCGTCAGCTAACACTATAGGCCGCAATTTCAACGATAACAATGAAGCGTGCATTGTAACAGAGTTTAACCCGCGTCTTATAAAAATGTTATGTACGATTTACACGGGAAACGTCGTTGCAACCGTCGGCGACGCGGGAACATATACAACATATGACCCCGAAGGTTCAAGGAGTTTCGCGTGGGTTGATGACGACACATCAGCGCCGTTTGCGTCTATGTGTATTCAAAATTTCGGTGACGCTGTTTATTTTGATTTTCCGTTATATAATAACATATTTAATGTACAGCAAAACATAAGCGGTAACCGCGATAGCACATATGTAACATTAAATCACATATTCGACGATTATTCTTCAACAGGTAATAAATTATTGTCAGTATGGTGTGACGGCGGTATAGATGATTTTCTTGTGGGCGCTAATTATGGAGACTCTTTTGTAGGCGTTCACGATATGTCAGACGACCGCGGCGATAAAATTTTAAATGTTAGATATGTACCATACGGCGCCGAATGTTCAGTAAAATCGTCATCACTTGACACAGCACTTAAACAGCTTGCCGGTTGTGGTTTCTATTTTGAAGTAGATGGAACCGTATACAAACCAATCACCGACGGCGGCATAGTAACAGGATACACAGCCGACTTAACAAAGAATAGTCAATGGGATTTAATAAACGACGTAACAGGAAATACAATTCCCGATACGCCAACCGGCGGCGGCGGTGATGGTGACGTCGATAATATTGAAACTGATATTCCATTAGCATATATCGGTTCACTTGCCGGTATGGTCAATTATATAAAAATATGGTCGTCAAGTTCCGACAGCAATTTAGCAACCGCCGACGACATAGCGGCGGCGTTATCACGTTTTGATATAACAACCATCGGCAAAGATTTGTTACGAAATTTTATTGCGTTTAAAGTATTCGCAACTCTTAACATATCTGACAGCGTTACACGTCAGATAACGGTGGACGGTCACGGATTAACAGACGAAAATAACAACCCTTTAAACGGTACATACATTGGTGGCGTATCACCAATTGATTTTACCATCGGAAAACCCGAAAAATTATTTGATGATTTCCGCGACTATGCACCATATACTAAAATAGAATGTTATGTACCTTTTTGCGGTTGGTTTACAGTGCCGTCATGGTGTATTGGGCGTACGATTACGGGAACAATGTTTACTGACGTTTACAACGGTACATGTAAATGCACTATATTTGCCGATAAAACGCCCGTGGCTGAAATAGGCGGGTGTATTGCATATGACATACCGTTTGTGGCTGACGCAACAGGTGCAAAAGCCGGCGCGGTTATATCATCAGCATTATCAACGGCGGCGGCTACAGCGGCGACTATAGCGGTACCAAATGTTGCGACCGGTATAACGGCGGCGTCAAGTCTTGCAAACACCATATGTGCCCTTAACAGTAATGACACTACATTAAAGGGCGTTATGGGTGACGGTTCTAACTTAAACGGCGTGTTGCATTGTCTGTTAAAAGTTACCCGCCCGCAAACGCCAACAGGAAATAAAGCAATTCCAAACGCATATAAACATGAATTTGGTATTCCTTGCAATAAAGAATTAACTTTAACCGCCGGCATGGGATTTACACAGATAAACGACGCCGTAATAGAGGGATCCATGACCGACCGCGAAAAGCAAATGATTGTTGACGGTTTCCGTCACGGCCTTATACTATAGTATTAACCCGCGTTTCTACAGGTTCATTCCTACAGGGGCGCGGGTTATTTCTACAGCAATAAAACCCGCGTTCCTACAGGTTTGTTCCTACAGGGGCGCGGGTTTTTATGGGGCGCGGGGTTACTTCGTAATTATTATAAATAAAGTGTTTTCTTTATGAATATCAATAAAGCGCACATCGTATTCACCATATGTGCGTAAACAATCACGCATTTGTATTGTGCTGTTCTCATACTGACGCGCTGTATATACTATAGTTTCACGCCCGTTGTAATAGTCTTGGGTTGCGATTTCAAGGCCAATCGACATTGATATTTTATAACATAGTTCCTTTAATGTCATTGTTTGTACTCCTTTGCGTCAAATTAATTCGGGGATTTTGTACAGGTCATAGAACGACTTTATACAAACGTACGCCATAAAATCATCAAAACAAACGTCATTGCGTCGGACTTTGCGCGCAACGTCACAGCATATTTTGAAATCACGGCCAATCGACGCGTACGTATACGGGTTATCAAATGCATAAAGTTTATCATCTGTGATTGTCAAATGTTCGCGATCGTGTACCGGTTCGATACACGCTTTAATATAGTACATACTTTGCCATGTTGGTGACTCAATCTGATACACTTCAAAGAACTGACCGCAACTATAATAATATAATCCCGTTGGTACCGTGCATTGTTCGTCAATATCGGGCGGTAATTCTCTATAGCTTTCATGACATATGGACGCGCCGCGTATATTCTCCAGTCCGTCTATGTGTGTATCGAAATTAAAGTATGTTTCGTTCATTCGTGACCGGTCGTTGTTAAATTCGTCTTTTGTTTCAAGGCATGTAACAGCAATTTTCATGCCGGCCTTTGTATGGTAAATCATAAACGGCGTTGTTTGGTTCAGTACTTTTTCATATATACCGAACGTGCGCAATATTACCGGACTACCTACCGATAGATTACAGTTCATTATTGCGATTGTTTTATGACGTAAACGAAATACGGTGGAAATTAAATTCAGAAACTTTATTACAGTATACGCGTTTGTTTCGTCGTCGATGAATTCATCATACAGCATTATATCACAGTTATTATCGGCAAAACCGGATTTTAATGACATGGCGTCGTCATTGATGTTTGTAACATACATAAAGATTGGACATTTCTTTATTTCGTCGTCCGGTGTTTTCTGTAATCGGAACGTTTTTGTATTACTATGGTATTCAATCCACGTGTACGTGTCATTGGTACACCTTTGTACATAGTTTCGTCCCGTGTCGTCAACGGTCGTATTCATGGCCGTGCATAATGTGCTGACGGCCTTTGCACGTGTTGCACGGGAACCGGAACGACAATACATTGATGTTTTATTGAAATAGTGGTAGCATATCAACATAAATATTATATCGTTTGTGGTTTTACCGCCGGCGCGGTATGAGTTGAAAATGTTGTACCCGTATTGTATCGGGTTGGCGCTTAAATCTAAATATTTGCCGCGGTATTCCTCTTGTACGATTTCACGGAAAATATGTTGTGCGCGTTTAATGTCTATTGCGTTCATGGTTTAATCTCCTTGTGTTTGGATAAGTATAACTGTTTAAGGTATTTGAAATTGTGGGACATTTGCGCCTTGAATTGTACCGTTTTGATTGTTGTGCAACCGTATGTGGTACAGTCTGTTGTGTTGCCTTTGTAGTCCGTTACGGGCGCTGTGTATACGCCGTCAAAGTGATACGCACCTGTTTTATTACTGATTGTTTCGTCAATGTTTATATTCATGGCGTATTTCATAACGTCTATGCCGGACTTTTTTGCGTTGGCTTTTATATCGTCCTCATTGGCGCCGGCAAATGTTATTTTTATATCGCCGTTGTCATAGCGTCCAATGTAACGCTTGGAACCTAACGCAACGAAATCAATATAAAATCCGTCGTCGTCCCATTCGCCTAAGTCATAGCAATATGACGACGATAACACGCGCACATTATTACGGCGTACGCGCTTGTTTATTTCTGATATGAATAATTCAAGTTCCGGATTTTCCTTGTGGTATATGCTGTCTGTGTCGTATTGCAATATATCGTCGGGAAATTTCGCGATACATTCGATTAATCGGGCGCGTACGTGCGCGGTACAATAATAACCCCACCATGGATTGAACAATGTCTTTTGCGCGTCGTCCCATTCGTTCGACATTTCGGTTAAATCCTTGATTTCGTCGTTCCACTTTATTTCGGTATCGTACAAGGCCGTGACAAACATTCCGTACACCGCGTTTATCAAACTTTTCAAACGCTTGTACTCTTTAACATTGGCCTTGAAATCGGCGTCATGACCGTGTGTTGCTTTATCGGTCAACGGTTTTAATATGGTTTTCTTTTCATACCATTTATTCATGACGTCAAGTATTTTTTGCGGTATGCGCGCCGATGATGTGAAATAATATACGTCGTTTATTTCGCTGTTTTCTTTGTCATAGTCGTATATTAGTTTAAAATTATTCCAATCTATTTCGGTAAACCACATTTGCAATACTTTGCATTGATGTATACGCCCGTTGTCTATTATCGGGTTTACCATTTTTATTGATTTGTGCATTGATAGTGTAGAATGGGTTGATTTTGACTTGACGTCTTTAAGGGTTGCAAGGAAAAAATAATGCTTATGGGTAAATGCTTTTTTATAGGCGTCCGGTGTTGCGTGGATTAATTCGCCGGCGGGATAACTAAAAGCATTTAACGCCCACGGGTAAGCGCTTGTTAAATCCTTGCATTTGATATTGTGCATTATTTTACCGACATAAAAATAATTACTATGGGTTAGGCCGCCGCTGTATACGTATTTTCTGAATGTATTATATTCGGTTTGCGTCCCTATTAATTTACGTGTTGTTGCGTATATCTTTTCACGCATATGAAACGGCGCGTACGCGTCGGATATTTCAGAACGTACTATTCCGGTTTGCGTTAGCGGTATCTTTTTGTGTTTTGCCGTGTATTCATTATGCGCGTGTGCTGTCAGTTCGGATAATATCGCAACGTCATTTATACAATAGTGTATTTCCTTTTCTGTTAGCGGCGTTTTCGGTGTACGGATTAAATTATAGTCAATGTCACCGGTCAATTTTTGCGTGGTTGTGTGCTTTTTCGCAATGTCGTCAAGTGAGGAACCAAACACGCCGATACATTCGCGGAACTCTAAATGGTTACCGTATGAGAATGTTAAAATGTCGGATTTTGAACGCGCGAAACATGCTGTAATTCGGTTTCGGAAAATCGGTTTGAAATAACTGTATTCATAGTTTATGTTTGCGTCCCATATAATCAAAGTAGCGTTATTGTGAACAGCACACGCGGCGTCAAGGTCGTTTAAAAAGTCCTCTAATAATGCGTAATCACGGCATAAATAAACGTCATTTCCGACACTGAATTGCCATATATAAACTAATGATTTAAGCGCGTTTTTGTAGTCTTTGCTTTTCTTTTCATATAGATTGTGATTTGCGAATTGTGACGTTTCACAGTCGAAACCGGCACCAATGTTTATATACGGTTTTGATTTTGCTGTTATCTTTTTACCCGAACGGGTTATTAACATTTCTTTTGTTATGTCGGTATGAAAATTTGAACCGTTGTACCATGTAACATTATAACCCGTCATTGTTCCCATTCCTTTACTTATAAAATATCCTCAAATTCGCCGTTATCTATGTCGCGGCGTATGCGTTCCAATTCGTCAACGCGAAAACGTGCATAGTTTTCCTCTTGCCTATCAATATTTGATTTTTCGCGTAATAGTTTGTTGCGCTGTTCCTCTAACCAATTCAACATATTTTCGTTATCGTCGATTTTGCGTTTGTTATGAAAACCTTTTGCGAACGCTTCAAAATCGTCGGTATCATCGCCGGACTCTTTGGCGTCTTCGTATGCTTCAAATATTTCCGACGCCAAATCATCGTACATTGTCTGTTGATTTATCACATCTTGAGTTAATTGCGATTGTACATAAGCGTTTGCCGCGTTCGGGTCAAATGCTGTTTGGTCGGCTATATAATCCGGTATATTCATTCTGATTTTCTGTTCGGCGCGGCGTATTGCGCGTTGATATTGTTTAGAAACATCATACAGCGCTTTATAGTTGCCTTTTAATTCGCCGCGTGTGTATTGGGTTGTCGCGCGTAACTCTTTAGCCTTTGCCGTTTGTGATAGTGTCGCACGGTTTCGCGCTATTTGTGGAATACCGTATATTTCGCCGGTGTTTTTGTTTAACTGACTTTCAGATAAAACACGCGTGATTTTCATGGTTTTCATGTTGCCGGCGCCGAATATCTGAACAGCGGCGTTGATCAGGTTTTGAGTTGTTGTGTGGTTCAATCCTAACTGACGCACAGATTTTTCAATCTGATTGTTATACTGACGCAATATGCTGTCGTTCGCCTTTTCAACGGCGTTTAATTTCATGGCCATGTGGTTTTCACTCCTTTAGTAAAGCGTCATATATTTTAAGTTCTAAATGTTCTACCGGTTCAAATGACGTTTCGTCGGTGTCGTCGTTGTATGTTTCAACCACGATTTTGAAATCGTTGTGAATGGACATGTACACCGGTGTGTAGTTGCGTGTGTACAGTTCGCGCAAAAGATAACTTAAATTATCATGCACGTTTGAAACAATCACGCCGGTATCGGTTGCGTAATAAGTCACGCGTATGTCTTTACATGTGCGCAACATTTCACGCTTGATTGTGTCGGTACGGCGGTTTTTGTACAGGATAGAAAAATCATTTTTTATCATGCCGTATAACGTTATACCGTTGTTCTGTTTCGCGTCGTTTATCGCGCTGTCAAGGTCGGCGAAATATTCGCCGTTTGTTGTTACCGGCGCGCCGGTTTCGTTTGCTATTGCGTAAATAATATTTGCGTCGTACATGTTTAAACTCCTTTGATAAATGTGCGCCGCGTGTTGGCGGCGCTATGGTTTATTTAACTTTGATAAGGTTGTATGTGTCTATGTCGTTTGTACGGTGTACCAACAAATACGCCGATGATGATTTGTTGATTTTCTTGTGATATTCGTCATGCGTCAATGGGCGTATTATGTCGGCGTCAATTAATTCTGTTCGGTATCCTTTGGACTTGAACGCGTGTAAATTTCCGTACGCGTCCACGCCATAATAAAAGTGTGGTTTCATGTGGTCAACTCCTTTTTAAAACTGTAAAACCGTATTCATCGTCAGTCCATTTATGAACAACACGGAAAACAGCGTAATCGTTTGTCCGGTAAAACATGTTTTCATTTTGTGCAACGTTTGACGCGTCAAATAATGCATCAAACAATAAACCTTTACACTGTAAATCATGAATTTGTTCTATGGATAAATGTACGCTTTTCATTGTGGTAACTCCTTTTCAATTACTGTGAAATCACCGTATATTTTATTCTGATATTGTCCCCACGCGTCCATGTCGTCAAAGTGCACACGGACTGACGTCCATTCTTTTTCGATTTCCTTATCGAAACCATGAAAAACATCTAACACGGTACCGCGAAAACCTTGCACGGCGACTTTGTCGCCGATTTTCACGTTTAATGTGCGTTCGCCTTTGAAACGCTTTATAAAGTCGTTGTACATTCAAAATCACCGCCTTAATGAAAACTAACCATTATTTCGTTAAATATAAGTTCATGCATGTATCTGTTGTTTAAATAGTTCTTAAACGCCTTTGATACATTACGATTGTTAAATCTGATGTAAAGAGTTCTAACAAGTTCATGACGGTATGCTGTTTTGTATGTCGGGTTTTCTTTTCTGACTTTGTTCTTTAATTCTACAGCGGCAAAACCTAATTTTTTAAAACGTTCAACACTGAAATCTTCGATACCTGTACCATGTACAACGCCGTTGTCATCTATGTCAATATAGTCAAGTGCGTACATTGTTATTTTTGAACCATAAGCAACCTTTTTAACTGTGCTGAATTTTACCCAACCCATACCGGTTACATAGATTTCTGATATTCCCGTGTAAACTCTTTTTAATTCGTACATGTTAATTACCTCACTTTTAAATTGTCATTTATTCCCGTTGTGCTGTACCTCTAT
>JAGBVH010000013.1 GCA_017630405.1 Alphaproteobacteria bacterium
ATTCTAATTGCAACGAATGTTAATGAATTAAAATATGGAACTATGCTGACCCCACGTGAGTTTTATTCTGTATGGAAAGAAAAGTATCAATCGCCAACATTTAATGATGATGTGTTTAATTCTGTAAACAAACAAATTTCAGCAGAAACAATGTCCAAAATATCATCAGACCTGTTGCGCAGTAATTATGTTCAGGGTATAAAACAGACATTAACAGCCCAGGATAATGCTATTTATAGCTTACTAGAGCCAAAGCGTATGTTGGATATTGTGCGAAACTTTGTTATTTATGATAACGGAATTAAAAAGTTGCCACGATATCAGCAGTACTTTGCAATTAAGAAGACGCTGGAACGCATCGAACAAAAAGACAAAGCTGGTAAACGTCAGGGTGGTGTAATTTGGCATACCCAGGGGTCAGGTAAGTCATTGACGATGGTTATGCTAACTAAAAATCTGATAGAACATATCCAAAACCCACGTGTAATTGTTGTGACGGACAGAACAGATCTGGATATTCAAATTCGTGACACGTTCAAGGCTTGTAATATCAAAGTTGGCGTTCAACAGGCAACATCCTGCAAAAATTTGGTCAAGTTAATAAAATCTAAAACCACAGATGTTATAACTACTCTGGTGCAAAAATTTGAAACCACAGATTTTAAAGATGACGACAATAATATTTTCATTTTAATTGATGAAGCACATCGCACACAAAGCGGTGAAGACAATGGGAATATGAATCTTGTTCTGCCAAATTCGTGTCAGATTGCGTTTACTGGCACACCGCTTATGACCAAAAAGAAGCGAACAACAGAAACAAAGTTTGGCGGAATAATAGACTCTTATACAATATCAGAGGCCGAAGCAGACGGCGCCATTTTGCCATTGATTTATCAAGGCCGCTTTGTAGACCAAGAGGTTAGTCCAGTCTTGGATAAGTTCTATGATCGTGTTTCGCAGTCAATGAGTGACGAAGCGCGAAAAGACTTTGAAAAGAAATGTATTTCTAAATCTGTGCTGGAAGAAACGTCACAGCGAATAGACATGATTGCAACAGATGTGTATGATCATTATACAAAATATTTCCAGGGTACTGGTTTGAAGGGACAATTGGTGGCACCATCAAAATATGCTGCTGTTATGTTCCAAAATGCGCTGGATTTATTAGGTGGAATAAAATCAGCGGTTGTTATATCTGATACACAAAGCAGCGAGGCAGATGAGGATAAACTGCCAGAACAAAAAGCAGTCGTTGAACGGTATTTGCAAGAACAAAAACGTAAATACGGCTCATTAGAATCACGTGAAAAACAAATTATTCAAGATTACAAGAAAAATTCAGAGGGGATAGAGCTTTTAATTGTTGTTGATAAGTTGCTAACGGGCTTTGACGCGCCGCGTGATAGTGTTTTATATTTGGCAAAGCAGTTAAAAGACCATAATTTGTTACAAGCTATTGCACGAGTAAATCGTTTGTTTGACGGCGATGAAGGCAAACAAGCCAAAACCAATGGGTTAATTGTTGACTATTCTAAGAACGCCAAAAATTTAAAGAACGCATTAGAGTTGTTTTCAAATTATGACCCAAGCGATATAAATCGTGCACTATTGGACACAGAAGAACAGA
>JAGBVH010000014.1 GCA_017630405.1 Alphaproteobacteria bacterium
ATATCAGATTGTATAAAGCGACCTTTTTATATCCTACAAACCATATTGAAACCCAAAGGAGAATAACATGGATTACCAATTCATGAACCATGGGGGACAAGAGAGAGATACAAGACAATACGCCCTGAACAAGGAAGCGTTTAAAGACAGACTGTTTACACCGAAGCAATTAGCTGACTATCTTTGTTCGTCTGTTTCGGCATTAAGCCAATATCGTGCACTGGGGATTGGACCTGCGTACTTCAAGATCGGCAAAATGGTACGTTACCCCCTGTCTGAGGTAAATAAGTGGCTGGAACAAAAAAGAAGCGATAAAAAATAGCTGTTTCTGCTGGATATTATGTTTTTATCGTGCATTGTGTGTTTGTAATAAAGGAGTGCACACATGGCAGAACAATGGAAATGCTATACAAAGCCGTTTCGGGACACTTGGATACATCTGTTGCATTCAGATGTTAACCTGCAGGTCAGCGACGGCACCATCCCAGGATTATTCCTGCGATATTCTGCGGCAACACGCAATATTCGGTTTTTCCTGGGATGTAAAATAGATAACAAGAAATGCAATATTTTTATAGGTCGCTACAGAGATTATTCTATCAAAGATATTCGTGATATGGCGTGGAATATGCGGCATCAAATTGCCCAAGGCGAAGACCCACGCAGAAAAAGAATAGAAGAACAACTGAAAGAAAAAGAAACGCTGGGTGAACAGGTAAAAGTACTGTTCCCGCAATATATGGACAAATATTCCAAAATATACAAGAAGCCACGAACCCAGGATTCTAATTGGGGGCAATATAGATTATATTTAGCGCCTATGTTTGATAAGCTGTACATACGCCAAATAGAAGAAAAGCATGTAATGGACGCCTATGCCAAGTGGGTAAAGAAAACGTCGTTCTCAACCGCGAACAAAGCGCTGTCTCTGTTCTCTAATTTCTGGGATTGGTGCGAAATGTATAAATACGTAGATCGCAATACAAACCCATGCAAGTATGTTCGCAAAGGTTCAAACAAAGTTTATAAGCCACAAATACTGGACCAAGACGGTTATCGTGCATTATCGCATGCGCTGGATGTTGGGCCCCAGGTATCTAAAATGCACCCACGGTTATTCAATGCGTTGCGGGTGCTGATGCTGACTGGGTGTCGTGCGTCTGAAATAACCGGGCTAGAGGTAGAAGAACTTGCGCTTATGCACAAGGTAATACACCTGAAAGACAGCAAGACCGGCGCCCGGGATGTAAAACTGTCTGATGCGGTTATACCATACTTGCAGGCTGCGCTGGATGAAGCAACCGCACTGGGCAGCAAATATGTATTCCCAGGTGTTGGGAACGAGCACAGACCAATAAACAACATCCGCAAGCCATTTGAATGGGCACTGTCATATGCCAAGCTGCCACATATGCGAATACACGACCTGCGACATTCGTTTATCAGTATGGGTGCAAATATCGGTGAAAATATAGCTGCCATGAAAGAAGCAGCTGGCCATTCCCGTATAACCACCACCGAAGGATATACCCACATCATGGACAGCAGCACCTATCGTGCCATCAATAACGTTGCAAATGCAATATGTGCCTAAATGGTGCATGTTGCATTTCAGTAAAATAAAAATAGGTTCTGTAAAACCTCTTTTGATTGGGGGTAACGGCGACCTCGACACCTTGTTACACACAGGTTTGAAAAATTGGTTCGCAGGTTCGCGCTTTGGGTGTTTTGATAGTAATTACAATATGATAAGTGCGAACCTGGGGTGCGAACCTGGTTCGCACCTAAGAACACATTTTCTTATAAATCGATTATCGTTTTTCTGGCAAACTATATTTGCGGCCTTTGTTTTGACCGGTGGCAACCAAGAAACCTTTGTTAACCAATGCGACAAACAGTTGGCGTA
>JAGBVH010000015.1 GCA_017630405.1 Alphaproteobacteria bacterium
CTCAGGCTTAAGCCAACAGATTTACAGTCTGCCCCGGCTCTCCAACTCCGGCGCACGCCCAATCCCTTGGTGCGGGCAGCGGGAATCGAACCCGCATTTCAAGCTTGGAAGGCTTGCATACTAGCCTTTGTACTATGCCCGCAACAAATTCAAAGCCCTGTGATTATATACTATATGAAATAAAAATCAAGCGATTTAATAAAATAAAATTCCGATGCCGTAGTGTACATAACGCTACATGAATTGCCGGCACCGCTTGTAGATATGTTATTAGATTTTATTTAATCGGTGGGAAACAGTCAGCGGTCGCATCATCCTCTGGACAACAGGCAAAGTTAAGATTGCCAAGGTCCATAAACTTTTCACCCGCACAACAACCAAATCGGTTTGGCTTGCTGCCGTCCGCACACAGACCAGCTTCCAGATTTGCAACCTCTTGTTCTGTGGTCAATACTGGTTCCGCCTGCTCTTCTGGTTGCGCTACAATTTCTGGCAAAACCTCTGCTTCTTGTACTTCTGTTTCTTCTGTTACTGTCACAGGACTTACCGTACGACGACCAGATGTTCGACGACCAGCCAGCGATTTAGTACAATCACGGCGATATTGCATCTTAAGCGCATCCAATTCTTCAACCGTTACAGCATCGGGTTCTTCGATAGCAGATAGCTCCTTAATCTGGTCACTGATATCAGAACAAGTCATACGCTCAGTCACCTGTGTTTGAACTTCTATATCTGTGACAACCACCTCTTCCGCAATTGCAGGCATCGACATAATCAGTCCAAAAATCGCGATAATTTTTTTCATATCGAACCTATTGCTCGTTAATAATTTTTTCGATTTCCAGAACAAAATCAATCGCTGGATTTGTCAGTTTTTTTACTGTTTCAAAAACTTCTTCGGCCGCCATTTGCATATTAAGACGTTTGTATGTTTCAACAACCTCGGTTGTCTCTTGATAATCAAATTCGTCATCTTCCAACGCACGCGCGATTTCCAGTTCCTGCTTTGCCAACGCGACATATTTTTCAGAATTTTCCGGACAACCGCGTTCCGATAAATTAGCGTAAATTTTCGCCCGTTCAATTCTTTTATATGAACTAGTACTTGGATAAGCCTCTGGCATTGTCGCCAACAAAGATTCTTCGACCATATCACATGTTTGACGCTGGGCACCTGTTGCATTTTCGTTCAGGGCCGCAATAATCTGTTCTTCACGCACAATCGCATTTCGCCATTTTTCAACATTTTCTGGACAACCGCTTTTTACCAAACGTTCATAAATTTCAATATTGTGTCTTGGGTATTCATAGATATAATCTCCGCCTTCAGGATATAATCTTTCGGTCAGTATTTCTTCAATAACAACACATGTTTCTTTTGGCTGTTGCTCAACAACTTGCGTTTCTGGTTGCACCGTTTTTTGAACAATATATTTATCCCTGTGTGCGACACCAATACCCAACATTAATCCACAGACAAAAACTGCAATCAGGGCAAAAATTCCACGACGAACCTGTCTTTTGGAACAACTACAAACGACTTCTTTTTTCTTTGCCATATTCTTCTCTCCATACTCCCATTTATAATATTATATCACAATTCCATCTTTAATAGTAATCTTTTTATCAGCGCGCGCAGCCAAATTCATATCATGTGTCACAAACAACATTGCCATTTTATTTTTGCGCACTAAATCTAACAACAAATCAAATACTGCGGTCGCATGCTGTGGATCCAGACTGCCCGTTGGTTCGTCCGCCAACAAAATATCTGGCCCATTTGCCAACGCGCGCGCAACGGCTGTGCGCTGTTGTTCACCCCCCGACATTTCCCCCGGCAAATGCGATGCCCTGTGCGCAACATTTGCAGCCTTTAACAACTGAACCGCACGCACGCGTGCAACTTCTTCATAAACACCGTTTGCCAACATTGGCAACATAACATTTTCAAGTGCTGTAAAATCTGACAACAAATTATGACGCTGATACACAAAACCGATTTTTTTTCTGCGAATTTGTGTACGCATATCTTCGTCCATTTTTTGAACCGCCGCGCCCCCAATCATAATACTGCCCGCGCTTGGCTTATCCAGCAACCCAACACATTGTAACAAAGTGGATTTCCCAGAACCAGACTGTCCAACCAGCGCAATAATCTCGCCACGATGCAGGTCAAATCCACCGCCACGCAAAATATGCAGTGGCTGTCCACCTTCGACAAAAGTCCGCTTGATATCGCGCACCGACATTACAACATCGCCCTGCTTTACTCGTGACAAAGAATTCAAAATATTCGCCATTTTATTTTTTCCTTTTACTCGTTCCTTAACACCTCGACAGGGTCAGTATTTGCTGCCTTCCACGCAGGATAAAGCGTTGCCAAAAAAGCCAACAAAATCGCAATCAGCGCAATTCCTAAAACATCGCTCCAAACCAGTTTTGATGGCAATTCAGACAAATAATACAGTTCCGCAGGAAACAAATCACGACCGGTCAACCACTGGAAAAACTGACGAATTGGCTCGATATAAACCGCAACCAAAACACCCAATATCGTACCAAAGAACGCACCAATCGCACCAATCGAAGTTCCCGACAAAACAAATATCTTCATCATAGATTTGCGCGACACACCAAATGTACGCAACACCGCAATATCTTTGTTTTTATCTTTTACCAGCATCACCAAAGACGACACGATATTAAACGCAGCCACAATAACAATCAGCAACAAAATCAAAAACATAACATTTGATTCCACCTGCAACGCACCTACAAACCCACGATTTAAATCACGCCAATCGCGCACAACGAAACCATCCGGTAACAACTTAGCCAATGCTTCTGTCACTGCAGTTGTATCCTCGGGATTATCCAAGAACAAATCAATATGTGTCACCGCATTCGCGATATTTAAATACTTCTGAGCTGTTTCCAATGGCATAAATATATACCCAGAATCATATTCATACATTCCCATAAAGAAAGAACTCATCACAGGATATGCCATAATACGCGGCATAGAACCAAAAGGCGTAGGCGTTGCAGCATTTGCCGACACCAAAGATATTTTATCCCCCATCGTCACACGCAAGGCGCGTGTCAATGATGCACCAGCCACCAGTTCACCATCCGATATATCAGACAACTTTTTACCATAAATACGCGTACCAGTTTCTGTCTTGGATTCCAAATCAGACATTCTGATACCACGAATCATCGCCCCTGTATTATTACCATTTGCGGTCGCCATAACCTGCCCTTCGGCAATAGGAACAATAGATGTTGTGCGCGCACTTACAACTTTGTTTTGTTTCATTTTATCAATCAAGAAATCAAAATCAGAAATTGCACCATCTTGATGATAAACAACAACATGCCCGTTCATTCCCACAATACGCCCCAGCAAAGTATCGTGAAATCCACCCATAACCGACATAACAACAATCAGTGTCGCCACACCCAACATAATACCAATCAGCGACACCCACGATATCACAGAACCAAATCCGCGCTTTTTTGCCCCCAGATATCTAAAAGCAATCTTTCGTTCAAGTCTTGAAAACATTAACTAATCCTTACTTGGTTAAAAAATCACGCAACTCATCACCAATCAGTTGGTTTGCCCCAACATCTTTTCCACCTTCTACTATCGACACAACGCGTGGCGACATAAACACAACCAATTCCGCAAATGGCGAAACCAAGGTTTCAGGTGTTGTCACAAAAGAATGTGTTGGAATACCAACAATCACATAATTATCCCCAACACTGGACGGGATATTAAATGAAGTCAGTTCACCATTACTTGTGCGCAAAACAATTTTAGAATCAATTTTCTTCATACCGCCAAAATCACCATATGTACCAGTCGCACCAATAATCAAATCTGTTTCCAATCTTTCTTCTTTACTACACTGACCGATATCAAATCGCGATTGCCACCCATTAGGAATCGCAAAAGTCCCCTGCGACACCAACACAACATTTGCCTGTTGCGCCATAAATTCTTGTAATGTCTTGGTGTTAATTTCAGGTCCCACGACCAGTGCACGACCGACAACACCTGGGATTGACATACGAACATTATTCGCACCAAACGCAGGTAATAAATTCATCCAAACAATTGGATTATCTGTACGCGGATAAACACGATACACATCCATATCCCACGCAATCATATATTTCTTGGACGATATATCCGCAATAATCTTGGCCACTTCGCGTTCTGTTTGATAATTACCTTCAAACACAACAGTTTTATCCTTCCAGTTAACCAACAAATTACGCATATCCGCACCATGCATCGCATCCAACATGGCCATAATAATCGTTTCATCCTGCGGCATTTTAATCATCCATTTACCACGATTTGTCAGATGAATTTCGCCATATTCCGCATCATAAGAATAATAAACATGCCCCATACGAGTCATCAATTCAACAGCATCCGCCAATGGCCCTGCTGTTATATTACCGGATATTTTTTGATACATGTCCTCGTCTTGAACAACCGCGATATCAACCGCATCCAACAATTTATCCAAGGCCTTTTTAACAGTCATTTCCTTGAACTCAAAATCCGCAACACCTAAATCTTCTGGCAACGCATCACCAGTATTAAGGCGGATAATTTCTATATTCTCGGCAGGCACAACCGAAACAACACTTTGATTATCCCAGTCAACCTCGCATCTTTTTGGCAACTCAATAGAAAATCTGCGCGCTGTATCGGTGGTCAAAGCCGCCTTTTTCGGAAAAATAGGCACAGAATTTTCATCAATCACCAACTGGTCAACCACAGTAATTGTATCAACCATCGGCTGCTGCTGACGCTGGGCACAACCGGCCACAATCGCCAACCCAGCAAATACAACCATACATTTTTTCAAGATATTCATAACCCTTTTCCTCTTTCTTTATTATCTATTATTACTAGATATTCATAACTTTTTCAAATTCTTCCAGCGTCATTTCATGAATTGGTTTTTCAGTTGGTGTTGTTAAATCACGCACCCTTTCATACTGAGCTGCAAACCTGTCAATCAGCGCATTTATTTCCGGCGCAAGCGTTTCACCCGATTGTTGCAATCTGCGCCCATATTCCAAAACATACTCTAATACATCGGCCGCAAAGAAACGTCCTACATAATTTTCTATTGCAATTCCGCCTTTTTGCACGCAAATTGCCGACATCATCATTGCGGTTTGGTTATAATAATTCGCCAGTTTAATAAAATTCTGAACGGTGATTGCCATTCCTTTGTCCTTTCTCTCTTTTTTACATTATAAAAACTATTGCCACCAAAAGGCAATTAAATTATAATAGAAAACATGAGAATAAAATTTTTACCACTATTTTTGTTATTAACCGCATGTGCATCCGTCAATCGGGGCAGCATTGATGACGCAACCGTACTGAACTGGGAAAACGAATCTGTCACAACGGAACAGTTTGTACGCGATCATAAATCCTGTCTGGGCATAACGCGTCCTGCGCATCAACCTCGATCAAGAATAGCAAAACTAATTTCCCCGAACCAGTCTGGCATGATGCCTGATTGGGATGGACTTTGGGTGACATTTCAATCAAACGAATATCGTGATGTTGGCCAGCGCAGCCTGATGTCGGTACCAAAAAACAGTGCTTCTAAAACTATTGGTGCGTATCGCCGGTGTATGTTCCGCCGCGGATACCTACTTCGCGCTATGTAAATCCCCAGATTTTGGGGATTTTTTAATAAATCTTTCAAGTACGACTTTTTTATGATATAATTAGGCATCATGAAAAGAAGTATCTGGTTTTGGCTATATTTTGTTATAACGGTTATTTTGGCCGTCTATTTTTCCGTACGCATTATTATGACAGGAATGGGCCGCGGTCAAATCGCCCATGTACACAACATATCTATTAACGCAAATATTGATAACAAAGACCTGTCGGCATTGGCTGGTGCGGCAAACCTGCCACCAAACACAGCAACATATTCTGTCAATCTGGCCAATATGAATGCACGCATTGGTGCAATTCCAGGGGTACGCGAATCTGCGGTTCGTCGCCTACCAAATGGCAATCTGGTAATCAAGGCTTCATTTTACCAAGCGGTCGCCTTGTGGACTGATGGCGAAAATTACTTTCCGCTGTCCGCTGATGGCACGATTGTAAATCAACCACAACAAACACGAGACGAAGGCAATGTTGTTTTTCGCGGGACTGTCCCCGATGATATTTCCGAAATTACCAAGGCTGCCCACAATCTGGTCGGCGAATTGGACTATATGGAATGGATAGAAGATCGCCGTTGGAATCTTGTAACGCTTGGCGGTATAACAGTAATGTTGCCAGAATCCAATCCTATTGCGGCCATGGGTTCACTGCTATCATTAAATCACAACCACAATTTATTAAACAAAGACATTAAAATTATCGACATGCGTGACGAAGCCCGCATTTTGATAAAATAATCTGTTAAAAATGAATTTATATGATTCATCTTTTCTGTGTCTGGATATAGGGACGCATTGCGTCCGTGGTATTGCACACCGCGTTCGAAATGGCTCAATTGATAAATCTGCCATTTTTTCAGTTGAAAGTTTTGATACTGTTTTCGCAATAAAATCAGTTATTGATGAACTGGAAAGACAAATTGGCAAACGCTTTGATGATGCATATGTGACAGGAAATCTAGGACCTTCAAAATTTGATATGACGGCAAAAAGCACAACCTGGGGTGGCGAACATAAAATAATGGCATCAGATATCCGCGCACAGTTGGCTGGAATAACACCACCTGAAAACTATTTCCCTATGCATATCATACCGCTGCGATATGACACACCAAATGCACGCAATATGTTAACACCAATTGGTCACATTGATCGCCAATTGGTAACTGCACTTGGACTTATATTCTATTCTCATGACGGATTGAATAATGTATATGAAACACTGCGTGGTGCACACATTCAATCAAACGGATTTTATGACCCACATTTTTTACAGAACAATGTGTTCAGAACAAAAAAACAAACAACAATGTTCATTGATTTTGGTGCCGAATATACATCAGCATCAATTTGGACAGACCGCGGCCCAGTTTGGCACACCAAGATTAAACTTGGCGGAACAGATATAACAAACGCCATAGCAAACAATTTCAAACTGGATTTTGAATCCGCGGACAGAATTAAACGAACCGTTGCTTCACTAATTCCTAAAGAGATGGACCGTTTTACACCTGCGGACACCGCCTATGATTTTTCCCGCGGTGATGTGAACGACATAATATTACCAATATTGATTGATATCATCAGCCAAATAAAAGACGGTTGTACACCTTCATTTACAAAATACCACCCAACTAAAATTATTTTGACCGGTGGTGGTGCTGATATCGAAGGGCTGCGTGATTTTATCGAAAATGCTTTTGCGGTTATAACAGAATGCCTGCCAAACGATTCAAATGTACGCGCATTATCTGAATATGTTTGGTCAATGGAATCCGCCCATCGCAAAGCATACATTTCAAGACACGAACGCTGGAACAAACGCATTAACTGGATTGGAAAAATATTTAAGCGCAAACAAAAAAACAAACCAAAATTTATTCCAATTTTGCCCAGCACCCTATGTTTTGATATGCACAGTCAAAACACATACACTCTGTTTAAATCTGGCGGAATTTCTATGATACATGTTGATATTATGGACGGCTTTTATGTTGATAAAATCGCCGGAAGTATTGAAGAATTAAAATACATCCGCGCACATACAAACGCACATCTTCATGTTCATCTGATGACTGAAAGTCCGACCGTTTGGGCGGCTGATGCAATCGCAGCGGGCGCGGACACAGTTATACTTTCCACCAACACATCTGGGCTTCGCGCTGCTTTGCGCAACATACGCGCATCAGGTCGTCGTGCCGGCGTTGCAATAAACCCAGATTCTTCAGTCAGCATTTTAAAACCAATTCTGCGTGATTTAGACGAAGTAATGATAATGTCTGTTGAGCCTGGGGCGGCCGGCCAAACATTTAACCCATCTGCCCTTCACAAAATTTCTGTATTGGCTGCAACAAGAAAAAAGTACGGACTTAAATTTGTAATTTCTGTTGATGGCGGCATCAGTGATAAAACTGCTGCTGCATGCTGGAATGCTGGTGCTGATTTATTGGTCAGTGGTTCATACCTTGCCAATGCGCACGATTTTCCATTGGCAATCCAAAGTCTTTTACGCAAAAATGATTCAAAATAAAAATCCCCAAATGGGGATTTTTATTTTGCAAACATTGCCCTTAGGGATGTGGGTTCGGGTCTAAGAAAGTCCTTTTATCGCAGTGTTCGCAACACGATTTTTTATCGCAAACTAACTATGCCACACCTGCCCTCTTTTTACCACAGGCACCTATTCCCAGTTTATTTTATAACAATCTTGCGCCCATCATTATACTCGGATATATACAAATGTATCGTATCCTTTGGCAACATAGATTGTGCGATTTCTGGCCATTCAATCAAAGTGATATCATTAACCATCGCATGTTCTAATCCAATCTCGGTCAATTCAGATTCATCTTCCACACGATACAAATCAAAGTGTGAAATCCCATCATAACTTTGAACTATTGTGAATGTTGGGCTTGGCACAACAGTATCAGCACCGCGCAAAGTCTGAATAATTTTACGCGCGATTTCAGACTTGCCCATACCCAAATCACCATGCAACGCAACAACGACAGGCGCGCTTAAAGTCTTGGCGAATTCAGCCGCCCATTGTCTTGTTTCTTCCAAAGAATTTACAATATATTCCTTCATAACACTTTCCCAGCATTCATAATATAAACCAACGGTTTGTACGCAGGTTCTGGCAATTTATTTTCTTTGCGTTTAATTTTATCCATCAAGTCCTGCGCAGTTTCTCGGTTTTTATAAGGATAAACAATTTTCAAAACTGTTTCGCCACGTTTTATAAAAACATCAACCGCATACCAATCATTTCTGTTTGGTATAATATTGATACCATCGACACCAATAACTTCATTTACATTAACCATATTATTACTCCACTAATAACAAATCATCTTCCAGTTTATGAATTGCATCACGAACTTCTGCAGCCTGTTCAAACTCCAGATTTTCAGCATGCTTTTTCATCTGCTGATTCAACTTTTTAATTTCGCGGCGCAAAGATTCTGCATCCATAACACCGCCAAATTTATCATAGACAAATCTGCGTGATTTATCTGTTTTTTCTTGTTTTTCTCCGACCTCGGCAAACACCGCCTTGGTCACAGTTTTTGGGACAATACCATGTTCGGTATTATACGCCATTTGTTTTTCTCGACGACGGGCCGTTTCACTTAACGCCATCTGCATTGAATCGGTAATTTTATCAGCATACAAAATCACACGACCATTTACATTACGCGCGGCACGCCCAATCGTCTGAATCAGTGAACGCACAGAACGCAGAAATCCTTCTTTATCCGCATCCATAATCGCCACCAATTCACATTCTGGCACATCCAATCCTTCACGCAACAAATTTATTCCAACCAACACATCAAACTTACCCAATCTTAAATCGCGCAGCAATTCTATGCGTTCCAGTGTTTCTATATCACTGTGCAGATATCTTGCCTTGATTCCATTTTCGTTCAGATAATCCGTTAATTGTTCCGCCATTTTTTTAGTCAGTGTGGTCACCAACACGCGTCCTTTGACCTGCTTAACTTCTTTTAACAAATCATCAACCTGATATTGAGTTGGCCGCACATCACACACTGGATCCAACAGTCCAGTTGGTCTAATAACCTGCTCGGACACAATGCCACCAGATTGATTCAACTCCCACTCAGCCGGTGTTGCAGACACAAATATTGTCTGTGGCCGCATTTCGTCCCACTCATCAAATGTCAGCGGTCTGTTATCCACACACGAAGGCAGTCTGAACCCATATTGCGCCAAGGTTTCTTTTCGCGCGCGGTCGCCACGACTCATCGCGCCAATCTGTGGCACAGTCACATGACTTTCATCAATAAACAGCACAGCATCCTTTGGCAAATATTCAAACAATGTTGGAGGTGGCTGCCCTGGCAATCGTCCCGATAAATAACGCGAGTAATTTTCAACACCACGACAGGTTCCCGTACTTTCCATCATTTCGATATCAAAGTTCACCCTTTCGCGCAACCTTTGTTCTTCGATATATTTCATATTTTCATGAAAGAATTTAAGTCTTTCATCTAAATCTGTTCTGATTTGATTTATTGCCTGCAACACACTTGGCATAGGTGTCGCATAGTGGGTATTTGGATAGACAACAATCCTGTCTATCTTTTGCAGTTTTGCACCGGTCAAAGTATCAAATTCCCAAATCTCTTCAATCTCGTCCCCCCAGAAAGATATTTTCCACGCCCTGTCCTGCGAATGAGACGGAAACAAATCAAGAATATCACCGCGCACACGAAATTCACCACGCGAAAACCCAACATCATTTCTTTTGTACTGAATATCAACCAAAGACCGAATAACATCACGCAAAGAAATCATATCCCCCGCATGCAGTACCAACTTCATCCCAGCATATTGTTCAGGCGACCCCATACCATAAATAGACGACACACTGGATACAACGATAACATCGCGTTCTTCCAACATGGCGCGTGTTGCACTGTGTCGCATACGGTCCAATTGCTCGTTAATCGAAGCATCTTTATCAATATAAGTATCAGTTGTTGGCATATATGCTTCTGGCTGATAATAATCATAATAGGACACAAAATATTCAACATGATTGTTCGGAAAAAAAGACTTCATTTCCGTATATAACTGCGCCGCCAGAATTTTATTCGGCGCCATAATCAGGGCCGGCCTCCCCAGATTTGCGATAACATTTGCCATAGTAAAAGTCTTACCAGACCCTGTTACACCCAACAAAACCTGATTTTTCCGCCCTTGTTGCACACCTTCGGTCAATTCAGCAATAGCCGTGGGCTGATCCCCCATCGGCTTATAATTACTTTCAAGATTAAATATTTTTTTGTTCACATTACCAATTGTAATCCATTATAATTAAAATACAAGGAAAGAGAGAATGGCATTAAAACCCAGACATAAGCGCAGAATCTTTTGGTCAATCATATCATTGATTGGGGCTGTTATTTTATCGATTATCATTGTTCCACCAATGATAACCCTGAACAAGTTTCGTCCATTTTTAGAAACCAGCATTCTGGAACAAACAAATGTTCCCGCAAAACTAGATGGCGACATACACTTTAGTCTGATTGGCGGGGCAACAATTGTCGTACATAATGTAAACATTCCAACAGCACATATCGGCGCTCTTTTGCTATCTATTCCATTTCACGACTTCTTTGATATCAAAAATGCCAAGCTGGACCGCACTGTTGTAATATATGATGCTGATATCAAAATCGATAAACTTGAACCAGCGGCATTCAATCACAACATCGAAATATATAACAGCGATATAACTTTTCGTGGGAAAAAGTTTCACATAATCCGCGCCGATTTTACCAATGGCGAATTCCACGGCACAATTCGCAGCGCGCACCACAAATACGATGTCGAATTTATTGGCGACAAATTCCATATTAAAAACAAGAACAATAAATTAGATATAGTCGGCACAATACTTGAAAACGGCGCAATTCGCGGCCACATGTCATTGACAACTGATGACATCAACGGCTGGTTTAACTTCCAATATCCTAAAATAACCAAGACCATTTCTTTGACTATGAACTTTGAATGGAACGGTGACAAAGGCTATAAATTTACTAACATAGAATCCGACAATTTTTCTGGAAACATTGAAATTTTTGCCAATGGCAACAAAGATATTCAACTGGTTTCCAACAATATGAATTTTGACTTCTCGTTCTTATTAAAACCCAATCACATGCTACACCAAACAAA
This sequence comes from Alphaproteobacteria bacterium, assembly GCA_017630405.1. Lineage (GTDB taxonomy): Bacteria > Pseudomonadota > Alphaproteobacteria > Rs-D84 > Rs-D84 > Enterousia. Next base: position 11,950 of record JAGBVH010000015.1, read on the forward strand.
ATTAAATTTGGATTTTTATGGGAACCTAAAGTTATCAAATCATAAATTCAACCATATAAAAATACAGGCCATTGGCACACACGACAAACTGCAAATCCAAGAAATAATCGCGGATGATATTATTGTCACAGGCGGCACAATAACCAAAAATGGCGCTGAAAACATAACAATATCAATGCCACTGGATGGGATTCGCGCAACCTGCGTATTCTCAGGCACGCCCAAGGATTGGAATTGTAACAAATTCTCATACGATGATATGTTTGGGCAAATATCATCCAACAATGGTGTATTTGATATATATGTAAAATCAAATCAACCTATTCCTTCAAACAACAGAATCAGCAACCTTGTATCCAAGATTGGCCAAACAGGAAAAATAACATTTATGTTTTCAAATCTTGGCGGCACATATGATATAAGCCCAAAAGGAACAACCGCATCTTATACCTTTGCCAAGGACAAAACGCTTGATTGGCTGAACATAAAAATGGATTTTATGCCAAAATTTATGCGCACTGCGCATGGGGATTTTGAATTAACCCAAGGCATGTACACTTTCACCCCATATGATAATGATTGGAAATTATCATTGTATGATAACTACTTTCATTTAACCGGAAAAAGTATAAAAGAATGGCTAGCTGGTATGGATTTGCGTTTTGCCAACGATTCCGATTACACAATATCCGGATTTTATGACAACGGCAAAATATCCAACCTGAACATACAATTGGGCAACCACGAATTCACAGGCACAGTTTCCGAAGACACAATCACCCTGCACACCAAGCAGTTAAACATAGACGAATTCATCAGCCAAGAATTCCTGCGCAGATATTCGGAACAACAATTCCTGACCAACGCACCACTGATGACAATATTTGATACACCCGTAAAAATATCTTTATCAGCGGACAGCGTTATCTATAACGGCACAAAATACAATAACTTTGTATATGTTCTAAAACCAAATTCTCAGATATTTTCTATTACAGACAATGATCGTGGCAACCTGCTTGCAACGATAACCAAGGACAAAATTAATTACGACATATTCATACAACTTAATCGTTTCTTAATTAACGACACATTACTATCCAAAAACATGCCACTAAATGTTCGTGATTCTGCGATAACAGCAGAAATACACATGAACACGCATGGTCAAATTGCGAACGATATATCCTATAACATGACTGGCACTATGGATATGACATTTGACGGTGGATATCTGTTGGGAATGAATTTTGATGAATTCTATGCATCAGCAAACAACATAACAACACTTAACGCAGAATACGCTTTTGCGCGCGCACTGACCAGTGGCGAAACAAGAATCAAAAAGATGCGCATCCAAGGCGAATATTCATCTGGTAATTTTATAACAACCGAACCAATTGAACTTTCAATGCGTCACACAACCGCTGCTGGTGGACTTGCCATATCAGACGGCCAAATGACCGCTGAATTTGATATCACTATGCGCGGCACAGCACCAACACCTGCCACAATAGAATTGGGAATTTTACCAGACGGCAATCGTCAATATTCGTTATCAGAAATAATGCGTAAAATAGACCCAGGATTTATGCGCGCATTTGTTGAAACGCATACCCAGTTCTAGGCGCCAACACCGCGCAAAAAATCATTTTCTGATACAGCCTGTCCATCTGCATCGGCATAGTATGTATATTTACCAACACGCACACTGTGATACCCATTGGCAAAGAATCTAATATTTTTTTGTGCCTGTAACAGGGTCTTGTTTTGCCCAATCAGGTCCGCCCGCCCCCCAAACAAAATCTTAATAAAAAAACCAATAACACCATGCGTTGCATATGGTGCATACAGCACCCCGCCCCGCTTTTCTAAGCGTCCCATATTATATTTGTGACTGTGCATTTTTAATTTACTGACCTGATACGGGCTAAGATTCAGATTATGTGCCAAAATATTTATATTATCCCCCATAACAAACTCTCTTTTTTATTCCGAACAAATTATATATGGGAAAAAATATTTGCCAATAGGTATGAATTCTAATCTTTGCCAACCTAAAAAAATCCCCCATCTGGGGGATTTTTATTTTAGTTCTTTTTTCTGACCTGGATATGCACTTCGCGCAACTGTTTTTCTGTCACAGTTGTTGGTGCACCCATCATCAGGTCTTGACCTCGCTGATTGGTTGGGAAAATCACAACCTGACGCAGATTTGGTTCATCCAACATAATCTGAACCAGTCGATCCAGACCGAACGCACATCCACCGTGCGGTGGCGCGCCATATTGGAATGCGGTGTACATACCACCGAACTTTTCCTTAACAACTTCTTCGGAATAACCGGTGATATCAAAGCACTTTAACATAACTTCTGGGTTATAGTTGCGCAAACCGCCACTGCAAATTTCCGCACCATTCAAAACCATATCGAACTGCGCCGCTTTAATTTCCAACGGATTCTTTGTATTCAATTCTTCCAAAGTCGCCATCGGGAACGAGAACGGATTATGCGTAAACGCAATACCTGTTGGTGATTCTTCGTCTTCTTCAAAGAATGGGAAGTTTTCAATCCAGCAAAGACGGAATTCTTTTGGATTGATTAAACCTAAATCTTCACCCAACTTGCTGCGCAATTTACCCGCTGCCTTGGCGGCAACATTTGGCGCATCACACACAAAGAACAAAGATGAATTATCACCCGCAATTTCACGCAACTTTGCAATACGCGCTTCATCTAATTTCTTGGCAACGGGACCTTTGGCCTCTTCCGCAAAAACAATATAACCCAAACCACCAAGCCCCAGTTCTTTAACCGCATATTCCCCCAGTTTATCAAACCAAGAACGTGGCTTGTCCGCTGTATTTGGTGCAGGAATCGCACGAACAACGCTGCCATTTTCAACAGCATTCGCAAAGATACCAAAATCAGATCCGCGGAACACTTCTGTCACATCGGAAATTATAATTGGGTTACGCAAATCAGGCTTATCAGAACCATACTTCAACATCGCTTCATCAAAAGAAATATGTGGAATATCTTCACAAATCTGTGCATCTGGCACAAATTCGCGTATCATTGCCGGCATCAAAGTATTACCAACGGCCTGAATATCTGGCAAATCCACAAACGACATTTCCAAGTCCAACTGATAGAACTCCAGCAATCTGTCCGCACGCAAATCTTCGTCACGGAAACAAGGCGCAATCTGGAAATATCTGTCAAACCCAGAAATTTGAATCATCTGTTTGAACTGCTGTGGTGCCTGGGGCAACGCATAGAACATACCATGATGATTACGGCTTGGCACGATAAAGTCGCGCGCGCCTTCCGGACTGGACGCGGTCAGAATTGGTGTCTGGAATTCTGAAAATCCCATATCCCACATTTTGTCACGAATAAATTTCATAACGCGATTACGGAACAAGATATTCTTGTGCAGGCTTTCGCGACGCAAATCGATATAGCGATATTTCAAGCGCAAATCTTCGGCCACTGAATCATCATCGCCAAAAACCTGGAAAGGCAAAACTTCTGCACTTGTTAACACTTCAAAAGATTCCGCCTGAATTTCGATTGCACCGGTTGGGATTTTTTCATTAACCGCGCTGGCATCACGGGCCACGACACGACCTGTAACCTTGATAACAGATTCTGGGCGAACTTTTTCCAACGCCGCATCACCGCCATCAAAAACAATCTGTGTAATTCCATAATTATCGCGCAGGTCCACAAACAGCAACGCCCCATGGTCGCGCTTACGATGCACCCACCCTGACAAAACAACAGTTTCGCCGACATTTGTGGCATTTAATTCACCACAAGTATGTGTTCTGTACTTTGATTTCAAAGATAACATTTTGGTCCCTTTTTATATTTCGGGCATCGAAAAAGATAATGGATTTTTCGGCACCCATTTGACTGTTAAACTTCAGGGGCGCAAGTCATTTTGGCTGCGCGGTGCCACCCTGATTTATAACTTGTTTGGCGGAAAAGTTCACTCGGTGGTTGTCAGTCACTTCAACATAAAAATTCCCACAACGCAGAACATATTAGTTCATAAATTTTCAATTTTCAATAAAAATCGGGCATACTCGGAACTTTATTCTTGATTTTTATCGTATGGACCGTATAATTAGCACAGTTTTTAACCGCCCTAATAGTCTAGTGGTAAAACACGTCCTTGGTAAGGACGAGTCGCAAGTCCGATTCTTGCTTAGGGCACCAGAATAAAACCGCCCGTCTGGGCGGTATTTTTATGTCAGCAATTCGGAAACAATCTTTGAATTTAATATAAACAGATTTACATAAAGAAAAAACCATTTTTGACACTCTGCGTGAAAAAATCACCACGACAGAAACCCAACACACTTAGACCAACCAACCCTGCATACGGTGTTCAATATTCGCATCTGCTTTGCATATTCAATAGTTGCAGGAATCGTCATAAGGACAAATCATTTAACCTTAAATTCCTTAGTCTTCAATGTTTCAAAATCCACGCCCCGCCCCCTTTTATTATTTGCCTATAATTATACCACAAAAACATTCAAAAACACAGCATTTCATGATACAATATCAAATGATAATTTTAATAAGGGCAACAAAATGAATACCACAGATAAAAAACAAACATTAATAAATGCAACAAAGCGATTGACCACTTTATTCAACGAAACAAAGGTCAGCGACATTGGCATGTCTAATAAAGGTTGGGACCAACTTACCCTAGAAGGCGACTCCAGATTCAAACACAAAGAAATCTCATACCCCAAAGAAGCCGAAGATGTCCGTAACGCTCTGGAACACACAAACAAAAATCTGGCATATCTTGGCGTAAAAAATGGCTATATTGTAATAACATACAAATCTGATTTAGAAGAAACAAAACCAATATTTGACCGAACCCCCGAACGCACAAACATCAAAGATATCGGCATATTAGACAAAGGCTGGAACAAACTTACCCTTGATGGCGTATCCAAGTTCAGACATAAAAAAATCTCATACCCACAAGAGGCCGAAGATGTCCGCCGCGCATTACAATTCACAGATAAAAATCTGGCGTACCTTGGTGTATTAAACGGATACATTGTTACAACATACAAAACAGACTTGGAAGAAACACGCCCTATTTTTGAAGCACATACAGCCGCCCAGATACTTAACGCTTATAACCCTACAATGAACATATAACTCCACCGCCACAACTATACCACAAATAAACTCAAAAACACGGTATATAATATATCGTATATGACAGCGGTCGGGGACATACAAACAAAAAAATTTGACAAGATTTTATTTAGTACTACAATACAAATAACATAACAAAGGAACAAATACATGAGCAATGAAAAAATAATGCACATCTGCAAAAAGAAATATATGCCCGAACAGTGCAAAAACAACCTTTGCAAAGACTGGCTCCCAGACGGCAGATGTCCAAAGTGCAATTGGGCACATTGCAGCGATATGCTAGAAGTATCTAAGACAGAATACACCATTATGGAATACTTATTAAGCATACAACAAAAACAAAAACAAATAATGCAAGAAATCAACAACCTTAAACAAAACCAGAAGTAAAAAGAACAAAACAAACAATGTCATACATTTCTGTTGTATACCCATGGCAAAAAATATCCGCCCAGGACATCGATAAAATATCGCCTGCCGCCATGCGTGAAAACAATGCGGATTACTTTTTACACGAACTGTATCGAACCGCCCGTAAAATAGTGGTATTCAACTATCATGGTTCCATTACACCAGACACAACAATCAGTTTTGGGTGGGAGATTAGATCACGTTTTGGACAAGACCCCAGATATTTTTATACCTATCAACAAAACACAGTATATTTACGAAACCCATTTGAAACATTGCCTGTCGCACACTTTACACCTGAACAAGATGCTGTATTTCGCCACGCTGTCCAAACTGTGATTGAACACTATAAACCTTGGGCTCTATTTAAGTGTACAAACCCCAACAAGATAAAACCAACTACACCGACAAAAGTCAATCACCTTATACAATATTTTGGGACCAGTTTGCAAATTTACCAAGAACAAAACCCATTACAGACACCTGTCCGTTGCAACGGATGCAACTTGCATTGCTATATGGGGTATCAAAAACACCCACAAAATCCTTATGCTCCACACTCGATATATTATGATGAATGTCCAACAATAAATCATATTTTGGCCAAGGATTGTCCTGATAAATGCGCCACCAAGATGCAAGAATACCTTAACAGGGTTAGGAAAAACACACGATAATTCCACCGCCCCCGTGGCGGTGTTTCTATGTCCAACATTATGTCCAGAATATGTAAACACATCTGCTAAAACTGACAAATTCGGACAAAATCGGAAAATTTTTGCTAAATAAAAAATCCCGGAACACCGGGAAATTCTGGTAGCAGCGGAGGGATTGATTCCGCTGCGCTTCATTCCCCTGGGCAAATCCCCCTTTGTTAAAACTTCGGGGGACCGGCATACGCCCGTCTGCCTTTTGCCTGCGGGTCGGCCCCCCTGTTGGTTGTCCTTCACCACCCCGATGCACAGAATAAAAAAACGACCCATAGGGTCGTTTGTTTATTCTGGTAGCAGCGGAGGGATTCGGACCCCCGACCAAAGGATTATGATTCCTCTGCTCTACCACTGAGCTACGCTGCCAAGCGACACGCATTATAACAGACTTTTTTTCAAATGCAAGAAAAACGATACACTGGATTTTATTCTTATTTAAAATAATTATATTTTTTAATAATCTATATTGAAAGCCAACTCAAAATATGATACCATACGCCCTATGAACAAAATTAGCCTTTTTTTACTGTCGGCCCTGATATTGACCCCTGCGCACGCCGCCGAAAATCCTTTTTTCAGCGGATACGAAAATCAAATTGCATTTAACATTGGACACGGTGTAAACAGTGGATTTCTGTTGCCACCCCCAACCCAGTTCGTACCATTTATAATGATGCAATTTCAGTATTCTCAACCCACCACTTTTTTTAGCCTGCCCGCGCGTCAATCGCTTAATGTAATCCAGACACTGGGCCATGGCAAAAAATACGGATGGCATTGGGATAAATACACAATTCCAATCGCGATGTTAAGTGAAGATGTCGTATTATTTTCCGGCAAGGATTGGTATACATTTACCGGCCTGGGCGTTGGATTTCAGGCGCAACAGAACGAACGCATCGGTTCTAAATTACTGTTTGGGTTCAAACTGGGTGCGGGATACAAGATATCTGATTGCACCGGCATAGAATTATTTATGCAACATTTTTCCAACGGCAACACAGCCCCTGAAAACAATTCATATGCATTCTATGGCATGGGAATTACATACAGTTTTTAATAAAAACCGCCAAACGGCGGATTTTTTCTACCACTCAATCGGTTCTAATCCATGCTGAATCAGGTATTGATTTGCGCGACTAAAATGTTTATTACCAAAGAACCCACGATACGCAGACAGCGGTGACGGATGCGCGCTTTTCAGCACCAGATTTTTTTCTGGATTTACAATCCCTGCTTTTTTCTGGGCATAAGACCCCCACAGCATATAAACAATATTTTCACGCGCCGCCACAGTGCGAATAACCGCATCTGTAAATTCTTCCCATCCGTGTCCTGCATGTGATGCGGCCGCATGTGCCCGCACGGTCAGTGTTGCATTTAACAAAAGTACACCCTGATTTGCCCAATGTGTTAAATCGCCACTTGTCACAGATTTGCATCCTAAATCAGATTCAATTTCTTTATAAATATTTACCAACGATGGCGGAATTGCGGTCGGTGGCAACACAGAAAAACAAAGCCCATGCGCCTGCCCCGGTTCATGATAAGGGTCCTGACCAATAATTACGACTTTTACTTTATCCAACGGACACAAATTAAACGCATTAAAAATATCCTTGGGCGCGGGATAAACGGTCCTACCCGACAAATATTCGGCACGCACAAAATCCGTCAGTTTGATAAAATAATCTTTATCAAACTCGGCCGCCAACGCATCCTTCCAAGACTGTTCAATTTTCACATTCATAGTTTTATCAACCCCTGTTGCAAAGATTTCCAAAGAACAACATCTATATACCCGCACGGCAAACCCGTTTCACGAACCAAATGCGCAAACATATCATCACAGGCTGATTTTATTTCCGGATTAAGTTTGGCATTATCAACATCAATTTTTTTATTTCCAAACACGCACCCCAGACGCTGAATCCATATATCATATTTGACCATATCTTCACCCAGATTTCGCGCCAAATGATTTGCGGTTATACGCCCTATATGCGGCAGATTTTCAAGGAATTTTAACTTTTCATCTATTGTTTTCAATTGATAATATTCATCACGCAGATTGTGTCTATCGCCCCATATTTTACACACCGCATTAATTTTATTTTTATTATTAAAAACATTTATCAATATATCAAAATCAGCACCACTTTTGCGCAATAAATCCATAATTTTTCCATGAATTTTCTTGGCTGTTTTTTGTGAAAAACCACCTGCCAAAATCACATAAACACAATGCGATGCAAATTCATCAGAAGTATATATTTTTCGTGAACGCAAATTTTCAAGAATCTCATCAAAAGACTGCGCGTCACTATCCAAACCCATTTTGCGCAACTGGGCATCCAAAGCAAAAAACCAATCGGCCGAAAAATCCATATATTACGCCGCCCTGTTCCCACTGTTATATTGAAACAATCTTTTGCGCGCCAGTTCATTTTCATCTTCGCGCTGTTTTTCCATTTCTTGTTCCAAATTATTTGTACTGCGATTAAATTTATCGGCCTTGGTTTCAGAATTTAATTTCGCTAATTCTTCTTCAACGGATTTAAGACGCCGGCGATAGAAATCTTCCTGCGCAGCCGAACGCGCATCACTGTTCCCAGACAACCTGTCTGTTAACAATCTAAGTTCCGCTTCTAATTGCCTGCGTCTTTTAAAACCCATTTTTTAAGCCTTTGTATTAAACGTCCAGATTTGCATCCAACGCATTTTCTACAATAAAGTCACGACGAGGTTCAACAACATCACCCATCAACATAGAAACAACTTCGTCTGCTTTGGTTGCATCTTGAATTGTGACCTGGAACAAAGAACGATGATTAGGATCCATTGTTGTTTCCCACAACTGTTCTGCGTTCATTTCACCCAAACCCTTGTATCGCTGGATTTTCAGACCATTTTTCGCATATTCAAATGCTGTATTAAGTAATGTCAATGCACCCCAAATCTTTTGAGACTTGGACTTAACACGCAACACAGTTGGGCGATTAAATGTTTCAATTAATTCTTCACGCCCATCCATTCTGTGCCATGCTCGAATTTCTGGCCCATTGATTCTTTCGCGTGGCAAGAAATAAGATTCAGTCACACTGCGCAAAGTGCGTGTAATTGTAATACCCGCATCTTCTGAAGTAATCTTCCAGCCGCGTTCAAATTCTAATTCCTGGGCATCCAACATATTTTGTGTTGCAACAAAGTTTTCAGCACTTTCATTTTCAAACACACTGTTCAACGCCAACGCTTCGATAAAACGCAACGGCATAATATGATTCAAAGGTTGCAAGATATTACGCATACCCAAAACCAATGTCAGCAAACGCTTCAAATCAGCACCTGAAACCTGAACACCATTTGATGTTTCAATCATACCATCGGTTGCCAACTGCTCCATCAAATAATCATCCATTTCGCGTTCATTTTGCAGATAAATCTGCTGTTTACCGCGGGTCACACCATAAAGTGGTGGCTTTGCAACATAAATATAACCGCGTTCAATTGCCTGTGGCATATGACGATAGAAGAATGTCATCAACAGCGTCTGAATATGTTGACCGTCAACGTCCGCGTCGGTCATGATAATAACCTTGTGATAGCGCATTTTTTCGATATCAAAGTCATCTTTACCAATACCTGCACCCATAGTTGTAATCAAAGCGCCGATAGTATCAGAACCCAACATTTTATCGAAACGAACACGCTCAACATTCAAAATCTTACCACGCAAAGGCAAAATAGCCTGTGTCTTGCGGTCACGACCTTGTTTCGCTGTACCACCCGCCGAATCCCCCTCAACGATAAACAATTCGCATTTTGCAGGATCGCGTTCGGAACACCCCGCCAATTTACCAGGCAACCCACCAAGTTCTGGGCCTGTTTTCTTGCGCGATAATTCACGCGCCTTGCGTGCTGCTTCACGCGCAGTTGCGGCTTCTATAATTTTATCAACAATAGTCTTGGCAATTGCTGGATTTTCATCCAAGAATTCATACAGCATTTCAGAAACTGTACTTTCAACAATTGGACGAACTTCACTTGATACCAATTTGTCTTTGGTCTGAGAACCAAACTTTGGATCAGGAATTTTCACACTGATAATACTTGTCAAACCTTCGCGAAAATCTTCACCAGACAAGTTAATATCTTTCTTTGTTCCCTTTTCAGCAATATATTTATTAATCGCGCGCGTCAATCCAGCACGAAAACCAGCCAAGTGTGTACCACCATCACGATTTGGAATATTATTTGTGAAGCACAAGGAAGTTTCTGTATATGCTGTTGTCCACTGCAGAACAATTTCAATATAACTATCTTCGACTTGTTTAATCATTTGAATAGGTTCTTTATTCAACAACTCTTTTGATTTATCCAAATATGTTGCAAACCCTTTCAACCCATCAACAGAATGGAATTCACGCTCCTTCTTTTCAGAACCACGCAAATCTTCCAAAATAATTTTTACATTTGCGTTCAAATAAGACTGTTCGCGTAACCAAGTTTCCATTGTATCGAAACTAAATTCAGTTCCTGTAAATGTTTCAGGTGACGGTTTAAATGTAACTTCGGTCCCATGTTCAATACCGGATTTATTTTCAGATATCTTCAAATCACATGTTGGCACCCCATCCGCAAAAGACATAAATGCTTCTTTATCACCACGCCAAACCTTAACTTCCAACCAAGTTGACAACGCATTTACAACAGAAACACCCACACCATGCAAACCACCAGATACTTTATAAGCACCACTACCTTCGTTATCAAATTTACCACCGGCGTGCAATTCGCACATAATCAGTTCCAGTGCACTACGCCCCGTATCATGATTGATATCAAACGGCATACCACGACCATTATCACGAATTGTCGCACTGCCATCAGCATTCAAAGAAACATAGACAGTATCAGCATACCCAGCCATTGCTTCGTCAATAGAATTGTTTACAACTTCATAAATCATATGATGCAAACCATTACCACCCTCGCCCACGTCACCAATATACATCCCAGGACGTTTCTTTACCGCTTCCAAACCCTTAAGAACCTTAATGGAATCACCAGTATATTCATTATTTACAGCCATTTAATATTCCTTTCTTTTTTTCTGTGTAAAACATAGCAATTTCTGGTATAATTATCAAGGAAAAAGGGGATAAAAGCATGTCAAATTACACAAAATCTGATTTTATGACAGCGGCACAAATTGCTAAAAAATTTAACATCGCAACTGACGAAGTTGTTAAACTTATGCGCCTTCACATAGGCCGCAATGTACCAAACGACCCAATCCACCCAATTTTAATTCGTAGCAAGACTTCACACAACCAAACTTCTAGCATCTTGCTACATCCTGCGGGCCGCGAAGAATTTGAAAAAATCATCAAAGAACACATAGCTAAAAAGGCAACAAAATGAAGTTTAAACTATTGTATTTTGGGGATATTTTGATTAACCCTAAAAAGCGCGCACAACATATCGCCGATATTCGTATGCAGTTTCATCCACAATTAAAGAAACTGGTTGAACACAGCCCTTGGAACAATTTAACACAATATATGGTTCCGAACCCAACAAAAAGCCCTATCACAACCCGTCATGTGGGTGGAATTGATTGGAATCCTATTATTACCCCAAATCTTAAATTGATTGCGGAATTAGATATTCAAATGCTGCACCCTGAAATCGTGGGTGTTCCGCGTTCTGATATCGACAATCGCGTTAAAACTATTATGGACGGCCTGCGCTGCCCACAAAACGAACATGAAATTGGCGCAAATACACCAACAGATATCGGTCCTATTTACACACTGCTAGATGACGACCACCTGATTACAAAACTGTCGGTCAATACCAGCCACTTGTTGGACAACAGCCTGTTTTCGGAACATATTTTACATACACCAGATTCAATCTTTATGATGATTGATGTTAACGTAAGGGTCGCTGAAGGAACATTGGAAAACCTGCCATTTATGGTCTAGGTTGCAAAAAAATAAAAGATAATTGTGTAGATGTGACTAAACCCGCCAGCGAAGTGTACAGAAGTTACATAAGCCGGCGGTTTTAGTCGCAGATACGCCATTAGATTTTATTTTTATGTAAGGGCACTGGTAATCTGATCCTGCATCTGGAAAGTCCCCAAAACAACCCACGCAATTATCACAGACACCAACAAAATACCAACACTGTTCAAAGTATTCGAAATTTTTTCCATTTTGCGCACAGATTCAGACAAATAATCATTTGCAATCTGATTAAGGTTTTCATCAAACCCGTTCATGTCTGCATATATGGTCAAGTCACCAATAATTTCTGTATCTGGAAAATTACTATCAGTCCTACTTAACGCCACCCCCAAATTATCACCATTGGCGATAAACTGTAATGCCCTGTCTAAAATTCTTCTAAGATAACGATTAGCATTATCTGACAACATACGAATTGCATCAGGTATCGTCACCCCTGCACTAACCATCGCCCCCAGCGACATCAACCAACCAACAGAAACTTGTATTTTATAAACACTCCACGGTGGCAATTTATCCAGCGCTGTTCTTAAATTTCCAGACAAATTAGGCAAACTAAACCATATCAATCCTATCGCGCCTGCAAACACAACCGCAAACATATACCAATATTTTATAGATACATCAGATACCCATATCAAAGACGCAGCTGTCCCTGTCCAAACAACATCATTTCCGGCAACCTCGGCCAATGGCGGCACCAGATACATACCAACCATAATAATAATACCAAATGTCAGCGCCAACAGAAACAACGGATACGCAATCGCAGTTACCATCGCGCGTCTTATACGCTGTGTACCATCAACGACACGACCAACATTTTCCAGCGCAACAACCAAATTAGACAAATTACCACTAGTCACCAACAAAGTCTCTTCTGGTGGCACCCAACCGCGTGTTGCATCAGAAAAACTCATACCACGCTCAAGATTCATCTGCCACTGACGCATAACAATCGCAAACGGTTCATTTGGCTTGGTACCATTTTTAGATTCGATTGCTTCCAATCTTTCCAACGCATCAATCAATGTAAAATCATTACGCAACAAAGAAGCCAATTTTCTACAAATTGACATACGCTTTTCGGTATTCAACCGAAACATTAACTTGGCATACCACAGTTCAAGCTTATTCATATCAATATGCCCCAGGTTCGTTTACATACCCAACCCAACGTTCAAACTCGTCAATACTAATAACACCTTGCAACATCAGTTGTGCCGCCGCTTCTTTTAATGTACGACCATCCATTTCTTCCAACCAGTATTTAACCGCACCATCTGTATTACCAGCCAATGCCAATTCCAAGAATTTACTGTTTGTAATAATGATTTCACCCGCCTTGATACGTCCAATATTACCTGTACCATTACAGTGCGCACACCCAATCCCGCGCAAGAACACCTGACGCAACCCCAACTCTCCATACGCCGACATCATACGCTTATATTCTGGTCTTTCAGGATGGTCACTAAGTCTTTCACGACAATGTGGGCAAACCTTTTTAAACAGACGCATCGACACCAATCCGCGCATCAATGTTTCTTCTTTTAACTTAAATGGTTCAATACCCAAGTCCAACAAACGGGTCAAAGCCGCCATCGCAGAATTAGCATGCAACGTGGTCCAAACATTATGGCCAGACAATGCACCACGCACAGTCAACTGTGCAGCCGCCAATGTACGAATTTCACCAACCATCAATGTATCAGGGTCACTTCGCAACGCGGCCGCCAACGCTTCTACATATTTTTCTTCGCGCTGTTCTTCATTAGTAGTATTTACAACAGGCATCTGGTGCGCACCAAAAATCTTTTGTTCAACCGGATTTTCCACGGTAATCATATTGATTTCATAGTTTCGCTCTTTCAACATCATCGACATATTACGAACCAAAGTCGTTGATTTACCAGAACTGGTTGGACCCGCAACGATTACCAACCCCGTTGGGAACGAACGCATACGCGCCAAAAGTTGTTGTTCATATGTATCAAATTCTTGTTCTGTTTTAATACCTTCGGACGGGTTATCATACAGCAATCGCATTACAACATATCGCGAACCAAATGCGATTGGGTTGAACTGCATACGAACACCTAAAACCCCAGAAGGCAAATACAAATCCTTGGTCCCACGCAAAGGCGTACGCCCATCCTTCTGTGCCGATTGATATTCATTTTGGGCATAGTTAGCATTTGACATATCCGCAGACGCAAACGCCGCACGAACAAAAGATTCACCCCACCCTGAATTATATTCCAAGACCGGCTGCATACTGCCATCAATACGGAAATATACTGTTGTCTGGTCAGCAACCTCTATATGCACATCCGATACTTTCTGAGCAGCGGCTTTGGCAATAATATCAACAAAATCCTTTTGCATTTGGTTATCAAAGTCCATACGCGCACGAACATTACCACCCAAACGCATCTCATAGGTTCTGTAAATATTAGAAATCAACCCCAAATCAGAATAAAACGGTTCTTTTACATCACGACCGCGTTTTTGCAACAAATCAACAAACGCCAAAACACGACCATCATATCTATGTGTTCTGGAAATAATCAATTCACCACCAGAAAAATATGCGATTATCCCCTGTGTATCTTTTGGTAATTCAAACTCGGCCCCAGTCGCGGTCAACAATCGATTTTTATTAGAATACAGATAATCAATAATATCTTTACTTTCCGCACTTTCCAACCCCATCGGAATCGATGGTTTCAAATTATCAATACCTTCAAAATTTTTCTGTTCTGTTTTGACCATCATTAATTTCCATTAGAAACATAAAGAGTCTGTGTTTCACCGTCACCATCAACAAACACAACACCTTCGTCCAACGATATAGACTTAACTGTCATACCATCAATTTTCTTGCCTACACTTACACGCTTATTTTGACCTGTTGTTAAATCAGCCAAAGTCGCCTGTAATTGAGAACCTGCGCCAACAACATTAACTAATTTATATTTATCACCAATACCTGCCTTTGGCTGCGGTTTTGGCTCGATATAAGATTTTGTTGTATCAACACTTGCCGCTTCGGCCACTATTTTTTCTTTTTCCGCCATCAAGCGTGCTGCTTCTGCTTCCAGTTTTGCTTTTTCGTTTTCAATTTCCTGTTGCTGTTGTTCAGCACGACCAGACAAAGTATCAATTTCCATATGCAGTTTAATTTTTTCTGCTGCCAATCTATCCAACTCTAAATCAAGTTGAGCGCGTTCTTTTTCCAACTGCATCAAAATCTTTTCCTGTTCAAGGTCTGTAATCTGCTGGAACAAAGAACCTTCCACCTGATAATTTTCAACCGCATCCGCGGACAACTCTTCCATTTCCACAGAAATATCATTCTCCGAATCCAATTCTACGGTCACAACTTCTTCTGCCCACAAAGAAGTGCAGAAAAACACCCCTAAAACTAAACCAAATATTTTATTTTGCATAGATTATCACCTCATAGTTCCATACACGCGTTTTTACATTCCAAGTACACTTTGTCATATACACACCACCAAAATCCGCCAACACTTCCATAAATTGCATTGGCACCAACTTGGTCTGTACAGACAATTCAACAACATTAACTGTCGCAACATCAACACCGTTTGTTAATGTATCAACAACAATTTCTGTCTGAATATTTGTATCAATCGCTTGAAAAACACTTGTCACATCACGAACCAAAGTTTCTGCATCACGCTCGTCTTGTGACGACAGTGTTTCTAATATCGGCAACGCAGTACGAACACGCACTGTATTTTCATCCACTTCCTGAACAAATACCCCTGGCATAAACTGCGCAACATTTTGATAAAAATCCGCCAAAGTACCAAAACTGCGTTGGAATATAACAAAGGCATGTGTTTCACCACATTCAACATTTATCTGATTCCAACCCGCAACCGGTTGCATCAAAAAGCCAATTGCCTTATAACACATTTCCGCCCGCGCACCAGCATCTGGCAACAATTCATACGGCATAACAATTGGTTCTGGCGGTAAAGTTTTTTCGATTTCAAACTCTACATCTAATTCTTTATTTTTTTCTTCTAGTTGTTTTTTATATTCAGCAACCAATTCAGGATTTAATTCCGCAACCTGTGGACGCGGTGTCACTGTCTGAACAATCGGGTCACGCAACACCCCAACCAACCCCAGTATAAAAAACACAACCAACGCCGCCGACAATAACCAGGCATTAAGACGACTTATTGAATGTAACACAACATGCGGCGCACCAACCAAAACATCGGATATATTCTTATCCACCGCACGCGGCATCCCCCAATCCCCAGGCGCAAAGAAAGCACCCCAATCTGGAATCTCGGATAATTTAACATACTCGCTACGCGCTTCACTTTCGGAATCAAAAATCTTGTCTTCTATAACAATACCATTTCGTGCAGCCACCAAATAAAACCCACCATCAACACGAAACACTGACAAAAACGAAGTATATTCAGAAAACGCCGCCATAACTTCGGCCGCAGCACTGGCCATACCCGCACGATGTCCCCATCTGCGCGCACCCAACGCAATCATCGAACGATAATCCAAATAAAGATTTAATCTTTTATCGATATTGCGTGACAAAGACCGCGCATAATTTCGCGCAACAAAACCCGCCGCTATTGGTTGCCAAAACAATCCAACAGCATATTTTCTGCGATTAACATTTATAATTTTACTGGCCAATAAATTCTCTCTCTAGATATCTTTTGTGATTATAACACAAATATCCAAAGCAAGGCAAATGATTTAAGGCATATAAATCTATAAAAAAATCCCCAATCGGGGATTTTTTTTAATAACAACTGCCATAGGCACATCCGCTGGCCACAACCGGCACAGAAACTGTCTGGCTGCCACCGTCTTTTGCGGTACGAACTTTATTTGGATGTGGACAATCATAAACATTTGCCACCAAAACAAAAGAACGTTCTGGTCCAAAGATTACCCATTCATTTGGTTTTGTTCGCTGACTTGTAATCCAGTACGCATTCCCAGGGCGTGCCTGATCAACAATTCTATTTTCCAGATAACGACGCGCATCATCAACATCATAAACAGAAACTTCTGATTCTAACTTATACAAATATGTACATCCAATTGGTTCTGCATCCAACTGAACCAAATACTGACTGCCGTTTTCATTTTTAACCAAACCGCTGCACGCTGCCAACACCAGCACAGCAAACAAAGCAAACACTTTCTTCATAATTCCTTCCTTTTATTATTATAAATCGATTATATCATAATTAGACTTGTCACTGAACAATTTTTTAAGCACCAAATTATTCAACGCATGACTGCCCTTGTATGATTCAAGATTTCCAACAACAAAACCACCACTGGTAAACATATCACCAATCGCATCAATTATCTTGTGACGCACAAATTCATCTGGCCAAATAAGTTCGTTCAAAGTACCATCACCAGCATCATTAAGAGCAATAACATTCCCCTCGTTTGCGCCGCGCCCCATACCACGCTTCTTCAGATATTCCCACTCGGAATATTTACCAAATGTGCGGGCACGCGCGATATTTTCCACAAAATCATCATATGATTCCTTGGTTTGACAAAAACCGTATTCATATGTCTGGGAACCAATAATTTTTTCTTTATAAACCAATGTGGCCTTGATATTTAATTTTTCATCTGAACTTGGCGACAATTTAACAAAACCATCAACTTTTCGCCCCATGATTTTATTCATCAACCATAATTTCATACGAACAATCATCGGCAGTTGTTTCAATACTTCCTTGGCTCGAACAATTACTTCTTTTTTAACGATAATTTTCTTTGGCTTTTTACCAACAACACCAACTTTTTCAAATTCTTTGATAAATTCAGCCGCACTGCCATCCAGTATAGGTGTCTCGGGCCCATTAATTTCAATAATTGCACTATCCACGCCAACCATAAACAACGCAGCCATCAAATGCTCTATGGTCTGAACATGAGCACCCGCAATTTTACCAATCGTAGTATTACGCATTTTGGTTTCGCCAACATTATCAAACTTGGCAGAAATCAACCCAGAATTCGCCATATCAACGCGCTTAAAAAATATTCCTTCTTCACCCGAAGGTCTAATTACAATATTAACCTTTTCACCAGAATGAATACCCTGTCCCGAAATTTTTATCTGCTTCTTAAAAGTTGCCATTTAACCTCTCCTTAATCCAATCATAAAAAGAATTCTCAATAACAGTATCCAATCTGGCATACTTTATAATATCTTGAACTTGGGCCGGCAAACGAACCCAATCTTTTTCCGTAGTAATTAACTTCGCGCCTTTTTTATCCGCCAGTGCAATTAACTTTCTTAAATCCTCATCGGTATATTGATAATGATCCGCAAACACCCGTTTAGCCACCACATTTTTAAGTGACGCAAAGAATTTTTGTGGATACCCAATCCCAGCAAACGCCACCAACTTTTCATCTTCGTCATACGGTGAAAAAGTCTGATTATGGGCATAAAATACCGGAACCCCTTCTGGCAGTTCGAACTTCTTTTTTGGATTTTTATTTTTTATAACAATAATAGCATCTGCTTTTTTTGCCGCGCTTTTAGGCTCACGCAAAGGTCCCGCTGGCAATAAAAATCCATTACCATACCCCAGTCCTTCATCAAACACCATAATAGAAATATCTTTTTTAATAGAAGAATTCTGCAAACCATCATCCATAACAATTGGTCCATCTTCACCTAACTGCTTATTAAGCAACACTATATTGCTTTTTCTATCGCCAACATGCACCGCCAAACCACCGCGCGACAACATATTAGCCTCGTCCCCACAGTCCCCAGTTTCTGTATTTTTCTTATACCCACGCATAACGACAGGCGCACCAAAACGCGTTGCGATTGCGCGCACGATTGGCGTTTTACCAACACCACCCGCCAATATATTGCCGACACAGATTATTGGCCGTCTGGATTTTAACTGTCTTGTTTTGCGAACCACGAAAACAATTCGCCCGACCAGATAATAAATCCACGCCACAGGCAACAAAACAAAAGACATTAAACGCTTTCTAAGGAACCATTTTGGTGTTTTCATTTTTTCGCCTTTCTTTTTTTAGCCTCGCGCGCTTCGCGTCTTGCTCTTTTAAACTCACGCGAAGTCAAATCCTGCTCAGCCTGAAACAGATTAAACTCTGCATCCAAGTCACGCATTTGCTTAACCATAATATTTTCAACTTTCATCCTTATTTCTTCAAATTCTTCGGCCGTTGCGCGCCGCGGAACAAAAATAGGATTTCCAATTTCACAATTCAATCTTGAAAAAGGTAAAGCCACCAAATATCTGTCCCAACGCTTTTGAAACCAAGGACGCGAACAAGTATAGCACACCGGAATAATTGGCGCACCACTCATTTTAGCAAAATAAAGTGCCCCCTCTTGAACACGCAACGAAGGTCCACCTGGCCCATCTGGCGACATACAGATACCAAAATCCCCTTTACTTAACACCCGCAAGCCTTCACGCAAAACCGACACACCGCCCTTGTGGGTTGAACCATAAATCGCACGCAAACCAAACAAACGTTGTAATTTCGCCATCATACGACCATCTTTGTGACGACTGGCCACCGCATAGGCCTGCATTCCCCCTAGACATATAATCGGACTTAACATCATCGAACGCCCATGCCAAAAAACAAAGATTGCCGGCTTTTTTCGATACTTATAAAACACTTCGATATTATTGATACGTTTAATCGAAGTAAAATACACAAACCATATAGGAATCATCATAAAAATCGCGATAACCCATTGAAAAATCTGCAATCCTAATACAGGCTCCCAAAACCCCTTCCAGATTTTTCTAAAAGTTTTATTTTGAAACATAACAACCCTTTACTAAAACTTATCAGGAATTCTAGCAACAAAAAAAGCATAATTCAAGTGACCAAGCCCGCTTAAACCAAAAAGAAAAAATGGGATTTTTTGTTTGACATATGGGAATATTTATATATAATAAAAGTCACTTTCGCATCGCGGGGTAGAGCAGTCCGGTAGCTCGTCAGGCTCATAACCTGAAGGTCGTTGGTTCAAATCCAACCCCCGCAACCAAGATTTAATAAAAAACATCCCCAATGGGGTGTTTTTTATTTTTATTGCGACTTAAACAGCAAAAATATAAAATAAAATTATACTAACTAAAGGCCAAGTGATGAAAAAAATACTGTTTTTAGCCGCATTATTATTACCTTTTGCTGCACATACATATCCAATATATACATCTTCTTTTAACTCTGATTTTAGACCTTATATTGGCATTGATGCAGGTTTAAACATCGCAGATTATACAATAGATACAGACCTTGACGACACATACTATTCCGCCACAATCAATGCTGGCGCACGCATAGGCAACCATTTTGGGGTTGAATTATTCTTTACCCAATCATCAACAAACGACCTTGAATATGTATATGATTTTTACGCAATAAATCATGAACTTTATTATAACGCCTTTGGATTTGACATTTATGGATATTATAACATATCCAAAGAATTCGATTTCTTTACTTCATTTGGAATTGCAAACTATAAAATATATAACGAATTTGATTATCTTGATATATATATGGAATCAGCATTCAAAGAAAAAGAAAACGAAGTCACAACCCGCCTTGGTATTGGTATTTTATACACCTTCCCTGGCGACCATGTATCTGGACTTATTCAATATCAATACAGCCCAATTAACACAGAAATCATAAAAACAATGTCTGAATTTTCAATCGGCATGCGATATATATTTTAAATTAATTATAAAACAACCTAAATATAATCGGTGCCGGCAATTTGCTGGCACCGCTTGCTGATATATTATTAGATTTTATTTAAGGTACCAAAGAACGGTTTTGATGATACCGGTATCAAAAGTTTCATCAGCACGCCACCCAAGTTCTGTTTCTAATTTGGTCGCATCAATCGCATATCTGAAATCATGTCCGGCGCGGTCAGCAACAAAAGTAATAAGATCTTCGTACTTTTTCCCATCGGCGCGTGGACGCTTTTCATCCAAAATAGCACAGATTGTTTTCACGATTGTGATATTATTTCGTTCATTGCGGCCACCAATATTATAAGTTTCACCTGATTTGCCATTATGAAAAATCAAATCAATAGCCTTGCAGTGATCCAGAACATATAACCAGTCACGCACATTTTCGCCCTTGCCATAAATTGGTAATGGCTGTAAATTCAAAGCCTTGGAAATAATATGTGGGATTAATTTTTCGTTATGCTGTTTTGGTCCATAGTTATTCGAACAATTAGAAGTTGTCACATTCATACCAAATGTATGATGATACGCACGAACCAAGAAATCAGACGATGCCTTGGATGCAGAATATGGACTATTTGGTGCATACGGTGTATCTTCGCGGAACATACCTGTTTCGCCCAACGCGCCATAAACTTCATCTGTTGAAATATGATGAAAACGACATTTTTCATACCCAGTCTTTACCCTGGACGGACCTTCCATCCAATGCTTACGCGCTGCATCCAACAGATTAAATGTACCAACAATATTAGTGTTAATAAATGCGCGTGGTCCCTTGATAGAGTTATCAACATGACTTTCCGCTGCAAAATGAATTACACCACGAATATCATTTTCTGTAAATATTTTTTCGATTAATTCTGCATCACAGATATCTCCTTGAACAAACTTATAATTTGGCATACTTTCGCATTCACGCAGGTTATCCAGATTTCCCGCATATGTTAATTTATCCAAATTTATCACATTATATTCAGGATGTTTTTCACAAAAATAAGGCACAAAGTTAGAACCAATAAACCCCGCACCACCTGTTACTAAAATTGTTTCAGACATTCTTCTAAACCTTTTTTCCAATGATTAATTTTTATTCCAAATTCTTGTTTTATTTTATCTTTGTCCAGCACACTGTAAAACGGCCGCGCCGCAGGTGTTGGATACTGAATTGATTTAATAGGATTTACCACACATGCCAAACCAGATTGCGCCATAATCTCGGTTGCAAAATCATACCAAGAACACACACCTTCGTTTGTAAAGTGATAAATTCCAGATTTTTCTTTACTCATTTGCGGAATAATTTGAACAATCGCCGCTGCTAAATCCCCAGCAAAAGTTGGTGTACCAATTTGGTCCGCCACAACATTGATTGATTCTTTTTCCGCCCCCAATCTGCGCATAGTTTTTACAAAATTATTACCATGTGCGCTATACAGCCAAGCAGTTCTTATAATTACCGCACAATCAGCGTTTTCAAGCACCGCCAATTCTCCGGCGCGTTTTGTTTTACCATACACAGACACAGGATTTGTTTCATCATCTGGTTTATAAGGCTGATGCCCACAACCATCAAAAACATAGTCTGTTGAAATATGAATAATTTTCGCACCACTTTTGGCTAAATTGCGTGGCCCATCAATATTGATTTTTTTTGCCAACTCAACATCTGTCTCTGCTTTATCAACAGCGGTATATGCCGCACAATTGATAATAACATCAACATTATTTTCACGAACAAACTTTTCTACTGCCACACCATCTGTGATATCCAGAATATCAATATCAGCACAAATTGCATCAGGCAATAACTTGGCCAGTTCCGTTCCCAATTGTCCCCTAGCCCCTGTAATCAGGTACATCCTTTAATCCTTTTGCTTGTCTATCTTTTTCAGAAGTAATTATTTTATCTGCTGGGATTTTCCAATCCACGCTAATATCAGGGTCATCAAATCTGATACCAAATTCGGCCTGTGGCGCATATAAATTATCACACTTATAAGCAAATACGGCTTCTTTACTCAACACTGAAAAACCATGTAAAAAGCCGCGTGGAATAAACAACTGACGCTTGTTTTCATCACTTAATTCCACCGCTACA
Source organism: Alphaproteobacteria bacterium (assembly GCA_017630405.1). GTDB lineage: Bacteria > Pseudomonadota > Alphaproteobacteria > Rs-D84 > Rs-D84 > Enterousia. Next base: position 35,229 of record JAGBVH010000015.1, read on the forward strand.
TATTTACCAAAAGTCGGTGAATCCAGTCGAATATCAACCGCCACATCCAGCACACAACCCGACAATACACGCACCAACTTTGCCTGTGCAAATTCGCCCAATTGACAATGCAGACCGCGCACAACACCATACGAAGACTTTGATTGATTATCCTGAACGAATTTATTCGGGATACCATTTTTAACAAATTCTGCTTCATTATAGCTTTCAAAGAAATACCCGCGTGCATCTTCGAACACTTTTGGTTCAACGATAACAACGCCTTCTAGTTCTGTTTTAATAAAGTTCATGTTTTTCCTCGTACACTTTTTGTAAATAGTCTTTATATTTACCAGAATTTAATTCATTTATTAAACTCTGCATCTGACTATCATCAATAAAACCTTGAGTATAAGCAATTTCTTCTATACACGCGATTTTAAGTCCCTGACGCTGTTCAATAATTTGAACAAATTGGCCTGATTCCATTAAACTATCCGGTGTTCCCGCATCCAACCAGGCATTACCGCGTCGCATAGGCACCACAGACATACGACCTTCTTTTAAATATTGGTTATTTAAATCAGTAATTTCCAGCTCTCCACGCGCCGAAGGCTTTAAATTTTGCGCCTTTTGAACAACATCAGATGGATAAAAATACAACCCAACAGATGCATAATTAGATTTTGGATTTTTGGGTTTTTCTTCGATTGATATCGCCTTTAAATTCTCATCAAATTCAACAACACCAAACCTTTCTGGATCGGACACATGATACGCAAATATAGTCGCATTTTTACCCATATTTTCATTAACAACCGATTGAAAATACGGAAACTGTCCACCCATATAGAATATATTATCCCCTAGTATCAAACACACATCGTCACCACCGATAAAATCAGCCCCGATTGTAAATGCCTGTGCGATACCTTTTGGTTCTTGTTGAACTGCATATTGAATATTCATCCCCAGTTTTTTACCATCACCAAATAACTTTTCAATATTAGGTGTATCCACTGGTGTTGAAATAATCAATATATCCTTGATACCAAACTGCATCAATGTAGAAAGCGGATAATAAATCATCGGTTTATCATAAACCGGCAACAATTGTTTAGAAGTAGTTTTAGTAAGCGGATAAAGGCGTGTACCGCTGCCCCCCGCCAGAATAATTCCTTTCATAAAAAGCATCCTTTATTGTTTGAAGCAAAAGAACTTAATTGATATTAGTAACAAAAACACCAGTAAAGCAACAAATTTTTTACTCAAAACACTTCATTAATTCCGCGCCATCTTCATCTTGGTCTATTTTATTATTGCGGATTTCTTGTTCTGCTAAAATCTTCTGTTTTACCAACAGCAAATCAGGATGATTTTGAAAATCATCATTAAATTTTTCAATCACATTATTTATTTCAGATTTAGTCTTTATAAACACCGGCATAATAGAATCAGCCGCCGTAAATGCCGCCTTTTGTAAATCAGCCTTAAAATCATCCATAACTGATAAATAGGCGTTAATATGCTTCTGCTCGTGCATCATCACAGCATCATATGCACAAGAACCTTCTTCATAATTTTTATCTATTTGAACCTTAAAATCATTATATCCAAAATCCAAATCAACCCTTTCAACGCTTACACAAAAGCCTTTTTTTATAAATACAACATCTGCTGAAATACTGTTCCCAATAATCATACTAGCCGCAACATTACCATGTAATGACAAATCCAACTCTGTATCAGGCTGTTCAATCGTCACAGTATATTTTGGCACATCCAGATAAACACTTGGATTTTTTTTATATTTGATACAATCATCCGCCAACAATGGCGTTGCCAACATTGACAGCAAAAATGCCAATACTTTTTTCACAACCACTAATCCAACGCGCCTTGTTTCTTAAGGTATTCGTTCACAAAATTATTCCCATACATTTTGTATAATTCTTCTGCCAACAATACAGACGAACGTCCTGATTCAAACAACCGCAATAAATTCCCCAAACCACCTAACTCAGTATTCAAAATCACAGACTCGCCCGTCACAGGTCGCGACAATAACAACGCGCGCTTCAAATTAGGATATGCTTTTCCCTGAATAAACGCCATTTCCAAAGGATTTAAATTCCAATGTTCATAATCACGCGCATCCGCCGCCGGATTACGGAAGAACATAACAGTCTGTGCCTGACCACGCACCACATCACCAATACCTAATTTATCCAACACATTGGCACGCTGGAATGCCGCCATATATGCCTGACGATTTTTACGCCCTTCTTGTAATCCCGCAATAAAGTTATCGCGGAACATCTTGTTTTCCAACATAGGCGCGGTTTCGTCAATCATAATCAACGAAGGATTACCACCTGCCACCGTCAAAGTGTTAATTCTATGCAGAATATAAGAAATAACTGCCGGCGACAAAACCTCGTCCTGTAAAATATCGGTAAAGTCAAATGTTGTCAGCCTTGAATGTAAATCCAGTGTATCGGATTTTTCATTAAACATATCACCATACTGTAATGGATCAACCCACTTTTTAAGTGCTGCGCGCATCTGTCCCGCAGACGAGAAGCAACTTTCCCACAAGTTCTTTAACAATCTGTCTTTGTCACTTAAATAATCAAAATTAACAGATACCGCACGCGCAATTTCATCAGCAGACATCGCATCATTTTGTCCCGAAATAATCGCAAACCAACGGCGTAAAAACGCACGATTTGCGGCACTATCCGGCATTTTTAAAGGATTAAGGTGTGTCAGGAACGACTGTGCCATTGGGTCTGTATTTTTTTCCTTCCCTTGCATAGTCACATATTTACCACCAACGGAAAGAGTAAATATTTCCGCACCTTTATTTCTATCAAAGAAAAACGCCTTTAATTTTGGATGACGCAAACTTTGCGCAATCAAGAACGAGAACAAAGTTGTCTTACCACCACCGGTTGGACCAATTGTCAAAGTATGAGCCACCGCCGCCGGTTTATCAGAAACATGAAACTGGAACTGATAAGGTGTACCTTGTGCGGTTGGAAACACAACCAATGGTCCTGGACCCCAGTCAGAATTTCTTACACCGCGTGGTTGAATTGACATAGGAATACTTACTGCTGCAGTTTTTGACAGCAATTTAAAACTGCGCGGGAACATATCAAACCCAGGAATCTGGGCAAACCAAGACACCTTGGCTGCAAAAGTTTCAACAATTGGTGACACGCCAAAACTGGCTGAAATCTTTTTAAATTCATCAATCGATTTTTGTAAATCATGTTCATTTTTACCAAATAAAACAAACAAAGGATAATAATTAACTAAACTCTGATTACCTGATATATTTTCGTCCATTGCCGACTGCGCAGCATAAATCTGTTCTTCTGTTGAATCTGTCACACCTTCGGCGGTTGTTCTGCGCTGACGAAGGGTTGTTTCTATATCTGCGGCCCCCATAATATGAAAACCGTTCATACAAATCATTTCGGTCTGTATAGTCGATACAGAATCAAAAAATTCTTCATCCAAATAATCCGGTGACATTTTAAACGATAACATCGCCGCGAAAGATTCTTCACCACCACTGGTATATTTCACATACCCATTTTCCAAAAACTCAACCTCATCAACAGTCACCAACTTTGCCAAATTATTATCGGCCCTGTATGGCGCGGGCTTTGAAATTGGGGACAAAATACGTCCAAAGAAACGCGCCATATTATCCGTACTGTCATTTTTCAACAATTTTGGTTTATATGGTGCCAATATAGATTCAATATAATTCCCGTATCTATCAAGTTTTTCACGAACATCTGTCCCTGTCACTGACAAAACAATATAGTAACTATTAAGGAAAATCTTTAACCCTTGGCCCTGCCACTTATCATAAATTCTTTGTAATGTTGGCTGGTCAAACTCATAATCCCCAACCTCGGTCGCGGCATCACGCACCATATAAAAACGCAAAACCACCCCAGGGTCCCTAATTTGATTAAATAGTTGAGCGCGCAAATCAAGGAATTTTTCTTTAGTTGCTTCATCATGCATACTGGTCTGGATACCTGCGACCCTATACACACGCAAAACCCCACCATTTGTCAAAGACATTGAATTATCATCATAAACTGTATCAAACGGCAAATAATTCCAGTATTTCAAATACCCAAACTTTGGAAAGATTTTGCGTGTCAAAGTCGGCATATACACAACAAACAGCAAAAAAATCAATACTGCAACCATCGCCATTACTGTAACAGTAATGGGGAATTGACTACTTCCTGCAAAATAATTAAAAAATCCGTTCATTTTATTACGCCGCCAGTTTTCTTGGTACTTTCTTTTTAAACAATTGTATTTTTGCCATAATTATCTGTCCCAGTTGCGCATCCTTTTTCGAAAAGAACGCCAAAATACAATGTACAACAATAACAGACCCCAAAAACACCAAAGGATCAACTGTCTTGCTTCCCTTGCTGGTAACCATGACAAATACAAAAATCGTTACAAATATCAGGAACTGAACAATGAAATTAATTATCGCAAGCGTATAAGGCACGTAAAAAATACGCGCTGGATTTGCCAATGCTTTTAATACTTGCTGTCTCATTCCTCGCCCCTGTTAATCAATTATAACAATTTCAACAATTTTCAACAAGCATAAAAAGTTCCACCATAAAATTGTTAAAACTGTTAAAAACATCATTTTTTTCAACTGTTAATTTAACAGGTTACTTTTTCAACATTTTAACCAAAACACCGCAGAAATTCTGGATTTTTTTGTTAAAAAACTGTTAACAAAATGTAAAAATCGAATTTTCAACAATTTCAACACCCCCAACAAAAACAACAATAAATAATATTATTATTTGATTTTTCAAAAAATGTGTTTATAATCGCACTGTAAAAAGGATAACGACATGAAATTTTTAAGTTCATTAAAAGCTTGGAAGAAACGCGGTAATGTAAAACAGATCCGTCGTGGTAAGCAAGTTATCTTAATTGACCCTGATAATCCAAAATTCAAAGCGAAACAGGGCTTTAAGAGAAAATAAAATTCCGCCGCTTGGCGGTTTTTTTTATTACTCTATGTTATTTTTATTCGTTCAGAAACGCTTCTTTGATAACTGTATCGACTTCGGCACCGGACAGTCCTGCACTTCTAAGATATGTAATTTGTGCATCGGTTGCGCGATATATACTTGCGCTGTGGTCTGCGGCGATTGGTTCGGCGCTGATGCGTTGTGCAGGCATAAATTCGATTTTGGCTCCTTGGTCACTAATGGCGGCAAAACTGATATCTGATTTACAATCGATACAACCTTTGTCGATAACAGCGGTACCTGTTAATTTAGATTTTGAATTTTTTTCGGCCAGCAATTTATTTTTTATCAAAACAGTCGTGTTTTTACACATATGATGTGCGGAGCACTCGTATTCTAAATCGCTGCTATTATCCATTAAAACCACGCCATTAATTTCAGAATCTTTTCCGGTGTTTTTAATAAAAACGTTCAAAAAAGCCGGTGTTTTGTTTTTTATATTCGCACTTAAAACCACCTTTTGATTTTCTGAGGATACATCTATATCCAACCGACATTTACCGGCAATTTCGCCAACATATATGATATGAACCGGTAAATCATATTTTTTATCAATAGGCCCATTTGGCAGTGTGGATAATTCTTCGCAATACACACCATCGCGGAAAACGATAGTTTCCGCGGGAAAAGTTTTTATGTTGAATTCGTTCCACATGTATGACATATTATGGCCATTATAAAGGATTTTATTATGGGATTCAATTGTGGAATTGTTGGATTGCCAAATGTTGGTAAATCTACATTGTTTAATGCTTTGACACAAAGTGCGGCTGCGGATGCGCAAAATTATCCATTCTGCACAATCGAACCAAACACAGGTCGTGTTGTTGTTCCTGATTCAACGCTACATGAATTAGCGCGTACGGCGGGCTCTCAAAAGATTATACCAACACAACTTGAAATTGTTGATATTGCGGGCTTGGTCAAGGGGGCATCTGCTGGCGAAGGACTGGGGAATAAGTTTCTTGGCAATATTTTATCAACAGACGCGATTATCCATGTTGTGCGCTGCTTTGAAAATGATGATATTGTCCATGTAAACGGCCGCATAGATCCATTGGCTGATATTGAAACAATCGAAACAGAATTAATGCTGGCAGATCTTGAAAGTGTTGAAAAACAGATTAAGAATCTTGAAAAAAAGGCACGCGGTCTGGATAAAGAAGCGGCTAAATTATTGGCGGATGCAAATGTAATTAAAAAGAATCTTGAAAGTTCGATTCCGGCACGCCTTGGTGAAGTTGATGCATCTCCATTTAATTTGCTGACAAATAAACCTGTTATCTATGTGTGTAATGTAGAAGAAGCATCTGCAGCAACCGGTAATAAATACTCGGATATGGTGCGTGAAAAATTTGGCGCAACAAATCCTGTATTGGTTATTTCTTCTAAAATAGAAATGGAAATTTCTCAAATTGTTGATCTGGACGAACGCAAAATGTTTTTAGATGACCTGGGCCTTACCGAATCCGGCCTTGATCAGGTTATTAAAACCGGTTATCAAACATTGGGGCTCCAAACTTATTATACTATCGGACCTAAGGAAGCACACGCTTGGACAATTACTACTGGTATGACCGCTCCTCAGGCTGCCGGTAAAATCCATACTGATTTTGAAAAAGGATTTATTCGTGCCGAAGTGATAAGCCCGGATGACTTTATCGCACTTGGTGGCGAAGTTGCAGTCAAAGAAGCCGGCAAAATGCGCCTTGTTGGTCGTGATTATGTCATGCAAAACGGCGACATTTGCCACTTCTTGTTTAATAATTAGAAAATAAAATTGTTAAAAATTTACCGGCCTTTTTGATAAAAATGTTCAAAAAAGCCGGTAATTTTATTTATTAAATAGTAATTAAAATCTCTAATTTTTCTTGATACTTTACGATATCCTCATCGATACGCGCAATTTCATCGCGTGCACCTGTGTCGCCCGCCAATAACTGTGTGGTCAGTTCGCGTTTTTGCGCGTTAAGTTTTTCCAAATGTCTTTGTAATTTTAATGAAACGATATATTTTTCAGCCGCTGCAACATCAAGATTTAAATCCGCCGCTACCCCGTCAAAATCAATATTCAGTGTGCCCAGAAAATCCAGATATCGTTCACCAAGTTCTGGGAAAGTATTGATGATATAAATCAAAGTGCTTTTTGTAATATTATCGATATCAGGCAACTTTATTTTAACTGCGTTATTTGTTTTCTTCCATTTATGCCAAGAATCAAATTTTCGTTTATCATATTCTTTTTCAAATTCCGATTTCAAATCAGAATCGACAATTTTTTCAATTTGTTTTTTAAGGAATTTTTCCGCCTGACTGCGTCCACCTGGTGTAGAAACAACAAAATTTGTATTTGCCAGATTCCACAAAAATTCAACCAAAGGTGTTGCTTCATCTATAATCTTGCGCATAGCATCTGCGCCAAAGGTTTTGATAATTTCATCTGGATCTTTACCACCAGTCACAAAAGCAAATTTAATATCGGATGTATCACGCAAAAATGGCATAACTATATCACACGCGCGGGCTGCGGCCTTTTGGCCAGCACTGTCACCATCGAAACAAAAAGTTATATTACGATTTGATTTACACAGCAGTGCAATATGATCTTCGGTCAGCGCAGTTCCCAATGGTGCAACTGTTTCACCAAATCCATTACATTGCATCTTGATTGCGTCAATTTGTCCTTCGACCACAATACTACGATTGGCGCGGTGTATTGCATCGCGCGCAAAATTAAATCCGAAAACAGTCTTGCGTTTATGGAATATATCCGTATCGGTTGTGTTAATATATTTAGGTTCACTGCCGTCCAGACTGCGACCAGAAAAAGCCACAATATTACCGCGTGCATTAAATATAGGAAACATTAATTTGTCGCGGAAAAAGTCATACATGCCATAATCGCCACGCCGACAAAGACCGGATGAAATCAAGAATTTTGAATCAGCAAATTTATTCGCAATTAAATTATTTTTTGGTGCATATCCGATACGATATTTTTTTATCATATCATCTGTAAAACCGCGTCTGCGCACATATTCAAGGGCTTGCGCGCCTTCTGGTGTAAAAAGTTTCTCGCTATATGACGATGCTGCGCGTTCACATATATCAAATAATGCTTCTTCTTGTTTTACAATATCAGGATTGCGTGGTTTATATTCTGGCATTTTTACACCAGCCAAATTCGCCAATTCTTGGATTGCTTCTTTGAAATCCATATTATTGGTTTTCATAGTGAACGAAATAATATCGCCATGTTCGCCACAACCAAAACAATGGTAAAATCCCTTTTCTTCATTAACTGAAAAACTTGGTGTTTTTTCATTATGAAACGGACAACAGCCCCAGTAATTTTGTCCTTTTCGTGTCAAAGGAACGCGACGACCAACCACATCCACCACCGACAGGCGTGCACGCAGTTCATCGGTAAAATTACGGTCCAGTCCAGCCATTAACTCTTCTTTGTTTTATTGTTAATCAGTTTAATTGCAGTTTCTAAATCTGGTTGTTCGCGCACTGAAACATTTACACGATTAGAAGATATATACGCACCATAACGACCAGTTGGATAATAATATATCATCTTTTTAGTATCCGGATTTTCGCCGATTTTAATAGGTTCTGCTTTTTTACCTGCGTTTGACAATAATTCACGTGCAATTTCTAAAGTAATAGTCTCGGATGTATATTGTTTAGCAGCAACATTTTTTGCGCCATCTGTCACATATGGCCCAAATTTACCAACGCGAAATTCAATTCCATCACCTAATTCTACTGTGTCAGATTTCTTCTCTACGCTAGATTCTGTGGTTTGTACCGATTTTTCATTTTTGCCAAGTTGTTTTGTGTAACTACAATTTGGATAATTAGCGCAACCAATAAAAGGCCCAAACTTGGATAACTTTATCCCAAGTTTATTGCCACATTCTGGACAAACATCATTACCATCTGCGAACAAATGATTGTGCATAAATGTATTAATTTCATCAATAATATCACTGGTTTTAATACCGCGTGCACCATCAATCATACCGCTGGTTGGTCCCCAGAAGTTTTCCAATGCTTTAATTTTCTTCTGTTTACCGTTTGAAACATCATCCAATGTATCTTCTGTCTTGGCGGTAAAGTTCACATCAACCAAATCAGTAAAATATTTATTCAGATATGATGCGATTACCCAACCACCGCTTGTTGGATGAAAGCGTCTCTGTTTATCTTGTTCAACATATTCTCGGTCAACAATAGTGGACATAATTGTTGCATATGTCGAAGGACGACCAATACCTAATTCTTCCAGTTTTTTAACCAAAGATGCTTCTGTATATCTTGGTGGTGCCTGTGTAAAATGCTGTTCAGGAATCAATTCAGAAATCATAATTTTATCACCAATATTCATAGGTGGTAATTTAGTTTCTTTCTTGTCATCCTCGTCATCTTTATCTTCGGTATAAACCTTCATAAACCCATCAAAAACGCGTGTAGAACCGACTGCATGAAATACTGCCACATGATTATCTGTTTCAATATCTGCCGCCACAGAATCGAATTCAGCATTACACATCTGACAAGCGATTGTACGCTTCCAAATCAAATCGTATAATTTAGCCTCGTCACCGGAAAGATTTTTCGCAGGTGCTTCAAAATGTGTTGGACGAATTGCTTCGTGTGCTTCCTGTGCATTTTTAGATTTAGTTGCATACACATTAGGTGCACTTGGCAAGAATTTATCGCCATATTCACGCGCAATAAATCCACGAATTTCATTAACTGCATCCGCGTTAAGGTTTGTTGCGTCCGTACGCATATATGTAATCAAACCTTGTTCATACAATTTCTGTGCCGCGCTCATAGTGCGTTTAGACGCAAAGTATAATTTACGCGCCGCTTCCTGTTGCAGGGTCGAAGTTGTAAATGGTGCGGCTGGTTTTCGCATAGTTTTTTTCTTGTCTATGTTAATAACCGCGGCAGAAATTTCAGGATTACCAATCCTGGACAAAATATCATCAACCATTGTTTTATCGCCAATGGTCATCTTTTCGATTTTTTCACCATTAAATTTATTAAGATTTGCTTTGAATTCGGAATCTTGAACTTTACACACAGATTCCACAGACCAATATTCAACTGGCTTAAAATCTTCTATTTCTTTTTCTCGGTCAACCACTAATTTAACCGCCACAGATTGAACGCGGCCGGCGGATTTGCCCAGATTTCTGCGCCACAGCAAAGGCGATATACCAAATCCAATCAAATAATCCAGCGCGCGACGAACCAGATATGCATCAACTAAATTCTGGTCAATTTCGCGTGGGTTTTCAATTGCCGCCTGAACTGCTTTCTTAGTAATTTCATGGAAAGCAACACGATAAACTGTTTTGTCTTTAAGCAGTTTTTTGTTCTTTAAAATATCTAACAAATGCCAAGCTATGGCCTCACCTTCGCGGTCAGGGTCGCTTGCCAGATATACAGCATCTGCTTTTTTTAGTTCATCTGTTATCAGTTTAATTTGTTTTTCTTTACCTGGCATAATCTGCCATTTCATTTTGAAATTATTTTCTGTATCCACACTGCCATTTTCTGGAACCAAATCACGCACATGACCAACAGATGCGATAACGCGCCACCCTGCACCCAGGTATTTTTCAATAGTCTTTGCTTTGGATGGTGATTCCACAATTAATAAATTCATACCTTTAACTCCCCTTTGCAGATAATTGTTGGTCTTTGTGAATATAGGCGTTTTGGCAAAGTCCAAATCCAAACATTAGTGATAACAAACTGCTGCCCCCAAATGACATCAATGGCAACGGTACCCCAACGGTTGGCAGTAATCCCAAAACCATGGAAATATTTATAAAGTAATAAATGAAAAAGTTCAACATAAAACCAAAACAGATTAATTGCCCAAACCTGTTACGGCACATTTTTGCGGCCCAAAACAATACGATAATAATCCATGTATAAATCACAATCAGGCCAAAAGCACCGATAAATCCAAACTCTTCACCCAGCATAGTAAATATAAAGTCTGTCTGTTTTTCCGGCAGAAATGATTGCTGTGACTGCGACCCTTGCATATATCCTTTACCCAACATACCGCCACTGCCAAAGGCAATTTTTGCCTGATTTATTTGGTATCCTGCACCCTGAACATCACTTTCAGGATTAAGGAAAGTTATAATGCGACCACGCTGATAATCATGCAGACCGCCAAACCAAACAGCGGGCGCAGCCAACAGTCCAAGTATAGCCGCAATCACAAACCATTTCTTGTTTGCGCCAACTATATAAAATACCCCGACTGTGATCATACCAACAGACAAAGCAGTCCCCAGGTCAGGCTGAGCAACAATTAAACCAAATGGTACCAATAACATCATTGCTGGCACAAGATAGTTTTTAAACTGTCCCAGTTCCACCGAATTCATCCAGGCAAAATATCGTGCCAACGCCAGCACCAGCGCAATTTTAATCAATTCTGATGGTTGAATATGAATAAACCCAAGGTTAAGCCATCTTTGCGCACCCATACCTGTATGACCAACAAAAGTCACCAGTATAATCATAATCAACGCAACTGCATAAATTAAATACGCTGATTTAATCCAGGTTTTAATATTTGAAAACGCCGCCACAAAGAATACGCCAAAACCTAATACAATCTTCATCAATTGTGACAAAGCATATGGTCGCCAATTACCACCACCAGCCGAATACAGAACGACAATAGATATTGTTAACACCAAACACATAGGTATAAACAACCCCCACGAAAAACGCGACAGTTTTTCTGAAAAACGCATCATATTAGCATTTGAAACGCGTGTTTGTTGTTTTGCCATATCTTACTTTGTTCCTTTTAAAAGTTCCTTCATAACCGCAGAAACGGTTCTTGCGGCCGGACCACTGCCGCCCGAGTGTTCAGTCACAACCGCAACCGCATATCGTGGATTATTTGTTGGCGCATATCCTACAAACAATCCATGATTTCGCATATTCCACTTTAATTGCTCGTTTGTTAAAACACCGCTGGCGCGTTCTGCTTTGGAAATACTTCGAACCTGTGAAGTTCCTGTTTTACCACCCATTTTTTGACCGTTTACATCGATTGCGCTGCCTGCGGCTGTACCGCCCTTTTTAGTCACTTGTTCCAGTCCCTTTAATACCGCCTTGATATTTTTTTGCTGCAGGTGCATAGATTCAAATTCTGTTTTTTTATCATCATAAATCAATCTTGGGATTATAACCTTATTAGAAGCAGCGCGCCCCATCATAACAGCCAACTGCAGACAGTTTGCTAATATAAATCCCTGACCAATTCCCGAAATAACAGTATCACCATGAACCCATTTATATCCAATTTGTTTTTCCTTCCAGTATCTATCTGGCATAACACCGGCCATTTCGCGTGATAAAATATTATCCATATATTTTTGTGTCAGGCCCAGTCGTACAGCCATAGATTTAATCGCATCAATACCTATACGCAGCGCAACTTGATAAAAATAAATATCGCATGAATGTTTAAGCGCACCCGCTAAATCAACCCAACCATGACCTTCATCTTCCCAGCAGTGATATCTGCGGTCACCATAATCCCAGTGTCCAGGACAGAATATTTTTTCGCGTTCTGTAATTGCGCCTGCTTCAAGTGCTGCCAACGCCACCACAATTTTAAATGTTGACCCTGGTGGATATAATCCTTCAATAGCCTTGTTCATAAAAGGTTTAGCAAAGTCTTTGCGTAATGTATCAATATATTCTTCACTATCATATTCGTTGAACATATTTGGGTCAAAACTTGGCGTAGAAACCATTGCTAAAATATCACCGTTATTAATATCAATTGCAACACCGCAACCCGCACGATGCATAGACAATGCGTCATACATCACGCGTTGAATATTATCATTGATTGTTGTTCTGATATTTTGACCAATAATTGGTGGGATATATTGTGATTTGTCTTCGCCGGTCACGCGTCCAACAGCATTTGTAACCAGAACAGTTTGACCAGAAGTGCCTTTCATTTGTTCATCAAACTTCAATTCCAGTCCTGTTATACCTGTGGTTAAAAAAGGTGCATTTGCGACCGCGCGTTTTGGTGCACCAACATATCCAAATATCTGTGCGCCAGCCGGCCCCAGTTCATAAACACGGCCATATCCATTTTCGACATGTAATCCTGGCAGATTTCGTGCTTGTAATTTAGCAAGTGTTCCCCAATCTGTATTTTCGCTGACTAAAACCGGTTGAAATTTAAGTTGTTTTTTTACTTTGCTTCTAATTTTTTCAACTTTCTTGGGTTTTATATTTAATTCTTTGGCAACTATATCAATCAGCGAGTTCACATCATGTGTTTCTTCTGGCACGATATAGATGCGATATATAGGCATATCACGCGATATAGGTGTTCCTGATGAGGATAAAATCTTGCCTCTTTCAGGTGTGTTTATCTGGATTCTGAACGAGTTATTTTGGCTTTTTCTGGTGTATTCTTTATAACTAAAAAGTTGCATCTGCAGCATTCTAAGAATTAATACAGATGTTAACACAGCACCACCTGTTAAAAACAGTGCGCTTCGTCTATCAAAAGTGCGAGAAACTTCTTTATCTATCATTTATCGCCCTTTTGCTTATTTGTGTAATCGGATAATACAGAATACTTGTCCAAACAAACATCCAAATTGCATCCAAGAAATTCCAAAAACCAAAGTTTCTAAATAGTAATAAAACCAGTCCTGTTCCTATAAAAACCATAAACACAATTAAACCATTTTTATCAATACGTGATATGTCAATAAAACTTTGAAAACCGTTTATCGCATAGAACAGACAGTAAAATGCCAACCAAAAACAAATTGTCCCGAATTTATAGTCTATGATAAAGCAAATCATCGCGGCAAATGGCGCAAACCAATTAACTGGTCGTACAAAAGAAAAGAAAAAAACAGGAATAATCGCTAAAAATCCAGCCTGATTCCATACCGAGCAGGATAAACGCCATAATCCGATTGATAATAAAAACGGAAATGCGGTCTTCAGAAAAAGGACTATGTTTTCTTTTTTCATTTATATTCGTTGTTTTTATCAAATTGTAATACAATCACGCGTGATATTTGTGTTGGTTTTGTGACAGTAACATCTGTATCTGTGACCAATTCACCAACCAATATACCGGCTGGCAATACACCGCTGATATTACTTGTAACTAGTTTTAATCCCTTGGCAGGCTGAAATTCTGGGTCACTAAAAAATCCCATACTTGGACGACTGCTGCCGTCACCGCGCATAAATCCATAGACTTCGGAACCCACAATTCGTACCGCAATATTAGAATCAGAATCAGTCAATGCGCGTACCTTTGAAAAATCTGGTGCTGCATCAATAATAATCCCAACCAACTTATAATCTGTTGATACAACAACCATCCCTGGTTCTATATCGCTGTTTGCGCCACGATTTATTATAAAAGTATTGTGTCCAATTGCCTGATTGTTTAAAACAACATCCGCCAGTACTGTATTTTGTGGATAACTGTTTACAATATTAAGTTCCTTGGTCAGTTTTTTATTTTCTTCAATCGCGATTTGACATGCATTGTTATTTGCCAGTGCGTCATCAAGTCGTGCGCGTAATTCTTCGTTTTCGCTGCGCAGACTGGACAATTCGCCAATTCCATCAATAGTATCACCAACAACCCTGATTGGCCATGTGATAACATTTCCAACCCATTGTGCGACCGGTACAACGATATGTCCCAACGCGTTCATCAGGTGATAATCTGGCTTTGCAATCATGATATAAATGAATAAAACGGGCAAAACCGCAGCCGCTGCAACGGCTTTTATCAATGGGTATAGTTTGGAAGATAGTTTATTCTGTTTCATCGGGCATACTTTAATCCCTAAAAGTCAAATATTCAATAAAAACTTGATTTTTCATTTATTTGTGCCAAAATATGGGTCGGTCAAAGTGGCAGGCATTGCCATCAGACCATAAAACTATCTAAATAAAAGGATATAAAATGCCAAAATTAAAAACAAAGTCATACTTGAAAAAACGCGCGTCTATGACCGCGACCGGTAAAATCCGTGTTGCCCGTAACGCCCATAAAAAGTTGCTGCGTAAGAAATCCGCACGTGCAAACAACGCGGGTTCTAAACCACAGTATTTGAACGAAAACATGGTCGGTCAGGCTAAAATCCTGGCTCCATATGGTTTGAAATAATAGGGGGCGAATATGGCAAGAGTAAAACGCGGAACAACCGTAAAACAAAAACATAATAAAATTTTGGCGCGTGCCAAGGGTTACTTGGGCCGTCATCATTCAACATATCGCGCTGCCCGTGAAAAAACGGAAAAGGCAGGACAGTATGCATATCGCGATCGTCGTGTTAAAAAACGCGAATTTCGTGGTTTGTGGATTGTTCGTATCAATGCCGCTGTACGCGCAAATGGTATGACCTACAGCCAATTTATGAATGGTCTGAAAAAGGCTGGTATCGCACTGGACCGCAAGGTTTTGGCCGAAATGGCATATGCAGGCGATGCAAACTTTGTAAAATTGGTTGATACAGCGAAACGATTTATCACTGCCGAAAGCAAATAATACCTTGTCGGCAGGTATCTGTTTTGTCATAATAAAGCCGTCGTATGACGGCTTTTAGTTTTTTATAACAGGTGTTAAATCAGGAAAGAAGTTATGCAAGAACAAATAAAAAATATAAATACACTGGAAGAATTACAGGCGCTTTATACCGCGACTTTCGGTAAAAATGGTACAATGACAATGCGTTTGCGCGAAATGAAGAATTTGGATAACAAAGCGCGCGCGGCCTTAAATCTTGAAAATACCGAATTGCGTGAATTATTCAAAACGCGTCAAAATGAAATCGAAAATGAAATTTTGATAGCTGGGCTAAAGAAGCAAAAATTGGATGTGTCTTTGAATGCTGCACCTGAAAATCGTGGTACATTACATCCGATGACTCAAAGTCTGGTTGAAATATCTTTTATTCTGGAATCTTTTGGTTATAAACCATATACAGGCCCAGAAATAGAAGACGATTGGCATAACTTTACTGCATTGAACACACCTGCGCATCATCCTGCGCGTGATATGCAGGATACCTTCTTTTTGCCAAATGGTAATGTAATGCGTACCCAGACATCTGCGATTCAAATTCGTGCTATGGAATCTGATGGTGTGCCAATTAAAATGTTTGGTATTGGTTCGACTTATCGCAAAGAAATGGATGCGACACATGGTCCTATGTTTGGCCAGATAGAAGGTTTATATATAGATAAAGATATCACAATGTCTGATTTGATTGCGGATATTCGCGCATTCTTGAAAAGATTCTTTGAAATGGATGAAGTTGTTTTGCGTATTCGTCCATCGTTCTTTCCATTTACAGACCCGTCTATCGAGGTTGACTTAAAGTGGAAAAACGATAAATGGTTGGAAATTATGGGTGCTGGTATGGTTCATCCAAATGTATTGCGTAATTGCGGAATCAATCCAGATGAATATCAGGGCTTTGCCTTTGGTTTTGGTTGGGATAGATTGGCGATGTTAAAATATAATCTGCCAGACCTTCGTGATTTTCGTGGTAACGATATAAGATGGTTAAAAAGTGCTGGATTTTAATATTGGGGGATAGAAGATGAAATGGACTTATGATTGGTTAAAGCAATATCTGAACACAGATTTATCAGCGCAACAAATTGCTGATACATTAACCAGAATTGGACTGGAAGTAGAAGATTTAACAACTCCTATCGCACCAATTGCTGCCAAGATAGTAGAGTGCACAGCACACGAAAACAGCGACCATTTACATGTGTTAAAGGTTGATGATGGTTCTGGTACACTTCGTCAGGTTGTATGTGGTGCCCCAAACGCGCGTGTTGGATTAATATCTGCGCTGGCGGTTCCTGGTTGTGTTATTGGTGGACATGAAATTGTTTCTGGTAAACTTCGTGGTGTTGTGTCCGATGGTATGATGTGTTCTGCCAAAGAACTTGGAATTGGCGAAGATCACAGTGGTATTATTGAATTGCCAGAAGAAACAAAAATTGGTTCACCTGTTATTGATGCGAAAACCGTATTTGATGCAGGAATTACACCAAATCGTCCTGATTATTTATCTGTTCGTGGTGTTGCGCGTGATTTGTCTGCGGCTGACGCTGGCGAATATATTGAACCAAAAACACAAGAATTTAACTGTGTTTCAGGTAATCGTTCGGTTAATATAAAAACCGAAAAGTGCAGCGCATATAAAATGATTGAAATTCATGGGATTAATATGTGCCCAAGCAATCAAACAATTGCATCAAGATTGACTGCTATTGGTATCAATCCTAAAAATGCCGCTATCGATGCGACAAACTATATTTGTTATGATATGGGCCAGCCTATGCATTGTTTTGATGCGGACCAAATCGATGGTGATATCACTGTGCGTATGGCGAATTCTGGTGAGAAGTTTGTTGATTTGTTTGGTTCTGAACATGAATTGACCGAAAATGATATGGTTATCGCGGACAATTCAGGTATCTTGGCATTGGCTGGTGTAATCGGTGGTGCGCGTGGTTCAACAACAAATGAAACCAAGAACATTATCCTGGAATCAGCGTATTTTGATCCTGTATCTGTTCGTAAATCAGCAAAACGTATTGGTATGTCAACTGATGCGTCATACAGATATGAACGAGGTATAAACCCAACAATGACGGGTGATGCAGCGATGAACGCGGCTGATATTATTATAGAAACATGTGGTGGTAAAATAGTTGGCACTTTTGCGGCGGGTTCGGATAATACACCTGATGTAAAAATTGAATATTCTCCATCTTATTTTGCCAAGAAAACAGGCGTAGAATTGGACGGTGATACCCAGAAAAATATTCTTGAAAAATTAGGCTATACATTGAAAATTAAGGGCGATAAATGGGCTGTTGTACCACACCCTGCCCGCGTTGATGTTTTGATTCCTGAAACATTGGTTGCAGATTTGTTGCGTATCTATGGCTATGAAAAGATTGGCACAAACAACAATCATACACATGGCGACATAAAACCTGAATATAAACATGATTTATATATCAAGCGTTCAATGGCGGCGCGTGGTTTGAATGAATGTTGTTCATACTGTTTTGGTAATTCAAAGACAGAAGAATTATTGTCGGATAAACCGATTATCAAAGTAGCGAATCCTATCACATCTGAATTAGATACAGCGCGTAATAATTTGCTGGGCGGTTTGTTACAAACAGTATCCGAAAATGAAAAACGCGGATTCCCAGATGTAAACTTGTTTGAACTTGGTACTATCTTTGATGGTGACACACCTGGTGCCCAGCATACAGGTCTGTGTGTTGTGCGTTCTGGGCGTAATGGTCCAAAGCATTGGATGGGCCGCACACGCGATGTAGATATCTATGATGTAAAGTCAGATATTGTATCGTTGCTTAACGGTCAAAAGTTTACAATTTCTACTGAAAACACACCATTGTGGGCGCATCCATACCGTTATGGTGCAATTATGCAGGGTAAAAGAAAGTTGGCAGAGTTTGGTGAATTACATCCATCTGTTGCCAAAAAACTGCGTATAAAAACAAATGTTGTTATCGGTATTGTTGATGATATTAATGTACTGCCACATGCGCGTGGTGGTAAGAATATCACACCGTCTGAATTTCAACCAATAACACGTGATTTTGCGTTCATAGTCGATACAGATACACCGGCGGAAAAATTAACTTCGGTCGCGGCAGCATCTGATAATCGTATCACCAGTGTTGTTGTGTTTGATGCATTTGATATGGGGGATGGTAAAAAGTCTATTGCGTTTACAATCGCAATAGAACCATACGAAAATATGTCGGATACAGATTTACAGGCATTACAATCTTTGGTTATTAAAAATGTAGAATCAAAATGTAATGCGAAAATCCGCGACAAATAATTTTCGCAAAATAAATAAAAAGACAGGCATAGTTTGAAGTATGCCTGTTTTTTTGACTAACATCTAACTATCAATCAAATGGATTATCGGACTTTTTGTATTCAATTACAATAGGCAAATGTTCCCATTTAAGCGCGGTCGCAATTCCACGGCGCAGATATCGCGTATATGATTCAGGAATATCAGATGCCCCGCCAACATTGATTGTAATACGCATAGGATGACGACCTGTCTGACGCGCAAACTTGATTTTCATAGGTCTTTTAAGGCGAGACATAGGTGGTTGTCTTTCTGCAACTAATTTTTCAACAATTCTGTTGATTAAACTTGTTGGTGCCTGTGCGGTTGAAATATCCCATTGTTCGTAAATTCTGCGGAACATATTTTGAACACCTGTTCCGGTTTCTGCTGATACTGCCAAAATCATAGGCTTGATAATCTGGTGGAACGAGTTTGAAAACTGATGTTTTAATTTAAGCAGTTTTTCATCCCTTAATTCAGGTTCAATCAAATCCCATTTATTCAGCGCAACACACAAAATCTTACCCGCATTATATATGCGGCCGGCAATTCCAAGAGCCTGATTTTCGATGTTTTTAGTCGCATCAACCATCAAAATAACGACATCAGCCTTTTCAATTGCATCCAGTGATTTAAGCGCAGACAATGTTTCTACATCATCTGTCACACCCGCTTTGCGGCGCAATCCTGCTGTATCCATCAGTAAAATATCACGACCATAGAACTTGGTTGGGATTTTTACTGTATCGCGTGTAATACCAGGCGCGTCCATAACAATCTGTCGTTTTTCGCCTAATACGCGGTTAACAAAAGTTGATTTACCAACATTAGGCTGGCCCAATATAGCAATCTTGATACGATTGTCGGCTGGCTTTTCTGTGTTTTCTTCGGTGTTTTCTGTTCCGGCGATTTTATCCAGAAAATCATAGATTTCTGTAAATCCTGTCTTGTGTTCGGCAGAAATCATCACTGGATCGCCAAAGCCAAGTTTATAAAAATCATGAATGTTCGAAAGGCGTTTTTGTGATTCTGTTTTATTTACCAACAGCAAAATAGGTGCCTTGGTTTTACGGCGCACAAGACGCGCCCAATCCAAATCTTCGGATGTTAAACCTACGCGTCCATCAACAACAAACAATACTGCGTCCGCATCAGAAATAGCAGCAATTGCCATATTGGTGGAATCCAGCGCAATACCAGTTTTTGCGTTTTCCAGCCCCGCTGTATCAAACAACTGGTATGGTCGATTACAAAAAGTGCCGCCCATACAGTCGCGTGTAACACCTGGTCTGTCATGGACCAGTGCATCGCGTGTTCCCGTCAGGGCGTTATATAATGTGGACTTTCCTGTATTTGGTCGTCCGGCTATTGTTACTTTAATCATAATTTTTTCCATTGATTTTTTGTAATTATAAAGCAAAAATATAAATAATCAAATCAAGGGTTTGAATATGAAGAAAAAAATTAAAAACGCATTTAAACGCATTAAAAATCTGATTGTTAATCCAAAACGCTATTTTACCAAGATTGTTGCGGACGGAAATCTGGAAGAATCCATGTTAAAGGCCTTTTTGTATGGTTTGTTGGGCGGTATATTGGTTTTGTTAATTCGTCTGATTGGTGGTGCAACCATAACATTAGGTTCTGTATTCACAGCAATTATCATTGTTCCAGTCTTGGCGGTCACATTATTGTTTGTTATGGGCGGACTGATGATGTTGGTTTCTGAAATTACCGGGGGCGAGCGTGATTGGGAAATCGCGATTAAGGGGCTGGCATCTG
Organism: Alphaproteobacteria bacterium; assembly: GCA_017630405.1. Lineage (GTDB taxonomy): Bacteria > Pseudomonadota > Alphaproteobacteria > Rs-D84 > Rs-D84 > Enterousia. The sequence continues at coordinate 56,083 of JAGBVH010000015.1, forward strand.
TATTCTTTATCTATCCAGTTATATTGGTTTTAAATGCTTTAGCATTTAATTGTACATCTATGTGGGTGATAAGCCTGTTGGTTGATGCTTATATCCTGTTCTTGTTCTATAATTTGTCCGTATATTGTATGCGCGGAAAAAGAAACAATGTAATCTTGGTCATAGGTATATTTGCTTTATTTATGGCGACAGTATATATATCTGATTATCGCATAGGTTGGTTTATGTTGAAAAATACAGGTGCAACCTTGGCGTGTTTATTGTAAAAATGCCGGCAAATGCCGGTATTTTTTTTCTTATGTGATTTACCTTTGTCGTGATATAATATATGCTGAGATATTATCGGAGAGGGTATGAAAAAATCATCAGATATAATCATAGAATTAAAAAATATAAACAAAAGTTTCCCAGTGGAACTTGGTGGTCAGCAACAGGTATTATTTGATATTAATTTCAAGGTTCACGCCGGCGAATTTGTCGCCATTATGGGGCCGTCTGGTTCTGGTAAATCGACATGTATGAATATAATCGGCGCGTTGGATACACCAACATCTGGGGTGTATGAATTATATGGTCGTGATGTTACGGGACTAAGCACCGATGAATTGGCGGTTGTTCGTAATGAATATATCGGTTTTGTTTTTCAGCAATTTAATTTATTACCCAAACGCAGTGTTCTGGATAATGTGATGCTGCCATTGATGTATCAGGGTTTATCCATGGACGACCGCATAAGTCGTGCGCGCGAAATGTTAAAGCGTGTTGGATTGGAAAATTTTGAAACATACCTGCCGACACAACTGTCCGGCGGTATGAAGCAGCGTGTGGCGATTGCGCGTGCGCTGGCTGGTAGCCCTAAATTGATTCTGGCGGACGAACCAACTGGTGCGCTGGACAGTAAAATGGGGAACGAGATTTTGAAGTTTTTCAAGGAATTAAATCGTGACCTTGGGATAACAATAGTTATGATTACCCACGAATTTGATATCGCGAAATACGCGGACAGATTAATTCATATTCGTGACGGTAAAATAAATTATGATGGTCGTGTTCCGCGCGATGACAGGAATTTATAATATCGGGGGAAAATATGACATTTAATGATATTTTGAAAGAATCTTGGCTGTCAATCAGTGGCAATAAAATCCGTTCTTTTCTAACGGTTTTGGGTATTATCATTGGTGTTATGGCGGTTGTGATAATGGTGGCAGTTGGTGAAACGGTTCAAAAACAAATCACGGACCAGTTTTCATCACTTGGTACCAATACTATTATGATACGCGCTGGCGCGGCGCAAAGCGCAGGTGTCCGCACGGGCAGTCGCCAAACTCTGACTATCCAAGATGCGGAATTTATTGCGCGCCTGCCTGATGTTATGGCGGTATCGCCTGTTCAAAATGGTTCTGCGCAGGTAATCTATGGTAATAAAAACTGGGGGACATCAATGGTTGGTGTGTATCCAGACTATATAACCGTTCAAAATGTGGAAATAGAATATGGTACTTTCTTTGATATGGCGGCGGTACGAAACGCATCAACATATGCGGTTATTGGTCCAGAAACCGCCGAAGAATTAGGACTTGAAAAAAATCCTGTGGGTGAAGTAATACGAATCCAAAACACACCATTTACTATTATCGGCGTGACCAAGGCCAAGGGTGATTCCGCAATGGGCAGTCAGGATGACATGGTGTTAATTCCTATTACAACATTAAAGAAGCGTGTCCAAGGGTCCCGTTTTCCAAATGCAGTCCAGATGGTTGCGCTTAAATTATACGAAACATCCGATAATAATCTGGCAATTGAACAAATAACCGCCCTGCTTCGTCAGCGTCACAGATTAAAAGATGATGCGGTCGATGATTTTCAGATTATGGATATGAAACAGATTATGGAAACAATGAATACGGTAACTGGATATTTGAAATTGTTGCTGATTGCGATTGCTGCCGTATCTTTGTTGGTTGGCGCAATTGGTATTATGAATATGATGCTTGTATCTGTGGCCGAGCGTACGCGTGAAATTGGTATTCGCAAAGCAATCGGTGCGCGTGAACGCCATATTATTATTCAGTTCTTGTCTGAATCTATAATGATTTCGTTCCTTGGGTCTATGATAGGCTTGATACTTGGGGTTGGTTTATCTCAGGGTGTTGGTCGTTTTATTCTTGGATATAATGTGCCGTTCAGTATTTGGCCGGTTGTATTATCTGTTTCGGTTGCGGTAATTGTTGGTCTGTCGTCTGGCGTTATGCCGGCAATGAAGGCAGCAAAACTAAACCCGATTGACAGTCTGCGATATGAATAAAAAAACACCGGCATTTGCCGGTGTTTTTTTAATTGTTTTTATTTTTTCTAAATTCATCCAGTGATACAACGCGACCATTGTCTGGAACGGTTCCTGGTTTTTCTTCCAGTGGTAATTCCATGTCGTTATCCGCTGCTGCCTGATGATTTTTGTGATGAAAAGACAGCATAAAATCAACTGATGGATCCTTGAATTCGACCAGCGCAGAAAAAGGTACGCGGATAAAAAATGGACGGCCATCAAAAGTCAACTGCACCCCAAATTCTTTGTCGGATACATTAAGGTTGTTATACGAATACTGTAAAACAATTGTCATTATATCTGGATATCGTATGCGCAGGAAATCCGGCAATACAACACCAGCATCGCGTGTTTTGAAAGTGATAAAGAAATGTGTCCCGTCACCCAATCCATTAAACTGTGCGTGAATCAGTGCGTCTTTTACAACGGATTTAAGTGCGTTATCCAATAAAGTTTGATAATCTATACGTGCCATGATTTAATTCTCCGGTGTCAGTATATTACTTATTTGCCCGTCTGCGCAAGTGACAAATACCGCATCAGGAACATTTTTAAACACATTGATATCCAGTCCTGTTGCCCAAACTTGTGCATCTGCCGCCCCCAGTTCTTGGAATAGATTTTCCCTTGCGTTTTCGTCCAAATGTGCGGCCGCTTCGTCCAGCAAAATCAGTGGCTTTTTACCTGTTTTTGTGTGTATAAGTTTTGCGTGTGCCAAAATCAAATCAACAAGTGCGGTTTTTTGCTGACCTGTGCTGGTTAAATGCGCAGGTAGTTTTAATTTATGATTAAATACCCCAAAATCAGATTTATGTGGTCCATCGATAACCATTTTGTCGTTTATAATTGTTCTGTTTTGTTTCAGGTATTCAAGATAACTTCTTTCTGCATCCCCTGCGCTCATCCCATTAATTAACATTTTTTCAATCATACCATCAACCGATACCGCACATGATTTAAGAAAGTAATTAAGTTCACCAGCGTATTGTATGCGCGCAACTGCAACTGCGACTGCGGTACCGGCTATTTGTGTATCCAGTGCATCCAGCCAGTATGTGTCGTTACCAGTTTTAAGTGCGAATGCGCGTTCGCTCATCAATTTGCTAAATCTTGCGATTCTTCCGGCATGTGTTGGATCAAATCCGGCGGCCAGTCTGTCAAAAAATGCGCGTCTGTCAGCAGCACCTTCGACAAACAATCTGTCCTCTTTTGGTGTCAGCCAAACAATTCGTATATGCTTTGCTAAATCTGACAGCGCAGAATTTTCGCCATCAATTCTTGCGCGTCTGTTTGTGTCGGTATTTGAAAATGTAATTGCCAGTTCTGTATCGTCATAAAGATTTGCGAATACACTGAAACCACCGTCTCCATCAAAACGCGCGATTTCGCCCATGGCGGCCCCACGCAATCCTCTTTCGCCCGACAGCATTGATACAGCTTCAAGTATTGCGGTTTTTCCTGCGCCATTTGGTCCGATAATAATCACATTGCGCCGCCCGTGTGTTGTCACGCGGCATATATTATGGTTTCTAAAATCTGTTAAACTAATAGATTTAATCATGTCCGGATAATACAAAAAAAATACAATCCTGACAAGAATATAAACAAAAAAAATCCCCAAAATATCGGGGATTTTTTAATTATTTAGCTGGTGCAATAATCAAAGATTTTGTTCTTTCATCTGGTTTTGATTTTGATTCCAGATTACCTTTGTCACCAACAATTTCCAAAATCTTGGCAAAAAGTTCTGGGACAGCATCTTTACCACGCGCCAAAACCTTTTTAGAACCCCTGGTCATAACGGCAATTTTAACCTTATTACCGTCTGCCAAGAATTCAAAGACCTTTTTCATTTTGATATTCAAATCATTTTCTTCGATAAAAGGTTTGACCCAAACTTCTTTTACTTCAGTAGTTTTTTGATTCTTTTTAGCCTCGGACGCGCGCTTTTTCTGTTCGTATTTGAACTTGCCATAGTCCATAATTTTTACAATAGGTGTTGCGTTGTTGGCATTGATTTCCACCAAATCCAGACCTTCGTCCATTGCCATCTGCAGTGCCTGAGATGTTGGCATAATGCCTAAATTCTGGCCTTCGCTGCTAATTACCTGAACGGTTTTAGCAAAAATCCGATTATTCATACGTGGACCTGCGTCACGACGATTATCACGGTTCATCATAGGTTTAATGTTATGCTCCTTTATTACATATGCGCGAATTATTAACTATTTTTAGGCACTTTTCAAGATATTTTGAACATTTTGCAGCGCATTCCATACATCGCGTTTCGCGGTTGGCTTAAGTATCAAATAATTTGGATGATAAATTGGAACTATTGTTGGTTTGCCTTCAATGGTTACAGGCTTGCCATGTTCCTTTGCTAAATTAACCCCAGCGATTTCTGTGGCGGGCAAAGAACCCATTGTTAATATAATGCGAGGGTTAAGCATACTAATCAATCGGTCGATAAAAGGTCGTGTCATATCCAGTTCGATTCTGTTTGGCGTGCGTCCCCCTGGTGTGCGCCAAAACAGCATAGGTATAATAGATACATTTTCGCGGCTTGTTCCAATCGCGGCCAGCATTTTATCCATCAATTCACCTGTTGTGCCGGATAATATATTGCCCGATGCGTCATCGTCCGAAGAAGGTATATCTGTTATCAAAACAAGCCCATTCGGATTGTTTGCAATATGGGGCAAAACTGTATTGGTTGCTGTTGTGCGTAATGGGTGGTTAAATTCACCAATCATACGAATCAGTGCTGGTATATCATTGGGTCTGGCCGCCATTGCGTTAACGGTTTCTTGGGATATAGTTTGTACTGGTGCAATTGGTGGCACCACAGATGTTGGTGCACGATTGATTTCAGCGATACTTGCGATACTTTGTGTTGGATTTTGTACGGTTTGCGCGGTTTTTTGTGTATTAGATGTGGATGTTATCGGTGTTTCCGAAAGTTCCCAACGCACTCCTGCCAAATTTAAATCCTGTAATGCACCATGTGACATATTTGTTTTTCCTTGATATTACAAACCTTTTATAGTACAATACAACGCGAGCAACAGAAACTCAAGGGAGTATTTTCATGAAAATTAAAAACTTTGCTTTATTGGCAGGCGTAGCTGGCTTGCTGGCAGCTTGCGGTGGTTCTATTGTTGAACCTGCTGATTTGAACGATCAGCGTGTATTCTTTGGTTTTAATTCTGCTGAAATTTCAGAAGAAGCCGAAAACAACCTGTTGGGTCAGGCTTTGTACATGAAAAACCACGCAGATACAAAAATCCAGATTGCTGGTAACTGCGACGAACGTGGTTCCACAGAATACAACTTGGCATTGGGTGCACGTCGTGCAAACGCTGCAAAACAAGTTTTGGTTAAAGATGGTGTAGAAGCAAAACGTATTTCTACAATCTCTTATGGTAAAGAACGTCCATTGGTTCAGGGTTCTGGCGAAGAAGTCTGGAAATGGAATCGTAACGCCACAACAACCGTTAAATAATAAAAAATCCCCGTTTGGGGATTTTTTTTATTACACGAATTTATTCCACTAAAAAGAAAAAATCCCCATTCAGGGGATTTTATTTGGAGGCCTGGGTCGGAATCGAACCGGCATACAAGGATTTGCAGTCCTCTGCATAACCACTCTGCCACCAGGCCTGAACTTGTATGCGCATATTAAGCAAAAAAAAATTGTAATTCAACATAAAAATTGTATAATTTATAATATTATTGAAAAGCGAGAGAATGTATCTATGAATAAGTTGTTGATATTGCCTGTTTTAATGGCTGTTTTGCCTGCTTTTGCTGGTGGGGACGATTGTATGAATCGTACGACTGTACCTGCTGGTAAATTAACTTTGCCGCAAATAATAGAACTTGGGTTGTGTCGAAATCCACAAACTGCGGCCTCTTATATGGCATACGAATCATCAAGATTTGCGAAAAATGCTGGTTATGCGAATTATTTGCCAAGTGTTAACGCATCTGCGAACGCATCTTTGCCATATAGAAATGAACAATGGGGTGATTGGTCGTATGGTGCATCTTTGTCCGCTTCGTATTTGTTGTTTGATTTTGGCAAGCGTTTATCTGACCAGAATCAGTTAATATCGTCATGGCGTGCGGCTGGCTTTGATTATGATGAAACGGTTCAGAATTATATATATGGTCTGATTGGTTCTTATTATGCGTTATTAAATGCTGATGCTGATGTTAATTCCGCAACAAAACTGCGCGAAGTTGCGCAAAGCGCACGCGATATGGCATCTAAAAAATTCAAAGCAGGTTCTGTGGCCAAGGCCGATGTATTAAAGGCTGATACAACATTGGCCAGTCGTGATTTGGATTTAGAGCGAGCAAAAAATAATCGCGAAATTGCCAAGGGGTCATTGTTGGCAAAACTTTCGTTCCCAGCGAATCAGGATATAGAGATTGCGGACCTGCCATCTGAAATTGGTACGCCACAGGAAACCAAGAGTCTGGACGAATTATTTGCGCAGGCGCAAAAAACGCGCCCTGACCTGTTGCGTGCAACAGCAAATAAAGATTCGGCGTGGCACAGAAGAAACAGCAGTTTCTTAAAGAATCTGCCATCGATTTCTGCATCTGGTTCTTTATCATGGAATGATACACCGTCTGAAACATATGGTGCGGGGTCTGATAATATTAGTGGCAGTATCGGTATTCGTGCTTCTATGCCCTTATTTGCGGGTTTTTCAAATTTATATGGTCTGCGCAGCGCCCAGGCAAATTACGAGCGTGCAGTTGAACAAGAGCGTCAAACACAGGATAATGCCGCGCTTGATATATTCAGTGCGTATCAAAACTATAAAACCGCACAAACAGTATTAAAACAAACAGAAACCTTGTTGGAATCAGCGACCGAATCGGAACGCGTAACCGCTGGTATGTACAAGGTTGGTCGTGCGACAATGTTGGATTGGCAAACCGCGCAATCAGAACTAGTGTCGGCACAAAAACAAAACAATGCAGCAAAGTATGATTTATTTACAAAACGTGCGGCGGTTGCATTGGCGGTTGGTGAAATCAAAGCGGAAGTAGAAGAGGAAAAGACAAATGAGTAAAAAACAATCAAAAACTCCGATAAATGCCGGCAAAAAGGCATCAAGAATTGGTCGTATTTTTGGGTGGATTTGGCGTAAAAAATGGTGGGTGCTGTTGGCAGCAGTGCTTGGTATTGGCGCGTGGTTGATTTTTGGTGGCGGCGAAAAAAAAGCATCTGAATTTGCGACTGTCAAAGTATCGCGTGGTGACCTGCGTCAGGTTGTGACTGCAACTGGTGAAATTCGTCCTGTAAACACTGTAAATGTTGGTTCTCAGGTTTCTGGTACAATTGATAACCTGTATGTTGATTTTAATTCCAAGGTTAAAAAAGGCGATATGTTGCTGACAATCGAACCTTCTGTTTTACAGGCAACGGTTGATGAATCCAAGGCTTCTTTGGACAGTGCGGTATCCCAACGCAACTATGCGAAAAGTGAATATGAACGCAATAAAATGCTGTATGACGAAGGTATTATTGCGCGTGCAGAACTTGAAAAATCACAAACGACATACGAACAAGCGGAACAGTCTGTAAACCGTATGCAATCGCAATATGAACGTGCTGTAACAAATCTTGGATATGCGACAATTACATCGCCTGTTGATGGAACTGTTATCTCGCGCAAGGTTGATGTTGGTCAAACTGTTGCGGCATCTTTCCAGACCCCAGACTTGTTTGAAATTGCCGAAGATTTAACAAAAATGCAGATTGAAACATCTGTATCCGAGGCTGATATCGGTGTTGTCAAAGATGGTCAGCGCGTTACATTTACTGTTGATGCATATCCAACTGAAACATTCGAGGGGTTTGTGCGTCAAATAAGATTATCACCAACAACCACTTCTAATGTTGTTGTTTATACGGTTGTAATCGATGTTAATAATGAGAATTTGCGCCTTATGCCAGGGATGACAGCATTTGTGACGATTATTATCACAGAAAAAGAAAATGTATGGAAAGCGGCAAATTCTGCATTCTTGGTTCGCAGTTTCACAGATATTGTCCCGGATGCCAATGGTGCTACACCAAAAACTCACTTGGCAATCCAGCGTGAACAGGACATTATGTTAATTCCATATACCAAGGGACTGTCCACAGCAACAGAAACAGAAATTATTTCTGATGAATTGCAACAGGGGGATAAAATTGTAACAGGTCGTGTTGGTGGCGCATTATCTGCACAGGCGCCAAGGGGTATGAATCCAATGCGTGGTGGTCCGCGTATGTAAAAAAAATCCCGCGTTTGCGGGATTTTTTTTTAATGTTTATGTTTAACTGCAGCTGCTATAAACGCATTAAACATTGGGTGTCCGGTATATGGACTTGATTGAAATTCCGGATGGAATTGTCCTGCGACAAAGAACGGATGGTCGCGCAGTTCAACAATTTCAGGTAATTTTCCATCTGGACTGCGACCAGATATTATCATACCAGCATCCGCAAATTTTTGTTCCAGCGATATATCCATTTCATATCTGTGTCTGTGTCTTTCACTGATGTTTTCTGTACCATATATTTCATGTGCGCGACTGCCGGCGGTGATTACACAAGGATATGCGCCCAACCGCAGTGTTCCACCCATATTTTCAGAATCATGATCTGACATAATTCCAATCACAGGTGTACACTTTTTATTGAATTCCGAAGAATCGGCATCGGCAATCCCAAGTACATTTCGTGCAAAATCAATAACAGCCACCTGCATCCCAAGGCATATTCCCATATATGGAACTTTGTTTATGCGAGCATATCCAGCGGCCGCGATTTTTCCTTCCACGCCGCGTGCGCCAAACCCACCTGGTACCAAAATACCATCGACATCAGCACAGTCTTCATTTGTAAAGTTTTCTGCGCTAATCTTTTTAAGTTTTACATGAACATTATTTTGTATTCCAGCGTGGAACAATGCTTCGTTAAGTGACTTGTATGCGTCTGGCACATCAAAGTATTTACCAACAACACCAATTGTCACACTAGGTATATCATCGCCAAGGTATTTTTCAATTCTTTCAAATCGTGACATATCGCCGCGTGCATTTGGCAGTCCAAAATGATCAGCAATAATATCAAATACATGCTGTGCTTCGTATGCCAGTGGTATTTTGTATATATTATCAACATCGATACCGCTGATTACGCTTTTGGCTGGTAAATTACAGAACATACCAATTTTGCTTCTTTCATCTGCGGTCAGCATGCGTGGCGTACGCACAATCAGCATATCGCTTTGGATACCGTTTTCGAGTAATTGGCGCACAGACATCTGGGTAGGCTTTGTTTTTAATTCGCCAGATTTTTCCAGATAAGGTGCCAATGTCAGGTGTATAAACATAACATTGCGGCGACCGACATCGTTTGCGAATTGTCGGATAGATTCAAGGAATATTTTACCTTCGATATCTCCAACGGTACCACCTATTTCGCACACAACGAAATCGGTATCACTTGGGGCTGATATATATTCTTTAATTTTATTGGATACATGTGGAATCATCTGAACAGTTCCGCCCAGATAGTCCCCGCGGCGTTCTGCATTTAATACATCCCAATAAATTCGTCCGCCAGACACAGAATCATTTCGTGAAAGTTTTGCCCCCAGAAATCTTTCATAGTACCCAAGGTCTAAATCCGTTTCGTATCCATCATTTGTCACATATACTTCACCATGTTGAAATGGCGACATTGTGCCAGGGTCTATATTAAGATATGGATCGAATTTTCGTGCGTGAACAGTATATCCACGGGATTGAAGAAGGGCGCCACACCCTGCAGCTGCGACGCCCTTACCTAAACTTGAAACAACACCACCAGTTATAAATATATACTTTGCCATAAGTGCCCCCTTATGGGCTTTTATCATACGAAATTTTTGGTTGCGGCGCAACGAAATAAATTCCTATACTTTTGTTATGATCGGATTTTTGAAAAATCAGAATAAAAACAAGTTCTTGTATACACCCTTTTTATTGGCGGCGGGTGCTGGTTTATACTTTACTTGTACTTTTGAACCGAATTTTTCATATATTTTATTTATTATGGCTATAATAACTGGTCTGTTATTCTTCAAGAATACTTCTATTTTACTTCGTGGATTAATGATATTCTTGTTTGGTTTTTGTTATTCATCCATATTTACCCATATAATTGATACACCAAGTATCGCCCATACCCAGAATGACAAGATTATAACAGGATATGTAAAATCACTGGATTATACCAACGACAAAACGCGTATAAATATTCATACCAATCTGGACGGTCAGGATATGAATATTCGTGTTTCTGTTATGGAAAATGTGGCTATACCAAATGTTGGCGACAAAATAGAAGCAACGGTCACATTGTTTCGGCCAAATTCCGTCACCGTACCAGAAGGTTTTGATTATTCAAGGTGGGCATATTTTAACAGATTGTCTGCAACAGGGTATATGACGGATTGCAAGGTTATATCAAATACAGGGTTCAATTATATAAACAAAACAAGAGATATTTTACATAACAAATCAAATTCGTTTCTGGTTGATGCGCTGGTACTTGGCTATAAAAATTCCGTTCCAAAACCAGAATCCGAAATATGGATGGCAACAGGTGTTGGACATGTCTGGTCAATCAGTGGATTTCATATGACGCTTGTTGGTGGGTGGTTATTTGCGCTGTTTTATTTTATCTTTCGCCGTGTGCCACATATAACGCGGCGTACATCTGCCAAGATTCCTGCGATGTGTTTTGCTTGGGTGGTATTGATTATATATTTGTTTTTATCGGGTGCAGAAACCGCAACAGTTCGTGCGTTTCTGATGACCAGTTTAATGTTCTGTGCGTTCATATTTGCCCGTAATGCAATTTCTATGCGTAATGTTGCGCTTGTATTTTGGGTGATGTTTTTAATAAATCCGCATAGTGTTATGCAGGCAGGATTTCAATTATCCTTTGCGGCGGTTTTTGGAATAGTTTGGTTGTTTACTGAATTAAATCCAAAAATGCCAAATAATAAAATACTCAAAGTTATTTATATGGCGATTTTGACATCCTTGATTGCCACAATATTTACCGCACCGTTTGTGGCCGCGCATTTTGGTACATTACCGATTTACAGTTTACTTGGTAATTTAATTTTATTGCCGGTCTTTTCAGTCGTGATAATGCCACTGGTTATGATTGGGTGTGTATTGTCTTTGTTTGGTTTGTCGGGATTGTTAGGATTGGCTGATTTTGTTTATGAAAAACTTATGTTGGTTGCGATAATGATATCAGAACTGCCATTTGCCAGCGTTAATATCGCGCATGTTTCAAATTTTGCGTTATTGCTGTTTGTTCTGGCAGGTATGTCTTTGATGCTGATAGTGTCCAATAAAAACAGAATAAATTATATGTGTTTTACTGTGTTTGCTGCGCTTGGTATATGTGCCATTGTGTATGCGCCGCGTCCAGTGTTTTATACAACTTCGGATCATGAATTAGCTGCGTTTCTTGGAACAGATGGTAAACTTGGTTTTACCAAATCACGCGCATCACATCATTATTTTGCGTTTGATGCTTGGAAAACTATTAATGGCGAAGAAACCGGAACTAAAAATAATAGAATAAAGCCCACTGATGGACTGTGGTATTATAACACTGATAAGTTTAATTTAGTTTATGTTCAAAAGTTCACAGCGCTTCAGAAAAATATAAAGCAACTGTGTGCGGACGACAGTGTGGATTATATAGTATCTTATTCTGATATAGAATCAGATAAATGTGGGCATAAAATACTGCGTGGTGGACTTGTGATATATCCATCTGGTCGAATAAAATATATACCAATTAATCGTTTTTGGAATCATAGTCGGCACGAATAAAGTAAAGTCCCGCCGCAGGTGCTGTTGGGCCCGCCGCACTGCGATTTTTTGCTGCAAGTATTTCATCAATATCATATGGTTTGCCAAGGCCGATTTCAATCAGTGTACCAACAATATTGCGTACCATGTGATGCAAGAACGAGCGTGCAGAAAACCAAAATACAACCTCGTCACCATTTTGTGTGATTTCAATTTTATCCAGCGTTTTAACTGGGCTTTTTGCCTGACACTCTGAAGCGCGAAAACTTGTAAAGTCATGATTGCCAATCAGTTTTTGTGCCGCTTTTTTCATCGCATCTATATCCAGTTTTCTTGGCACCCAATAAACCTTGTCCTGTTGTAAAACAGGTGATGCACCACGATTAAGAACAATATATTTATAGTGACGCGCTGTGCAATCGAAACGCGCGTGAAACTCATTGTCACATATTTCGCAATTCAACACAGATACCGGCTGATTAACCAAATAAAAGTTCAGTGCCCGCATAACAGTTTCTGCGCTGTGTGATGAATCCGGTAAATCAAAATGTGCAACCATAGATATTGCGTGTACGCCTGCATCTGTGCGTCCCGCGCCAACGACATCAGGTCGTGCGCCACAGAATTTTTCAATCGCATCCTTTACTATCGATTGTACAGACGGCCCCTGTCGGTTTTCCTGCCAACCTATTAAGTTTGTGCCGTCATATTCAAGATTTACGCGATATCGTGTCATTTTTGATTATTGTTTTGATTTTGTTTAATTTTTTCTTGTATCAGTTTTGTTTTGTAAAAGCATCTTTTACATGATTTTTCGCGCCGCTTTTTTGCTTCTGGTATATATCGTGCTTTGTGTACTATATTACAGCTTTCACATTGTCCGCCCAGATGACAGTGAATACATTTACATTCCCAGTTCCACCGACCGCGAAATATAAATTGTTTTGAAAACTTACAAAACACCATCTTTGGCGTTGTTTGTTCTTGGGTAAAAGATTTTTGTTTTTTATCTATCATATTTTACCTTTTCTTTATCCCGCGCAAGCATGCATTACAAACTGCTGTTTGATAGACATAGTTTTGTTGATAATTCCAAACCGCACACTCTTCTTTGACACATTCTGGTCGTTTACAGTTATAACAAGGGCACGCAAAGTTTGGTCGTGCAAATAATGGGTTAATAATAGTGTTTGTATATTTGCACTTTGTAAACATTTTATTCTCCATAAACTATTGGTGCGCCGCGCAAACCGTTTACAAAACTTTTCCAATCCATTGGCTTTTTGCCGGCCGGCTGTACGCGCACGATTTCAAGGCCATTATCGTCAATTCTTGTTTCAAGAATTTTCACATCCACGCCATTTATTTTTGTGCGCCCTGCCCCCAGTGCACGAATTTGATTGTGTATCTGAATAGGTTCTTTGTGCCAGTCGATTATTTCGTCATTACCATCAAATTTTCGTGTAAATGTTGCGTCACCAACCTGTGGTTTTGCTGGAAAATCAGATGGATTGTTCAGATATTTAACCAAAAGTTCCGCACCAATTTTTGAAACTGTTGCTTCGATTACATCGTTCGTGTCGTTTATATCTATATCAAATTCCTGACAAATATGAATATCGCCAGCGTCCAGTTCTGCGGTCACATCCATCAAACATACTGCTGATTTTGTGTCGCCATTATATATCGCGCTGCGAATTGGAGATGGACCGCGATACCCAGGTAATGCACTTGGGTGAATGTTGATACATGGCGCAGAAGACAAGACATTGTCGCGCAGTATAACACCATATGACACCACCACAATCATATCAGGCTTAAAATTGTAATCTTTGATACTGGTATAAACAGGCAGGCCATTTTCATTTGCCCAAATATGTACAGGCGAAGGTGTTAAAATTTGTTTTCTGCCAACAGGCTTTGGTGCGCGTGTAAACACCGCCATAATTTCATGGCCGGCATTTTTTATCGCATCAAACATAGGAACAACGAAATCATTTGTCCCCATCAGTACTAATTTCATTATTTCTTTCTCCGCACTTTTCTCATCAGCATTTCGCGGCGCACAGGTGACAAATAGTCAACAAACAGTTTACCGTCTAAATGGTCGGTTTCGTGTTGAACAATTCTTGCTGGCAGCCCAGACATTTGTGCCATTTGTTGTTTGCCTGTTTCGTCTGTCCATTCAACTACTACTTCTTCTGGACGGGTCACATTTGCGTATACAGGCAACCCATCGGCACCCAGTACGGACAAACAACCTTCTTCCATAGTGCGTGTTGTTGCGCCAAATGAAACAATTTTTGGGTTAATCATACGATATACAATTTCGCTGTCTGGGTCCATCATCACCAAAAAGCGTGACAAAATACCCACCTGAGGTGCGGCCAACCCCACCCCATTTTGCGAGCGCATCATATCAACCATTTCATCCATGGTTTTTAAAATTTCCGGCGTGATTTCGGTCACTTCCGCGCATTTAGTGCGCAAAACCAAATCACCACAAAGTTTCATTTGCAACATATGTATATCCTCTATTATAATAATAATACCAAAGGAATAGAAAATGACAACTTATATTTTTGTATTATTATTCATAATCATATTTTTGCTGTTTGTCTTGTTGATGCGCCGTCCAACGGTCGATATATCTGCCCTGCGCGAAGATAATGCCAGATTGCGCGAGCGTTTAGCCGAACGCCTTGGCGCATTGTCTCAAAATGCGATTGAATTAAAGAATATCAGTGGCGATATAGCGAACTTTAAAAATATCCTTATGGGCAACAAACAGGCACGCGGAACATTTGGCGAACGCCAACTGGAAGATTTGGTTCGTGATATTATGCCACCTGAAAGTTATGCTTTTCAGTCTGTACTTGAAACAGGTGTTCGTCCTGATTGTATTATTCGCCTGCCTTATCCGCCGGGGGATATGATTATCGACAGTAAGTTCCCATTGGAAAGTTATAATCGTATGATGTCTGATTCTGGTGATGGTATGGCGCGCAAACAATTTGAACTTGATGTGCGCAAACACATAGATGCCATTGGTGAAAAATATATAATTGCGGGTCTGACTGCGGAATCGGCGATGATGTTTATTGCATCTGAATCCATATTTGAAACCTTGCATCGTGAATTTCCTGCAACAATAGAATATGCGGCGCGTAAAAAAGTATTTATTGTTTCGCCATCTACTTTGTGGGCAACATTGAATACAGTTCGCGCAGTTCTTTCGGATATAAAAATCAAACGCGTGGCTGCAAAAATTAAAAAGGAACTTGAATTATTGTTAACAGACCTTTCGCGCCTGTCTGATAGAGCGGCCAAGGTAAACCAGCACTTTGCGTTAGCGCAAACTGATATCGAGCAATTACAAACATCCGTTTCGAAAATCGCACCGCGTGCAGAAAAAATACGTGATATGAATTTCGGTGAAGAATAAAAAAAAACCGCCAGTTGGCGGTTTTTTTATAACTGTGCACGAACTTCTTCTACCTCGTAGCATTCAACACGGTCACCTTCTTTTAAATCATTATACTTATCAAAAGACATACCGAATTCAACACCACCAGATACTTCTTTTACCTCATTCTTTTCGCGACGCAACTGTCCAATTTTGCCATCATAGATAACAACATTGTTGCGCAACAGGCGAACGAAAGCATCTTTTTTGATTGTGCCTTCTGTCATACGGCAACCCGCCACGCGGATACCTTTGCCAACTGTAAACAGTGCGATAACATCAGCATATCCGATGAAAGTTTCGCGTTTTTCTGGTGCCAATTTACCAGACAGAATTTCTTTGATTTCATCTGTAATGCGGTAAACAACGCTGTGATAACGAATGTCAACACCATTGCTGCGTGCCATATCACGAACAGCCGCATCTGCACGAACATTAAATGCGATAATAACCGCACCAGATGCAGTCGCCAGACGAATGTCGCCTTCGGTAATCTGACCAACGCCCGAAGATAATACTTCAACACCAACCTTATCTGTTTGGATTTCTTTAACCATATCAACAATCGCTTCTACAGAACCTTGTACATCGGCACGCAGAATAATTGGCAATATAAGTTTCTTGTTGTCATCGCGTTTTGCGAACAGTTCTTCTAGTGATGAACGCTTAACAGCATTTGCCTTGTCTTTGGCTACTTGGATACGATAGTTTGCAACTTCGCGTGTTTGCGCTTCTGTTTCCATAACGCGCAGTTCGTCACCGGCCGCAGGAACAGAATCCAATCCTAATACAACCGCAGGCTGTCCTGGGCGTACAGACTTTACGCGCTCACCAGCCGAGTTAATTAAACCACGAACGCGACCAAATGTTTCGCCAACAACGAATACATCGCCGATTTTCAAAGTACCCTGACGCATCAAGATGGTTGCAACTGCGCCCAAACCTTTTTCCATTTTGGCTTCTACAACATATGAAACTGCCGGCATATCAGCATCTGCTTTCAATTCCATCATTTCGGCCTGCAGAAGGATTGCTTCTTCCAGTTTGTCCAGACCAATTCTTTTTGTGGCAGAAATTTCAACACACTGAACATCGCCGCCCATTTCTTCAACCTGAACTTCTTGTTGCAACAGGTCGGTTTTTACACGCAGCGCATTTGCTTCTGGCAAATCAATTTTGTTAATAGCTACGATAAATGGCACATTTGCGGCGCGAATATGGTTAATCGCTTCGATTGTTTGTGGCATAATAGAATCATTTGCCGCAACAACCAGCACAACGATATCGGCCATCTGTGCACCGCGTGCACGCATTGCTGTAAATGTTTCGTGACCAGGTGTATCAAGGAAAGTAATCATTTCTCCTGATTTGGTCTTGACTTCATACGAAGAAACATGTTGTGTAATACCACCGGCTTCGCCAGCGGCAACATTTGCGTTGCGAAACGCATCCAGCAGCGAAGTTTTACCATGGTCAACATGTCCCACAACGGTCACAACCGGCGCGCGTGGTGTCAGGTTTTCTGGATTTGGTTCGCGTTCCAATATTTCCGCATAAGGTTTTACTTCGACGCGTTTAACAGTTGCACCAAATTCGCTTGCAATCAGTTCGGCTGTATCAGCATCAATGGATTGGTTAACAGATACCATCATACCCATTTCCATCAATTTTTTGATAACATTACCCGCCTTTTCAGCCATAGCGGCGGCCAAATCTTTAACAGTGATTGCTTCGCCCAGATTAACCACGCGTTCGACTTTTTGTGGCGCGGAAAATACTGCGCGTGCTTTTTCGCGGAAACGCTTCAGTGATGCTTCGCTGCGGCGACGGTTTGCGCCACGAATACCGATTTCGTCATCGTCATCATCGTTGCCCATAACGATATCGTTAAGGTGAATTTTACCCGACTTTTTAAAGTCTTTTTTAGAATTGAATTTCGAAGGCTTTGAATCTTCATCAGAATCCATACCGCGATTTTTGCGTCCAGACTGTGCAGGCGCATTATTTGTGAATACCTTTGGTTGATGTGCTGTTTTTTGTGGTTTAACAGGTTCTTCTTCCAAAGGTTCATTATTGGCAACATTGTTATTTTCGCGCGCTGCCAGTTGAGATTTTACTTGTTCATATTCGCGATTTTCGCGTTCGATTTCCGCGGCGCGTGCGGCGCGTGCGGCTTCTTCTTCTGCTTCGCGTTGTTTGCGTTCTTCTTCGCGTGCTTTTGCCGCCGCTAATACTGCGCGCAACTTTTCGTCTGCTGCATTGCGTGGTGCTGCTGGCTGAACTGGTTCATCACGCAGTTCTTTGCTGCCAGGCGCAACGACACGACGACGGCGTTCAACGAACACCGCGTCGCCTTTTTTGCTGCGAACCGCATCAGTTGTCACAGATTTTCCAAGTGTCAATGTTGCCATTATATATTCACTCCGTCACTAGTTTATTCATTGTCCTTTACAATGCCGTATGCCACTTCGCGTGCTTTCATAATTACGCGACCTGCCAAACGGGCCGAGAAAGTATCTTCACCCAAGATTTCAATCAATTCATCTGTTGACAGGTCGGCCAAATCATCCAAAGATTTGATACCTGCTGCACCCAGTTTCATGATGATTGGACGTTTGATAAAGTCAAACTTTAACAAGTCATCAGACATGCCCAGTTTATGACCTTCATCAAAGTAATCTTGTTCAATTTTGCTTAAATAATCCTTGGCGCGTTTCTGTAATTCTGCCGCCAGTTCAGGATTAAATCCTTCGATGCTTTCCAATTCTGCGATATCAACAAAAGCGATTTCTTCGATTGTACGGAAACCTTCTGTAATCAACAGATGTGCCATCATTTCATCAATATCCAGACCGCCAATGAACAATTCTGTCTTTTCTTTGAATTCTTTTGCGCGACGTTCTTGTTCTTCGGCTTCGTTCATAACATCAATGTTCCAACCGGTCAGTTGTGAAGCAAGGCGCACATTCTGACCGCGGCGACCAATTGCCAAGGACTGCTGATCTTCTGTTACAACAACTGCCGCGCTGCGTGTATCTTCGTCAACGATAATCTTGGCTACTTTTGCAGGCTGCATAGCATTAACGATGAATACAGCAGGGTCTTCTGAATACAAGATGACATCGATTTTTTCGCCGTGACATTCATTGATAACTGGCTGGATGCGTGTACCCTTGATACCAACTGTCATACCAACAGCATCAATTGATGGGTCGGCTGTTTCAACAGCGATTTTAGCGTGTGAACCTGGTGCGCGTGCAACAGATTTAATTTTGATAACGCCTTCGTAGATTTCTGGAACTTCCTGAACGAACAATTTTTCCATAAACAAAGGATGTGTACGAGTCAAGAAAATCTGTGGACCTGTATTAGAACGCGCAACATCCATAATCAACGCGCGTACGCGGTCACCAACGGCCAAGCGTTCGCCTGGGATTAATTCTGTACCCTTGATATAGCCTTCGGCCTTGCCGTTGATATCAACGAAAACATTACCGAATTCGATACGCTTAACAACACCGTTAACGATATCGCCGATTTCGTCTTTGAATTCTTCATACTGACGACCTTTTTCAGCATCACGCACACGTGCAGTCATAATCTGTTTTGCTGTCTGGAATGCCATACGGCCAAATTCTGGTTCTGGCAAAGCGTCTTCTACTACATCGCCAACCGCAGGGTTTTTAGCGTATTTTTTTGCCTGTGCAACAGTCAACATTGTGTTTGGATCGTATTCTTCGCCCGCTGCTTCTGGGGATTCGATAACATCAAACAAACGTTTTACATAAATAGCCCCATTTTTGCGATCGATATTTGCGATAATATTAAATTCTTCGCCATATTTATGTTTAGCGATTTTTGCAATTGCTGCTTCCAAAGATTCAATAACGATTTCGCGGTCGATTTGCTTTTCCTGTGCCAGCGAATCAATCGCCAACAGCAAATCCTGACGAGGCATAGATACAAAAGACATTTGTTTACTCCTTGCTTGTTAGTACATGTCTTATTGAAAGAGCGGGGTTTTTCCAACCCCGCCCTTAAAATTTTATTTAAGAACAAGCATATTATAGCCCTGAAATACCAAAACGCAAGAAAAATATTAAATATTTGACGGTTTCGGTTTTGGGTTATATACTTGGGTATTATGAGGATTATAAGTCGATATTTTTTACGACAATTGGTTGCGATTTTTATCATGCTGCTGCTGGTTTTGACGGGGCTGGCATGGATGATGCAAATTATGTCAATGATGAAGTTCCTGTTAAAGTATGGTATTAACCTTGGGGACTTTTTGGGTATGACAGCATTGATGATACCGTTTATCATGTCGATTATTGTGCCATTTGTCACATTTATCGCGGTAATTTTTGTTTATAACAAATTGATTTCTGATAATGAAATAACTGTTATGGCGGCATCTGGGTTGTCCCCGCGTCAGATTGCGCGCCCTGCTTTAATTTTGGCAACAGTACTGACTGTATTGAATTTAGTACTTAATATTTGGATGGTGCCGGCTTCTCAGGCCAAGTTTTATGATACGCAGTGGAATTTAAAGTATGGTATGGCGCATATGAAATTACAAGAAGCGTCATTCACAGATATTGCGGACGGCTTGGTTGTTTATGTGGACAAAGTATCTGGTCATGATTTAAATCAGGTTATGTTGTCTGATACTCGCGATGAAAAATCTCCAAGTATGATATTTGCAGAAAAGGGAAAATTGGTAACGACTGCGCGTGGGTTGTCTTTGGTTATGACTAATGGTTCGCTTCAGGCAATGGGCGATAATTCTATAACTGGCACATTTGAAACATTTGATATGGACCTTAATGTCGAAGAAAAAGAAGGCAGCACATCATTCAAGGTTCGTCGTGTTCCAACGGGCGAGTTGTTGCGTGTGGTATTTGATGCAGAAACAAAAAAACAGCACAAAATGATTTTGGCCGAAATGTGTAACAGATTTTTAAGCCCAATAATGAACCTTATATTGACTATATTATGTGTGACTATATTGCTGCGTTCATCGCTGTTGCGTCGTCGCGCAAGTTTTGCGCCGGTTGTCGCTGTTGCGTCTATGGCGGCTGTTATGGCGGTTTATATGTCTGCGTCTAATATCATAGGCAGTATGACTGGATTTTGTGTTTTGTCCTTGGGGCTGGGGTTGTTATTTATGGTAATTTGGTTTATATTGTCCAAGAAATGAAAAAATTAGGTTTAATCTTTTTATCTTTTTTTGTTCCATATACCTCATATGGCTTGGCCCTTGATACCGAAGGTCCTAAAACAATAATCGCCGATAAAATAGAATATGATGTTAATTCAGAGACAATAAAAACAACTGGAAATACCGAAATCGTAAACCAGTCTGGTCAGCGTATGACATTGACAGACTCGTATCTTAGTAAAAATGGCGAAAGTATATCCGGTGATGAAATTCGTATGTGGCTGGGTAATCATGTCTATGTTGAATCTCAGAATATTACGCGTGATGGTGACATAACGACCGCTCACAAGGCATTGTTTACGGCGTGTGATGGGTGTGATTGTTTTGGTAACGCATGGGAAATATGGGCATATAAAATTGTTCATGACATGGATTCTCGTATGTTAAAGTTTTATAGTCCGGTAATGAAGGCATACAGTATCCCTGTGTTTTGGGTTCCTTACTTTGAAATGCCGGACCCTGGTGTAAAACACAAGACAGGTTTTTTGATGCCTGATTTTAATTCAACCAATAAAATGGGAACCCAGATAAATGTCCCGTTTTATATCGCGCTATCGGATACGCATGATATTACACTTACTGCATCATACCTGACTCAGGAAAATCCACTGTTTCAGGTTGAACATCGTCTTAACATAGACCATGGCGAATTCAGAACCCAAGGGTCGTTTACCAGAAACAAACTTGGTGAAAATCGTTGGCACATTTTCAATGATGATGTCATAGAACTTGGTGAAAATGCGCGTGCAACAATATTCCTTGAAAGAACATCTGATAAAACATATCTGCAGAAATATGGTTTTTATAGCGACCAGCCATATTTGGATTCTGGTGCCAAATTGGAATTATTTGGTCAAAGCAGTTATATAGTTGCAGACACCCACATCTTCCAAGAATTGCGTGAATCATATGGCAATCACTCCAAGGCCCAAGGTGATATTTTGCCGAATATCCGTGCGGTACATCAAACCGCCCCATTGTTTGGTGAAACCTATGCGACATTCAGTGCGGATGTACTTGGTATTTCTGGCAAATCATCATCGTCTCAGCGTATGATTGGTGATGCGCGTCTTACAACACCTTGGACATTATGGGGTGGGAATCGCCTGACGGCCAGTATATCAACGCGTTATGACCTTTATCATTTTGATAATACCGAATTGGTGGGTAATGAAATTTATTCTGGGTTCAAAAACAGATTCTTGCCCAGTGGTTATATTGAATGGGGATTGCCATTGTTCAAGCCAGCATCTGGTTGGACACAAACGATTGAGCCACGTGCCCGTCTTACCATTATGCGCAATACAGACGAAGATTATTTTGCGGTATTCAATGATTCTGATGGTGCGTTCTTGACGGATACCACATTGTTTTCAAACAATCGTTTTTCAGGTCTTGATTTATGGGAAAATGGAACTTTTGCTGATTATGGTGTTCGCTGGTCTGCGTTTAATTCGGACGGTAAAATGGTCGAAGTTTTCCTTGGTCAAACATATGATTTCAAGGATCGCGCCAATATCGATCCGGCCAGTGGATTCCACAACGGCGCATCTGATTATGTTGGGCGCATTGGGTATAATAATTCAAACTGGCTGAATATCGCCACTCGTTTCAGATTGGGGCAGGAAAGTTTGGAATTGCGTCATATGGAAACAATGGCCAATATCGGTAAAAATGGAACATTCTTAAATATCGGTCATATGTGGTCGCAACAGTTTGTAGAAGAACAAGCGCTGGATAACGATATTAACGAAGCAATTATCGGTGCGGGATTGCGTTTAAGCAACAGATGGTCTGTGCGCTGGAATGCGATTTATAATATGGAGGTTGGCGAATTCCAACGACACACAGGTGGTCTGTTCTATAACCATCCATGCTATTATGTTTCGGTTGAATACAGACGCGATAACGCCATCAGGGCAGACTATGTTGGTAATACCACATTCCAGTTCAGATTTGGTATGGCTGTCGAAGGTCAACAATATTAATAAAACCCCAAGGAAAGCGAGATGAAGTATATATCTGCATTATTTACAAGCATTTTATGTATGACAATAATGCCACTGAATGCTGCAACGGTGGTTGCGAGTGTGAACGGTACACCTATTACTGATACCGATATAACTGCGCGAACAACACTTATGGCCAAGCAGGGAAAAACTTCAACAGACAATCGTCGTGTTGCGTTACAAAATATTATTGATGATAATGTTAAAACCACATATGCGGCAAATTTTAATGCAGTTCCCGAAGACAGCGTTGTTGATAAAGAATTAAAGAAAATGAATCTTGGCGATTTAAGTGGTGCGGAACGTGATATGGCTCGCAGCGCTTTGCGTGCAGAAATCGCATGGCAAATTATTATTGGTCGTACGATATTGCCAACTGTAAAAATATCGGATGAAGATATTGCATCTGAACGCAATGGGCTGGCGCGCGAACATGGGCTGCCGATTGAGATGACAATTGTTCGCCTGACAGATATTCCAGCAGATATAGCAGCAAAATTAACCAAGCCTAAAAACTGTGATGATGCGGTTGAAATGGCGGAAAAACTGGGTGGTGTTCCCCAGAAGTTTTCCGCGCTTCAGTATGAACTTTCCGCAGATATTCGCGAACGCGTGGCGACATTACCTGTATTGACCTGGTCCCCGCGTCAGGATGATTCTGTATTGTTAGTCTGTTCTACAAAAAAGACATCAGAATATAAAGGTCTGGACAAGGTTATAAAACAAAATGCTGAATATAAACAGGCGATGTTTTTGGCCGACCAGCAATTAAAACAACTGCGCAGAAAGGCGGTAGTTGTGATAAATGATGACAGGTATAAATTATGAAACCAATATTATTCAATTTAACAGATGGTGAATTAGAACAGTTTATAGTTGAACTGGGACAGCCAAAGTTTCGTGCGAAACAAATTCGCGAATGGCTTAATCGTGGTGCGCCGGACTTTTTGTCTATGAAAAATATACCGGAAACATTGCGTACACAGTTACAGGAAACTGCGCAAACTTTACCTGTTCGTATAATAAAGAAATTGGAATCATCGGATGGCGAAACAACCAAATTTTTGTTGGAACTGGACGATGGCGAACAGATAGAATCTGTGTTAATGCGCACAACATACGGCAACAGTGTTTGTGTCAGTTCTCAGGCTGGTTGTGCGATGGGTTGTAAATTCTGTGCCAGTACATTGTTGGGCTTAAAGCGCAACTTGTCGGCAAACGAAATTTATTCACAAATCTTGGTTGCACAATGGGAACTGCGTTCAGATAAATTCAAGGATAGACCAATCAAGCCAAATGGCGATGCGAATAATGGGGATGTTTCACACATTGTCGTAATGGGAACAGGCGAGCCACTTCAGAATACGGAAAATGTAATTGGTTTTATCGAACGCGCAAACAGCGATATGGGAATTGGCTGGCGCAGAATAACTGTTTCCACATGCGGTATTGTTCCAGGCATAGACAGGTTAATTGAATGGGGACGACCAATCAATCTGGCGATATCTTTGCATGCACCAACTGATGAATTGCGTTGTCAAATTATGCCAATTAACAATCGCTATAAATTGGCCGAGGTTCTGGATGCTGCTTGGCGCTTTACCGACCTACATAATCGTCAGTTGATGATTGAATATATATTGCTTGGTAAAAAAGATGAAAATGGCGAAACAATTTTGTATAACGCCACGCCAGACCATGCGGAAAAGTTATCAGAACTGTTGCGTGGGAAAAATTGTATGGTGAACCTGATACCGTGGAACGCTGTGGACGAACGCGACTTTGCGTCCCTATCTGGTAATGCGGTTCACAGATTCCAAGATATATTGATAAAAAATGGCGTACACACACGAATTCGTCGTGAACGCGGAACAGATATCGGCTCGGCCTGTGGTCAGTTAAGATTGAATAACGCAAAAAAATAAAACCGCCATTTGGCGGTTTTTATACGATTATTTGTTTGGAATAATTTTGATTTCAACACGACGGTTTTGTGTGCGTCCGGCATCTGTCGCGTTTGAAGCGATTGGGTTTGAAAAGCCCATGCCCAAAACTTCAAATCTTGATGCTTTGACATTCTGACCCTGCAGATATGCAGCAACAGACTGTGCGCGTTCTTTGGACAGATTCAGATTGTATTCCGCGCTGCCTGTGTTATCTGTGTGCCCAGAAACCATAACGGTTGAATTGTCATATTTGTTCAAAACTTTTGCTACAGAATTCAACACAGGATAAAATGAAGAATTAATATCTGCGGAATCTGTTTTAAATGTGATATTGCCCGGCATAATCAAGCGAATATTATCATCGGATTCGACAACCTGAACGCCTGTAGAAACCAATTCTGCGCGCAATTCTGCTGCCTGGGCATCCAAATAATAACCTGCACCACCACCAACAGCTGCGCCTGCCAAACCTCCAATCAAAGCACCTTTTGAACTCTGTGTACTGCCAATCAAAGCTCCTGTTGCGGCGCCAATTGCTGTACCCCATGTTGCCTTGGAAGTCTGTGTCTGACCTGTGTATGGATTTACGGTTGTGCAACCAGAAACCAATGCGGTAATTGCTAATACAGATAATAATTTTTTCATTTTTTCTCCTTTGAGTTACAAAGAATATTCTAAACCAAGATTTAGAAAAATACAGAAAAAAATCACCCGATTGGGTGATTTAATCTTATCTGACCTTTGAACTGGTGTGAATTGGGATGATTGGCTTTTTTAATGTATCGCGCACAATCGTATCTGCCTTTTCTGTTTTAACAGTATCGCGTTCTTTTTCGTGTGTAGTTCCCATCGCGGAATGCAGATGAAATACCAAACCGCCACAAACAACCGCAATAGCACATATTTCTAAAAAGTCTTTTGTATTTTTACTCATTTTATTCTCTTGTAAATTCGGATAAAAAATCCGCCAGATTGGCGGATAAATTCTGGTGGGTGTTGAGGGACTCAAACCCCCGACCCTCTCGGTGTAAACGAGATGCTCTAATCAACTGAGCTAAACACCCGATTGCTTAATTGCTGGCCAATAATAAGATAAATTTTTTTATTTGTCCAGTCTTATTTTAAATTTTTACCATTTTTTGCTAAAAATTGTTGTTTTTTAACAAGAATACGGCCGTTTTCATATACTGGTGCGGCTATTTCCTGAACAGGGGTACGCCAATAAACCTCGCCCTTATCGGTGTTTATGGCATACAAATTACTGTCTGTGCCGACTACAAAGGCAAAATCACCAACGATTATAAAGCCAACCGATACCCCAAGGTCCAAACACCACTTTTTAGCGCCATTTGTCGCATTTATCCGACAAAACGCATCACCCAGACCACCAACATACACTGAATCCCCAACTGGCATAATTGGTGCGATAATATCAACAACAGATGCTCCGCCGGTCAGATTGCTGGCACGATAAATATCGGCAATCCATACAATATGACGATTGGTTGGATTGATTTTTACCAATTCGCCAGTGGTCAATCCCGCATAGATATATTTGCCGCTGCATACTGGTTTTTGTTCGCTTTTAACAGAATTGCTGGTTGGGAACCCGCTGAATATTTTCCGTTCCCCTTGCCAAATCACATTAGAAGAATCCTGTGTATATTTACAATCTGTGCTATCAATCACTGTGGCGATTTCTGGCAAGTTTGAAACTTCCTTGTCCAGCACCTTGATTTGATTGTTATCAAATATGGCAACGCGCGTGCCCGACAAAATAGGATCGTGTTTATCACAGGCGGTCAAACCCAGTGCGCAAATAATTGCTAGTATTTTTCGCATATAAAATCCCTCGTTAATTAACGCAATATTTGTGCATTGCCCGCAATAGAAGCAGGTGCGTTTTTGTCGTTAATAATTTTATCCAACCACTTGTTTGCCGCATCGCGATTATCTTCAGACAAATACTTCTGTGCGATTGTCAAAGAAGCGGTGTAATAAAAAGGTGAATTTTTTGTATTCAAATCAGACAAGTATTCTTCGACCTGTTTGCCTGTCATTTGGTCGCCGCGCATTGTGACAATATGCAGACGCGCCAAATCACGAAAATCGCGTGAATTACCATCGTTTGCTAACTGTTCTAATTTTTCTATGTTTTTATCCAACAGATATGACTGGAACAGCGCCAAATCCGCCATCGCGCCCGAAGCATTGTTTGCGACACCCGCCAGTGCATTTGCATCAATATTTTCAACCGCCACTTCATAGTTGCGCGCCATTGCCAATTTATTTGCGCGATAAGTGCGCACACCAATTTGAATACCTGTGACAACAATCATAATACAGAAAGCAGCAATCAAAATATGCCTTGAATACTTTTTAATAAACTTCAAAGTTTTTTCATTATTAACTTCTTCCCATACTTCGCGGTACAGTGCGTCTTCGGCATGTTCTTCGCGTGTTTTAACTGGTGCTTTTGTTTTTTTGTTTCTTTCCAACATAGTTGCCATTTTTAATTCTCCTGTCTTGAAAAATCTTATTTTATTGATATACTATAAAAGATATGAAAAATCAACACAAGAACACTTTACCGACCACACAATCTGCGGGCATAGTTGCTGCCCGTGGGGTCAGTGACGAAAATGGCTTGGCCCAGTATATCCAAGATATCCAAAAATTCCCGATTTTAACCGCCCAACAGGAATATGAATATGCAACCAAATGGTCGCGCGAGCATGATTCTGTTGCAGCAGAAAAATTGGTGGCCAGTCATTTGCGTATGGTTGTTTCTGTGGCATATGATTTCAAGAATTATGGTATTCCATTGGGTGATTTGATTGCCAGTGGTAATATGGGCCTGATGCAGGCATTACAGAAATTTGATCCAGAAAAAGGATTCCGTTTTTCGACCTATGCCATGTTCTGGGTCAAGGCCGAGATTTATGAAACAATTCTAAACAACTGGTCGATTGTTCGTATTGGCACATCCGCCAATCAAAAGCGTGTATTCTTTAATTTGTCGCGTGCAAAGCGTGCGTTGGGCATCATGGATAATAATCTTTCTGATGAACAAGCGGCACAAATCGCAAATTATCTGGAAGTACCAGAATCCGATGTCAAGCGTATGGCAACGCGCATTGGTGCGCGCGATGTATCATTAAATGCGCCCATGAATTCCGAAGACGGGGCGACTGATATTTTGTCCAATATGGCTGATAGCCGCGCTAATATCGAGGAAACTCTTGAACAATTAGAATTTCGTAAGCGTGGATATGAATTGTTGCGTAAGCATTTGGAAAAATTACCGGAGCGTGACAGGGAAATTCTCAAGGCGCGCCGTTTGACAGAACCTGCCCTTACGCTTGAGGCACTGTCACAAAAATATAACATATCCCGCGAACGCGTCCGCCAAATCGAGGAACGCGCATATAAAAAGTTAAGTGAAGCAATACTTAAAGAAGCCCAAGGGTAATTTTAATGAAGTTTTTTACAAGTTTATTGGTGCTGGGTTCGGTTTTAACCCCAACCTTTGCGAATGCGTTAAGTTATGATGCCGGAAAGTTTTCCTTTAAATTAACAGGCTATGGCACAGCAGGATTGATTGAACCTGATTTTGAGACTCCGATTTTTGTCGGCGACTGGCGCGTGCGCGGTCAAATGAATTACGCGATAAATGATATTTATACATTTGGTGCGGTTTATGCCATCGATGCTAATGCAGTCGAAGAAGATAAATTTATGCGTGAAGCATTTATGTCTTTGGATAACAAAAACTACGGTCGCGCGGAACTTGGTTTTACAGATTCTATTGCGCGTAAACTTGGGTTGGGATTACCTGATGTTGGTGGTTTGCGTATAAACGATAAACCGTTGTTTCATAAAAAGATTATTCCAGATGGTCCTGTGATTTCGGATACAATTATTTCTACGGGGCGCAGTGCGTTGCGTATGAATCTGGCGACAAAATCAATTGATGGTAAGCAGTATGGTGTATCTTTGGCGGGTTTAACCGATGACTATAACTGGGCGGTAGATGCAGGGCTTAAACTTCGTCATTCGTCTGGCAAGGTTAAAACGGCATTTTCATTTGGTGCATCTTTTATGGATAATCCTGATGATTACAGCAACGATGTTTATACCCCAAATGTCACCG
This sequence comes from Alphaproteobacteria bacterium, assembly GCA_017630405.1. Taxonomy (GTDB): domain Bacteria; phylum Pseudomonadota; class Alphaproteobacteria; order Rs-D84; family Rs-D84; genus Enterousia. Next base: position 85,098 of record JAGBVH010000015.1, read on the forward strand.
CGGATTGGCGTGCACAAATTGATGCGGGTATGAATCTGCAATATAATAGTTGGATATGGGGTGTGTCGGGTCGTATTGTATATGACGAAAATCCTATTGGCCCGATATCAGATGGTTTGGTTGTTGGTACCGGTGTCAGTTATGATTTGTTAAAATACAGCGTATCTTTGACCTATATGTTCTCGGATACAGGTGTTTGGAATCATGATGTGGATGATTTTCTGGACCATATGGTCATTGGTTCATTCCGATATAAATACAGCGCAAATGTAGATGGCTGGATGTCACTTGGTATTACATCAAAAACACCGTTTGTATCCGCCGGTATGCGTTTAACATTCTAAAAAAAAGCCCCAAACGGGGCCTGAATTTTTTTTTTTACATAGGCATCGGAACGCCAGCGGTGGCCTCACCCATGACTTTGTCAATCATGATATCCGCCTTTTGCTTTGCATCACGATATGCATCAGATACTGCCTGTGCGACTGCGTCTGCCCCCTGTGACAAGATATCAGGATTAATAACCATTTTTACTAAATCGTATTTACCGGTCATATCAATAATACAGGCGCCGTTCAGGGCAAGACCCTTTACAACTGTTTTTGCCAATTGCTCCTGCGCTGCTGCAACTTTGTTCTGCAGTTCCGCAGCCTGCGCCATTAATGCTTCCATATCCATTTTATCTCTCCTGTTTATTTTTGATTTTCATTAATATGCAACATCTGTAATACGCGAACTGGTATTCCTGCCGCCTGTGCAGTAATTGGATTTAATTCCATGCGTGGCAAAATTTCTTCATTGGCATACTTGGTTGCGCGTTTCTGTGATTCGAATTCCTTATCAGAAGTAACAAAAGGCAGAACGCGTTGCGCACCAGATGGTGTGACGCTTAACTTGGACATATAAAACAAAAACTTCCCTGTATTCTTGTTTTGCGCAATTCCAGGAAAATAAGTTTCACTTACCCATTTGCGAAGCGCAGGAATATCATGGACATCCCATTCAAGATGGGATGCCCATTGTGTATCTGTCCATTTCAATTGTTCGGGTGTCATACAGTTCCCTTACTTCTTGATTTCTTCGCCTGTTTTCTGGTCGATGCCAACCATAGACATACGTGTTTTGCCGCGTTTGTCGGCACCCAGATAGCGAACATAAACAGTATCACCTTCTTTAATCTTGGCGTCTTCGATTTTTGCCAATCTTTCGCCAGTGATTTCAGAAATATGAACCATTGCTTCGAAGCCGTTCATGATTTTAACAAACAGACCAAATTCTTTCATGCCGGATACAGTCCCTTTGTAAATCTGACCTACTTCTGGTTCAGCAACGATATCTTTGATACGGCGGATTGCTTCGTCTGCATCTTCTTTTGATACAGCCATAATTTTAACTGTACCGTCATCTTCCAAATCAATGATAGTGTTTGTTTCACGAACCAATGCTTGGATAACGCTGCCACCTTTACCGATTACTTCACGAACCTTGTCTGGATTGATTTTCATCTGATATGCCTGAGGTGCATATTCAGAAACTTTTTCGCGTGGCTTTTTGATTGCTTTTTCAATCTTGCCCAAGATGTGCATACGACCATCTTTTGCCTGTGCCAAAGCGCGTTCCATAATTTCGAAAGTAATAGATGTGATTTTAATATCCATCTGCAACGCAGTTACACCTTGGTCTGTACCTGTCACCTTAAAGTCCATATCGCCCAAGTGGTCTTCGTCACCCAAGATATCTGTCAGAATTGCGTAATCATCGCCTTCTTTGATCAGACCCATCGCGATACCAGCAACTGGACGTTTCATAGGAACACCACCGTCCATCATTGCCAATGTTGCGCCGCATGTTGTCGCCATAGAAGAAGAACCATTAGATTCCAAAATATCTGACACGATACGAATTACATAATCGAATTCGCTGCGGCTTGGTACCATTGGATGAACCGCGCGCCATGCCAAATTCCCGTGACCAATTTCACGACGACCTGGGGACTTCAAACCTTTACATTCACCAACGGAATAACCTGGGAAGTTATAGTTCAAGATAAAGTCGCGTTCTTCTGCGCCATCCAAAGATTCGATTGGCAACGCATCTTTACCACCGCCCAATGTCAATGAAACCAAAGCCTGTGTTTCGCCGCGTGTAAACAGTGCGGAACCATGTGCGCGTGGTAATACACCCAATTCGATTTCGATTGGACGAACTGTTTTGTTATCACGACCATCGATACGTGGTTTACCAGCCAAGATATTGCCGCGCATAATGCGTGCGGTCAGATTTTCAACAACTTCATCTGCCCAGGATTCCAAAGTAGATGCAGCGCGTTCTGATTCTGGGAACAGTTCAGGAATGCGTGCTTTGGCCTGTGCGTGGATATCAGCCAATGTTTCCAAGCGAACCAATTTTTCTTTGATTTGTAATGCAGATTCAATTGCACCAGAAAACTGTTCAAAATCAGATTCCATTGTTAACTGTTCTTCTGTTTTTTCTGGGGTTGCCCAACGTTCTTTGCCAGCTTTTTCTGCCAATTCATTGATAGCATTGATAACTGTCTGTTGTGCGTCGAAACCAAATTTAACAGCACCCAAAACAGTCTTTTCATCTAATTCGCCGATTTCAGATTCAACCATCAACACGCCGTCTTTGGTTGCAGCAACGACCAAGTCCATTTCGGATTCTTCTACTTCCTTTTTAGAAGGATTCAAGATATATTCGCCATCTGCATAACCAACGCGTGCAGCACCGATTGGACCCTGAAAAGGAACGCCACTCAAAGCCAATGCGGCACTAGAAGCTATCATAGCCAAAATGTCTGGCTGATTCTTTTTGTCATATGAAAATACCTGTGCGATAATTTGAACTTTGTTCTTGAATGTTTCTGGGAACAAAGGACGAATTGGGCGGTCAATCAAACGCGCTGTCAATGTTTCAGCGGTTGATGCCTTGCCTTCGCGGCGGTCGCGGGAACCAGGGATACGACCAGCGGACGCGAACTTTTCTTGATAGTCAACTGTCAAAGGAAAGAAATCCTGACCTTCTACTGCTGCCTTTTCGGCGCACACAGTTGCCAATACCATTGTTCCACCCATTGTTGCTAATACAGAACCATTGGCTTGTTTTGCCATACGACCTGTTTCCAGACGCAGAACTTCATTTCCATATGGAATTTCAACTACGACTGGGTTATTCAGTTTTTCGTCTTTTTTAAATAAACCAAATACCATTTGTTTTCTCCATTTTTTATTTTTCATCATATCTGCGAAGAAAAATTATTCGTTTCTGCATTCTGCCCTAAATGCACAAAAGAACAATTTCATCTCCGCTGCCCTTGATTATAAAGTATATTTAGCGGTTTTCAAGCATTGTTTACATTATGGCATTGTTTGTAAGACGGGTGTTTTTGTGCTATAATAATCCCAATATTTACACAGGGGTAAATTATGCGTTTTCCAAAGACAGTAATGGGATTTTATATCAAGAACTTCTGGCGTTATTGTGGACCAGTTGCCCTGCTTTATTCCTTCTTTGCGATTGTGGATACCTTTGGCACATATGTTTTGCCGGCATATTATTTGAAAAAGTCGGTATCTATCCTTGAATCTGTGCCTGTTGCGGACGCTTTTTATGTGCTTATACCAGTGGCTGGCGCATACTTTTTACTGCGTGGTTTTCAATGGTGTGCATCATTGTTGCGCTGGTTTACTTTTGACAAGTTTATTAAGTATCCTTCATACAATAAAATTTCGACTGATTTATATCGCTATGTATTTTCCCAAAGTGCTGAATTTTATACAACTTCTATGCCGGGCAAAATAAACAGTCAAATTCACAGAATTGCGGAATCGTTTTTCGAAACAGTCGAAATGATTTTTGGCAGTGTGACCGGTGCGCTTATCTCGTTTGTTATAACAGCAACCAGTTTATCGGCAATTGGCTGGCAATATACGCTTGTGATTACAGTTGCGGTTCTGTTTAGAATAGTTTGGGGAATTTTTACAATCAAGAAATCGTTGCGTATGGCGGGGAAACGGGCCGAAGCCTTAAACACTCTTCAGGGGCGTCTGTTAGATGCTTTATCTAACTTTATGGTTGTAAAAATGTTTGCGCGCACAGAATACGAACAAAATTATGTTTCGCCAATTCGCAAAAAGTACGAGCGCGATGCGAACGCAGCGCATTTTTGGTCGCGCTTTTTCTGGGCTCCTGGTAATTTGGTAATGGACACAATATGTTTTTCGTTGTTTATATTGCTGTCTGGATATATGTACAGTATTGGTCAGTCAACAATTGCGGACATATCCTTTGCGCTGGCTGTATACGCAGGAATCAGTTCGGTTGCATTCGGTATTGTTATGAATATCAAGAACTTTACATCAAGTCTTGGCAATGCATCTGGTTCATATAATTCCTTAATTTGTCCGATTGCTATTAATGATGATGTTAATGCGCCGGATCTGAAAATCGGTGCTGCTACAATCCAGATTAAAAATCTGAAATTCAGATATAATAAAAAATATGTTCTGGATAATTTATCTTTAGACATCAAGGCCGGTGAAAAAGTCGGGATTGTTGGTTTGTCTGGTGCGGGCAAAACTACATTGGTAAATTTGTTATTGCGTATGTATGATCCGACAAGTGGTGAAATATCCATAGACGGGCAAAATATCAGGCATGTCACACAGGATTCGTTGCGTAAAAACATATCTTTTATTCCTCAGGATGCAACGATGTTTAATCGCAGTATTTATGACAATATTGCTTATGGAAATATGTCTGCGAATAAAAATGATGTATTGCGTGCGGCAAAACTAGCATCTGCACATGAGTTTATAAAAAATACAACAAATGGCTATGATACATTGGTTGGTGATCGCGGAATTAAATTGTCGGGTGGTCAGCGTCAAAGAATTGCAATCGCACGCGCATTTCTAAAAGATGCACCGATACTGATTTTGGACGAGGCAACAGCCGCGCTGGATTCTGAAACCGAGGCCACAATTCAAAAATCGTTTGAAGAATTGTCACATGGTCGCACAACGGTTGTTATCGCACATCGTCTTTCAACTTTGCGCAATATGGACCGCATTATTGTCTTGGATAAAGGGCGTATATTGGAAAGTGGTACGCACACGAAATTGTTGCGCCAAAAAGGTTTGTATTCAAAATTATGGCAAATGCAATCTGGTGGATTTATTCAGGAATAAAAAAACGCCCAAACGGGCGTTCCTTTTTTATTCAACAGTTTTGTTTAATTCGTCCAGCAATCCTTGCAGTCTTGTTGTTGATTCTTCATCATTCAAAGCAACTGCGATTGTGTATGCTGATTCCAAATCGCTGCGTGCGGCATCAATGTTGCCCAGCTTCAAATTCAATGCTGCGGACTTTTCAAAGTACATCATAGCATTGCTGGATTGTGCTTCACGACCTTCCATTGTTGGTGTGCCAGCAATCTGTTCAGAAATCACGCGGATAGCAGAAGAGTAATCTTCAATTGCCTTGTCATATTCGCCCAATGCAACATATGCCTCTGCGCGTTCAGCGTAAACATCTGCAGATACAGAACCTTCTGGTCTGGCCAAAGAGTTTGTGTAATCAGCAACTGCGCCTTCCCAGTTTTTCAACCACAGATTCAACTGGCCGCGTTTTGCGTACAAGTTGCGCATCTGTAATACTGCTGTTGGGTTTGTTGTGTTTGCTGCCAATGCGTTGTTGATATCTGCCAATGCTGCTGCATAATCTTCTACGCGTGCGTTCAGCAAAGAACGGTCATAGTACGCAACTGCATTTGTAGGATCTTTTACTAACGCTGCGTTAAAGTCAGCCAATGCATTACGATAATCACCTGTCTGCATATACGCTTCTCCACGCAGAATATACGCATCAACCGAAGCAGCACCTGTATCGATTGCTGTTGCCAAATCAGTCAATGCTTCATCGATATTACCAGCAATCAGTTTTGCTTTACCTGTTTCGTAATAGTCATTTGCCTGCATTAAAACCTCTTCGGTAATATCCATATTGCCGGCATTTGGTTGTACATCATGACTGCGTCCTAAAATATAAAATGTTGCCGCAATAAAGAACAAAATAATGAACCAATAAACATAAATCGACAAAGACCAAGGTGCAGAGCAAGGTTTTGTTGATTGTGGTTTAATTGTTGCATTGGATGCTACAGGTCGCACCTTTACAGGCTTTTTTGTATTAACTGATTTTTTTGCAGGTGTTTTTTTCATTGCAAATCTCCCTTCCTTTTAATGGAATATTAGAGAGATTTTTTAATCTCGTCAATTGTTTTTTGATTTAATCTTTTAATTTCACCAACTTTTATATTTTCAAGTTTGATATCACCATATGAAATACGATGTAATTTTTGTACAGGCATACCGCATTCACGCAACACAATTCTTACTTCGTTCTTTTTTCCTTCGTATATGGTAATGCGTAAATTGTTGTTATCAATCGCACTTATCTTCATCGGCGCATAGTTTATTCCGTCAACTGTTACACCCCGCTTTGCGCGCAGTATTCCACTTTGATTTATTTCTTTTACGGTCGCGATATATGTGCGTGGAATTTTTGTTGTGGGTAATGTTAATTTCCGCGCCAGTTTCCCATCGTTTGTCAGTAATAACAGCCCGGTTGTTTTAAAGTCTAATCGGCCAACATATTTTAAATTTTTGTATTTTTTATCCAGACAGTCATATATTGTTTTTCGTCCCTCGGGGTCACGCACAGTCGTCATAGTATTTATAGGTTTGAAAAACATATAGAGTTCTGTTTCGACATTCGGTGTGACGGACTTGCCGTCAACAGTCACATTGTCATCAGCATTTACAAAAGTGACAGGCGAAGATATAACCACGCCATTAACCGCAACGCGCCCTTGGCTAATCATTTCTTCGGCACCGCGTCTGGATGTTGTGCCACAGTTTGCTAAAAATTTTGCTATTCGTTCGGCCATTTATTCCATCATTTTTGTTATCGCGACAACGGCGGCTACCTCGGCTCTTAATATAGTTTTTCCCAAAGATATACCATGTGCGTTTGCTTTATCCAGTTCGGCAAATTCTTCGTCTGAAAATCCACCTTCGGGACCAATAAGTATAGATTTTGTTTGTTTTGCTTGGTTTTTTATATTTGCGCCATATGCTGCCCTTTCATCGGCGAACCAGATATTTGTTTTATCTAAATCAGCGAACTTAATCGGTGGCAGTATAGTTGGCACACTATTTCGATTTGATTGTTCTGCAGCCTCGGTCGCGATTTTGTTCATGCGTTCCCAGTTAATATGGTGTGCCACAGTTCGTGCTGTGATAACAGGCTGAAAAGCTTTGATTCCCATCTGGGTTGCCATATTGATTAAATCATCTGTGCGTTTAATTGGTGCAAACATCAGCGTAATATCGTTCGCGGGATCTGTGTGTTCTGTCTTGCTTCCGATAATCATGTGCTTGCCGTCATCGGACAGGGTTGCGTTAAATTCCCTGCCCCCGCCAAACGCCAAGAATTGACCTGTACGCATTACCTTGGTCAGATAATGTGCCACATCGCGCGCGACCGGCAAAGTTATGTTTTCTGATACATTATTGCCTACAAAAATTCGTGGAATATTTTTCATAAAACTGTATTTCCTGATTTATCAAATTGTCTTTTTATGGTATAATATTATCACTATGGCAGTGAAATTCAACTTTTTATCGGCAAGTGGCAAAGGCAAGGGTTTGGATATTTTCAAATCCAGTTCCTATAAAGACCACGAAAAGAACCCAATGGCCCAGATATTCTGGTCCATTCGTTGGAATATTTTAATCTGGTTAATTGCGGCATTGATGTTTGCGTGTGCGTTTCCTGTTGAATATATCTGGCGATATGGCTGGACGGACGCCACAAAACAGTGGATTACACTATTTGTTCAAAATATGCTTTATACGGGCGGTTTATCCGTTGTGGCAGAGATTCCGTCATGGGTCTGGCGTGCATTGGTTCGCCCTGATTTTCCAGCAATAACGCCATTGTTGCCAATAATTGGATATTTCTTCTTGGTCGATTCCACATTGACTGACGAATTTAATCCGCATGGCAAGGATAAGTTTGATGAAAAATCCTCGCGCAAGGCGACTGTCGATGATATTAAAAAGATGGTTACAAGACCTCTTGATAATAAAGAAGGATTATTTGGTGGTTTTATGATGGTTTTGGGTTATGCCAAGAACAAAGGTAAATCCATGGCCCTTAAAATGGACGAATGCTTGTCTGCGTTGTTATTGGCGCCTGCTGGTACTGGTAAAACTGTTGGTGTTGTTATTCCGACCGTATTGGACAACGATAATGTTTCCATGATTATTAACGACCCCAAGGTTGAATTGGTGCCCAAAACTAGTGCATATCGGGCCAGCGTTGGACCAACATTTATATTTAACTGGGCTGAAAGGGACGAACCGGAACGCGGTATTTACTATCCTTCGTGGAATCCATTGTCGCCCGAAAATATGCCAAGCGAGGCCGAGGCTAAAACAACATATATTCAGACAATTGTTAATTCATTGGTTGCAGAAAATGTCAAGGATCCACACTGGTCAAATACTGCGCGCGCGGCATTGACTGGATTTATTAACTTTATCGCTTCCAAGGTAGAGCGTGCCAAGGCGGACGATTATTTCTATGCACGCCTTTCTAATGGTACATTTGATAACGAAGACGCAACGGTTCTGATGGACTATTACATGACAATGACATCTGATCCAAACTCGTATGCGGCAATAGGTTTGTTACAAAAGGGTGAATTAAACGCGATGAACTATGTTCATGTTGGTACATGGGATGGTTTGTCAAATGAATGGCGCGGGGCCGAGGCTTCTATCCCAATGTTCCTTTCTTGGTATACGGACGGTCAATTACGTGTGGCCCAGGAACTTGAAAATCGCAAGCGTCAGGGCGATCAGATGGCTGCAATGATGGCTGACCCTATGAAGGACTTTTTAAATGCTGCTTCCGAAGAAGCACAGCGTTATTCATATGGAAATGATGCTATATCTTCTTTGATTAACTTGGCAAATACGCCGGATAAGGAACGTGGCTCTATTATATCCACTATGAACGCCGGATTAAACATTTTCCGCCATCCTGCGGTTAACATGCATACAAGAACATCCGACTTTCACTTTTCGGATATGCGCGGTATGGTTGATCCAATTGATGGCAAGGTTAAGCCGGTCACAGTATATCTGTCGGTTAATGTTGCGGATGCGTCTGCCTTTGCCCAGATTACCAGTATGTTTATTGAATTGCTGTCCAAGTTCTTGATTGCAAATCCGCCTGAAAATATCAGCCGTGGCAAAAAAATGGGGCCATATCCAACCCTGTTCGTGTTGGACGAAATGCCAACAATGAATAAACTGGAAGCGATTATCCAAGGACCTGCGGTTGGTCGTGGACAAAAGGTGTCGTACCTGATTGTTGGTCAGGATATCAGCCAGATTGCCGAAAAATACGGCGATAAATCCGCCGATACAATTGTTGCGAATACCGCGGCCAAGATTATATTGCGTGTAAACGACCCTTCGACGGCGGAACGCTTCTCGCGTATGATGGGTAAAAAGATTAAAATGAAAAAGGTCAAGGGTCCAGATGGCAAGGAAAAAGAAGAACCAAGCGAAGAAGACCTGTACAGTGTAATGGATTTGATGACATTAAATGTTGAAAAACAATTGGTCTTGTTCCAGGGGCATTATAATCACCCGATTGAGGCTGATCAAGAGCGTTGGTATGAGAATAAAACCCCAATCGAGAAAGTACAATATCAAAGGGTAATGATGGGCGCAGCATCACCAATACCTGAATATATGATTCCTGCACATCATCGTGCGCTGGGGTATGCGGGTGTGCCGCGCGTACTTAATCCGAAAACGCAGGAAGTAAAAGTTCTGGCGGAATAAAAAGTGATAAAAACACCGGCAAATACCGGTGTTTTTTATTATGAATAGTCACTAATAAAATTGTTAATAAAAAGCCGGCATTTGCCGGCTTTTTTGATATGTTTTTATTTGGTTAAACTGTCAACCAATTCATACATTTGTGTGCGCGTGGCAAACGATAGTGTTATTTGCCCTGCCCCGCCCCGCTTTTCGGTTAATTTGACTGGTACACACAATGCGGCCTTGATGCGAGATTCGATCTCGCGTACCGTTGCTGCATCGATAGTTTTTTGTTCGTGTTTGCGAGTGTTTTTTGCGCGTGGTGCGCTTTTTACCAGTTTGTCAGCTTCGGTCACAGACAGATTTTCTTTAACGATTTTGCGTGCCAATTCATCTGGATTTTCAGCCACAGCAATTGTTCGCGCATGTGATGCGGACAGTTTACCCTGCTCTACCATTTCTTGTACAGTCAGCGGCAGTGTGGTTAGTCGCATAATGTTGCGAATATAACTTTCGGATTTACCAATCAGTCGAACAACATCCGCTAATTCATATCCGCATTGATTCATCAGATTTTTATATGCGTTTGCTTCTTCGATTGGACTAAGGTTTTCACGCTGAACATTTTCAATCAGCGCAATTTCCATTGCGTTTTCGTTAGATAGTGTTTTTACCAATGCTGGTATTTCGTTAAGTCCAGCCAACTTGGATGCACGAAAACGACGCTCGCCTGCGACAATTTCGTACATATATGGCTGGCCTGTCACAGTGCGCAGTAAAATCGGCTGTAATACGCCCTTCTCTTTTATAGATGCCGCCAAATCCGCCAATTCTTCATCTGCAAAGATTTTGCGTGGCTGATCTGGATTTGCACCAATTTGTACCAGTGGTATTTGCTTTACAATAACGCGTTCGCTTGGTGTCAGCAGTGATATATCGGGAATGGTGCCTTTTGCTTGTTGCAGGTCGGCCAACCCGCGCCCTAGTCCAAATTTATTCGCCATATGTCTCCCCTGTGGTTCTTTCTACAACTTCTGTTGCTACACGCAAATATGCCTGTGCGCCTGTTGAATTAAAGTCGTAAAATAATGCTGGTTTACCGTGACTTGGTGCCTCGGACACGCGGACATTACGCGGAACAACTGTTTTGAATACCAAATCACCAAATGTGTCGCGCACATCATTATCAACCGCGCGTGTTAATCCATATCGTTTGTCATACATAGTTAACAGCACGCCCAAAATATTCAGTTCAGGGTTCCATTTTTCTTTAACTATATTAATAGTGTCTGTTAACTGTTGTACACCTTCCAGTGCGAAGAATTCACACTGTAATGGCACGATAACAGAATCTGCGGCGGTTAACGCGTTAATTGTCAAATATCCCAGTGCTGGCGGACAGTCCAACAATATATAATCATAATGTTGAAGTATTGGTTTAAGTGCATCGCGTAAACGAAACTCTTTGTTATCCATATCCAGTAAATCGATATCAGCGCCGGCCAGTGCTTGTGAAGATGGTAATATATGCATGCCCTGAACGGCGGTGGTCAGTATGTTGTCCGCGATGTTTGCGGTACCCATAATCACGCCATAAATGCTCTGGTGATGTGATGCGCGAACAAATCCTAATCCTGTGCCAGCGTTGCCCTGTGGGTCCAAATCTATTAACAAAACGCGCTTTTTAATGGCGGCCAAAGACGCGCCAATGTTGATGGCGGTTGTTGTTTTTCCTACCCCGCCCTTTTGATTAGCAAATGCTATTATTTTTGTCATTTTTCCTTTCCGATTTAATTTTTTTCAATTATACCTTATAAAATCCTGACGATTCGGTCAAGGTATTATATTTTGTTTTGTTGAATATAACTAAAAACAAAGCGTTATTCCTTATTTCATATGAAATAAAAATATTGTTTTTGAATAAAAAATACCGGTGTTTGCCGGCTGTTTTGAATAAAAATGTTAAAAAAATAGTGTTTTCAATAAGTTGTAGTTAATTTCATGTGAAATTACCGGTGTTTTTGTATGGAAATGATAAATCCGTCACCTGTTTTGGATGGTGTTAATTCATAGTCGAATTTATATTTCTTTTTTGCGGTGGCAACTTCTGCTTCTATTTCCCGGCCTTTTAGCAGAAAAAGCCGGTAATTTGTTGGTGCGGTGTAATCCAGTATCTTAATCAGTGGTGCAAAAGCACGTGCGGTAAATACAAAATCATTCGATTTTGCCGGTAAATGCCGGACATAATCTTCGACCCTGCCATGAAAAATAGTCAGGTTTGGCAGGTTTAGTTCTTGTTTTAATGTCGACAAAAACGATGCTTTTTTGCCGATTGATTCAATACAGGTGACATTCCATCCTAAAATTGCCAGTACGACCCCCGGAAACCCTGCCCCGCTGCCAAGATCGATTATTGATACATCTTTGGGTAAAATGTCGGCCAATTGTGCCGAGTCTGCAAAATGTCGATTTTCTATATCGTTAAGTGTGCTGGGCGCGACCAGATTCATACGCGTTGACCAATCGCGCAACATATCAGCATACTGTTCAAATTTGACTTTATTGTTCATAAGCGGTATTCTAGCATAGTTATGAAAAAAATCGACAATTTATTTTTGATTGGTGGCGTTGTGGTAATTGCGGGATTGTCTGGGCTGTTATGGCCGGGTGTTCGTAATGCTAATATGGTTATACCGCAGGCCGAGTTTGAAACAACTAAATATGGTGCTTTTTTGGCGGCCCAGCACGCGGTATTTATCAATGATTTTGATACTGCATCTAAATATACTGCGCAACTAGAAGATGTTGATTATGCGGTTGTACAAAATACTAAATTAATCGCAGATTTTTTAAGTGGTCGTATGCCGTCTGATGCGGGTATTTTAAAGAACGAAAAAAAGATGCCTGAGCATTTAATCTATGACGCGTATCTGATTAAGCAAAATAATTGGAAGGAATTACATAATCGTCATAAAAACGACAGTTCGGCACTTGGTGCGCCTTTGCGCATATGGCCAGCGATTGCTAATGATTGGCAAACGAACACTTTAAAATTTATTGATGGTCTGTCTACCAATGATTCATGGAAGGCTTTTGTTCGTGGTCAGGTTTATGCCGAACTGGGAAAAATCGACAAGGCTGCTGAAGAATTTGCCAAGGTCACACCAGATTTTATGAATATAAATGATTATCTGTATATCATGTCGTTTTATCAGCACAATGGTATGACACAGGATATGGATATTTTGCGTGCTGATTTTACTGCGCGTCCTGGCGGAATGTTTATGTTGGATTATCCAGAAATTCCAGATTGGTCTGAATACAGTGGCTATACAAATGCTTTGGCGTTTAGTATTGTACAGAACATATCGCACACCCAGATTATGATGTATTCAGATTTGGCAGTATTGCTATTGCGTTTTGTAGAAATTATTGCGCCAGATTTTGCGAAAAACACTCAATCAGTTAACTATTATCTGGGCCAGTATTTTTATACTAACACAGGTGATTACAAGTCGCATTTTGACAAGATTGATGTGACCAGCCCGTATCATCCGTTTGCCACAATGCGCATGGCGGAAGGGGCAGGGGATGTGCGTGCTTTGGAAAAGACAGTTCGTGAACATCCTTTGTTTGTGCCAGCGGTTAACAAACTGATTGGTTATTATATCAAGGTTGGTGACAAGCGTGCAGCGTTGCGTGTTGTGGGACGTGCGCTTGACAACGAAAATATTGATGGTATGGGTCGTGCGTTTTTTATCAAGAGCAGGGCGCAAATTCACTTTGTTTTTGGTGATATAGATGCTGCGCAAAGTGATATTCATGTGGCTTCAAGCGTACTTGGTATGGATGCCGAGATTTTATCGCTTCAGGCGAAAATCTGGGCGGAACAAGACCGCGAAATTGAAAATGCATATAACTATGCGATGTCATTGGTAAAACAAAATCCTGCGGATGTTTTGGCGTGGGATACGGTTGGAATGGTTGTTTGGAAACGCGAAGGTATTGATGCTGCGCTAGAAATATTTGAACGCGTTGGCAGCGCATCCAGAAACTGTTCGTCTTTGTTTATGCACTTGGGGGACATATACGCGGCAAAGGGCGATAAAGAACATGCTCGTGATGCGTATATGCGTGCGATTGATTTGTCTGATGATGGATTGACAGTTGTCCCCGAAATTGAAAGAAAAATAAGGAAACTAAAATGAAAGTAGGTGTTATTGGGGCTGGCGCATGGGGTACAGCGCTGGCAATCGCTGCTGCACGCAGTGAAAATGAAGTTGTTTTGTGGTCTTATGATGGACTTTATAAACAGTTTGAAGATGTTGAATTGCCACACACTATTCATGTCACATCTGATATGTCGGAATTAAAAGAAACAGATGCATGGTTGATTGTGACACCAGCGGCATTTTTTCGTGAAACAATGCGTGGTGCGCGTGTGCATTATAATGGCCAGCCTATTATTATTTGTACTAAAGGTGCAGAAAGTGCAACCGGTCAATTTATGTCAGAAATATTGAAAACAGAAATTCCAGAATGTCGTGATTGTGGCGCGTTATCTGGTCCACAGTTCGCTGCCGAGGTTGCGCGTGGCGTTCCAACTGGTTCGACTTTGTCAGGAACAGTTGCGACATTGGACGCAGGACATTCGGCATTAAGTTCTTTGTATTTGGTTGACAGTGACGATATTATTGGCACCGAAATTTGTGGCGTTGGTAAAAACGCGGTTGCGTTGATTTGTGGTTATAACATGGTTGCAAGCGCTGGCGAAAATGAACGCGCTTTGTTATTTACACGCGCTTGGAACGAAGTGGTGGACCTTGGTCTTGCGATGGGTGCCAAGACTCGCACTTTCTTGGGACTATGCGGTATAGGGGATTTATTCCTGTCGGCAACCAGTGAAACCAGCCGTAATTTTGCAGGCGGTATGGCGATTGCGCGTGGGGAACCACCAGCCGGCACAGTCGAGGGTATATTTGCCCTGAACGGTCTGATAAATCGTGCGCGTGATTTGGGTATTGAAACACCTGTATTGGTTGAAATGAAAAGCAAATTAAAAATATAACAAAAAAGCCGGTAAATACCGGCTTTTATATCAAAATAAAAATCCCCAAAACGGGGATTTTTTTAATACATAGTTTGTAGAACGTGTTTGTTCTTGTCCAGATTGGATAACATTTTACCGCTGCCACATGCAACACATGCCAAAGGATTATCCACCAAGAACGCCGGCAACCCTGTTGCAGCACGAATTGCAATATCCAAACCACGCAACATTGACCCGCCACCGGTCATCGCAATCCCCAAATCAGCAATATCTGCAGACAATTCTGGTGGTGTCAATGCCAGCGCATTTTTCACAGATTCAACAATCTTGGAAACTGTTTGCGCCAAGGCTTGGGCAATTTGTGATTCTGTAAAAACAGTTTCACGTGGTGTGCCAGATAATAAATCACGCCCCTTTATCTTCATTGTTAATTCATTAGCCTTGTCTTTTGGTATAATCGCGGTGCCAATACGCTTTTTAATTTCTTCGGCTGTATTTTCACCAATTAACAAATTCTTGTTCTTTTTAACAAAATCAATAATATCAACATCCATTTGGTCGCCAGCAGTACGCACAGCATTTGAATAAACAATGCCACCTAATGACATAACTGCAACCTCGGTCGTGCCACCACCAATATCCAATACCATTGAACCAACGGGTTTTTCAACCGGCAAGCCCGCACCAATCGCAGCCGCAGTAGATTCTTCAACAATAAACACCTTGCGCGCACCAGCAGCATCAGCAGCTTCTTGGATAGCACGGCGTTCCACCTGTGTTGCACAAGATGGCACACAAATAATAATCAATGGGGCCGCCAATGGATTTTTGTGATGAACCTTGCGAATGAAGTATTTAATCATTTCTTCGGCAACTTCAAAGTCTGCAATAACACCATCGCGCAATGGACGAACAGCAGATATTGCGCCAGGCGTACGACCGAACATCTGTTTTGCTTCGGTACCAACGGCCAGAATTTCCTTGCGTCCCATAAGGCGGTTTTCTGCCACTGCAACCACTGACGGTTCATTCAATACAATGCCGCGTCCTTTTACATAAATAAGTGTATTTGCAGTCCCAAGGTCAATCGCCATGTCCGCAGAAAAGAATTTCATCAGCCAGTTATACATATTTCCCCCAAAAATTGTGATTTTTTTGAACTATAAATCACGATTTTCCAAAAATCAAGGGCAGGGCAATAAATTTATTTGCTTTATAAAATAATGTGCTATTATAGCCGCTATGCGAGATACGATAAAAAGACATGAAGATTTTATTATGCAGCCAACCGATCCGGTGGCGCACAGTTCTTATTTCCTGGTACGTGCCAAATCGGCCAAGTTTCCAGACGATGCTCGCTATGGTATAACCGTCACTAAAAAGACCTTTAAGCACGCCGTTGATAGAAATCGCGCTAAACGCATGTTGCGTGACTGGATACGATTTAACGAAAAATTGATGCGCCCCGATTGGGACTATGTGTTTATTGTTCGTCGCGGTATTATGGAAGCCACGCGCGAAGAAGGGCGCGAAGCCATGCGTAAAGCATTACATTTTCTTAAAAAACAAACCCCAGATGCCTAGAATTTCCAAATTATCGCAAAGATTGGCCTGCGCTATGGTGCGCGCCTATCAGTATGCCATATCACCCATAATCGGGGGCAGGGCGGCTTGTCGTTTTACGCCAACCTGCAGTGAATACACCCGTCAGGCAATTGAAAAATATGGTATATTTCGAGGTGTTTGGTTGGGTATAAAACGGATATCCAGATGTCGTCCTGGTGGCGGGTTCGGATATGACCCTGTGCCTTGACAAAGTATTTCAATGTGGTAAAATTTAAAGATACGAGTGTAATTAATACAAAGGATTTATGATGTCATTTCGTGCAACCGTAGAGTCTATGTCAAAAATTATGGACGATATGGGGATTACAGAATTGGAATTGGAACGCCAGTTTTTATTTGGCGTATATCGTAAACATATTCATTTGTCTAAACAGGCTGTTGTGTCGGCACCGGTTGTTGCGCCTGCGACAAATACATGCGATGTGAAATGTGTGGCGCCTGCACCGATTTGCGGCCACGCGGTAAAATCTCCAATGGTTGGTGTTGTATATCTCGCGCCAGAGCCTGGGGCAAAAACATTTGTCGCCGTTGGCGCATCGGTCAAGGCTGGTGATACAGTTGCCTTGGTCGAGGCTATGAAAACATTTAACCCAATTAAATCGGACAAAGACGGTATCGTCAAAGAAATCTTGGTTTCAGACGGTGCTGCTGTTGAATTTGATCAACCATTGATTGTTATTGAATAAATTATGTCACAAATAAAAAAAGTTTTAATTGCGAACCGTGGTGAAATTGCGCTGCGTATTATTCGTGCCTGTCGCGATATGGGCATACGCACAGTTGCTGTTTATTCTACTGCGGATCGCGATGCAATGCATGTGCAGCTGGCGGATGAATCTGTATGTATTGGTCCGGCCGCGGCCAAGGATTCGTATCTTAATGAATCGGCGATATTGACGGCTGCGCTGTTGGCAAACGCTGATGCAATACATCCTGGTTATGGATTTTTATCAGAACGCGCAGACTTTGCGCGCAAGGTTGAATCACATGGTATGATTTGGATTGGGCCAAGTCCTGATATGATTACCAAAATGGGGGACAAGGTTAACGCCAAAAAGACGGCTATTGAATGTGGCTTGCCAGTTGTTCCTGGGTCAGATGGTGCGGTTGAAACTTTGGAATCCGCATTGGAAATCGCCGACAAGATTGGCTATCCAGTTATGTTAAAGGCGGCCGCTGGTGGTGGTGGTCGTGGTATGCGTCCTGTGATGAATGCTGATGAAATGGCCGAGGCTTTTCAGCTGACCAAAAACGAATCCAGATCCGCGTTTGGCGATGACACATTGTATATGGAAAAGCTGTTGTTGCATCCACGCCATATTGAATTTCAGGTTCTTGGGGACAAGCATGGAAATGTTGTCATTTTTGGCGAACGTGATTGTTCCTTGCAACGCCGCAATCAAAAAGTTATGGAAGAATGTCCGGCCGCTATCCTGACCCAGAAACAGCGCGATGATATGATAGAAGTTTGTAAAAATGCCGCCAAGAAAATGGGCTATACAAACGCGGGCACATTTGAATTTATGTTCGAAGATGGTCAATTCTATTTCTTGGAAATGAACACCAGACTTCAGGTTGAACACCCTGTCACAGAAATGGTATATGGTGTTGATTTGGTTCGTGAACAGATACGCATCGCGGCGGGTGAAAAATTGGGTTATAATCAGTCTAATGTTATTCCAAACGGTCACGCGATTGAATTTCGTATCAATGCCGAAGATCCAGAAACATTTATCCCTAATGCGGGCAAGATAACAATGTATGCGCCATCTGGCGGAATGGGTGTTCGTGTGGATAGCGCGGTTTATACTGGCTATACAATTCCACCAACCTATGATTCTATGATTGCTAAATTGATTGTTCATGCGCAAAACAGACCGGCGTGCATTTTGCGTGCAACGCGTGCGCTGGATGAATTTGTTATCGAAGGGGTCAAGACAACAATCCCATTACAGCAAAAACTTTTGAATAACAAAGATGTGAAACAGTTAAAGTTTGACAACCATTGGTTGGAAAGTTTTTTGGCCAAATAAATAGTGGTATATGCTTGCAATTGTAAAAAAGTTTGTTATAATTCCTTGCACATTGGGTGGTTAGCTCAGTTGGTTAGAGCGTTACGTTGACATCGTAAAGGTCGTTGGTTCGAGTCCAATACCACCCACCAGATTTTTTAGGATAGTTAAAAAATGCGAATGTACAAATAATCTTAACAACAAATTCAACGGGAATCACGCGACACCCCGTTGGTGTCGTTTTTATTTTTAAAAAGGGTTCAAAACAATGGCGAAAAAATATTTGATTACATCTGCACTTCCATATGTGAACAACAACTTACATATCGGGCATTTGGTTGGCTGTTGGCTGCCAAGTGATGTTTATGCGCGTTTTTGTCGCGCCATGGGTCGTGATGTTCTGTATGTATGTGGGGCTGATGAACATGGCACAACCAGCGAAGTAGGCGCCAGAAAAGAAAATATGCCAATTGAAGAATATGTTGATAAATATCGTCGTGCGCACGAGCAGTCCGTTCGCGACTTTAATTTGTCCTTTGATGTATATGGTCGTACACATACGCAAAAGCACCAAGATTTAATTCAGTCATTGTTCTTGCGTCTGGAACAGGAAAATATGATTGTTGAAAAATCATCTATGCAGCCATACTCAATTAACGAAAATATGTTTTTGGCGGACCGCTATGTTGTTGGCACCTGTCCAAAGTGTGGTTATGATCATGCATACGGAAACGAATGTGGCAAGTGCGGCGCAACACTTGAGCCAGAACAGCTGATTAACCCACACAGTGCGGTTGATTCAACATCCCCTGTTGAAATGCGCGAAACCAAGCATTTGTATTTTCGTACAAGTGCGATGCAGGATAAATTGCGCGCATGGATTGATTCACGTGTTGGCTGGTCAAAAACAGCATTGGCCATCGCAAACAAGTGGCTGGAAGAGGGCTTGCACGACAGTCCAATTACACGTGATTTGAAGTGGGGGATTCCTGTAAATAAACTTGGTTATGAAAACAAGGTTTTCTATGTTTGGTTTGATGCACCATGGGGTTATGTTTCTATTTCTCAGGCGGCAAATGAAAGCTGGGCTGATTGGTGGCATGGTGGCGATGATGTTAAATATGCCCAATTTATGGCCAAGGATAATGTATCTTTCCACTCTATCTTCTTTCCAGCCCAAGAATTGGCGATGAACGATAATTGGAAAACTGTTGATATATTAAAGGGCTTTAATTTCTTGAACTTTAACGGTGCAAAGATTTCTAAATCGACTGGCAACGGAATTTTCTTGAACGAAGCAATTAATGATGCGCCTGCGGATTGTTGGCGTTATGCCTTAATCGCATCTGCCCCAGAAACAGACGATACAGACTTTACAGTTGCGCGTTTCGCGGATATTGTAAACAAAGACCTGAACGGTATGTTGGGGAACTTTGTATCGCGCGTATGTAAACTGACTGCAAAGAACTTTGGTAACAATGTTCCAAAATCAGGTGCGCACGATTCCGAATTGGAAAAACAAATCAATGATAAATTGGCTGAATTAACGGCTGAGCTGGATGCGTGTGAATTCCGTGCATCGATTGCGGCGTTGCGTGGTTTGTATGCCATCGGTAATGAATATATGACCAAGATGGAACCATGGGCATTGGTTAAAAATGGCGAAATTGAGAAAGCTGCCGCGGTACTGAACGAATGTATGCAGATGATTGATTTGTTTGCGCGCACATCGCAGCCATTTATCCCAGATGCTGCAACAAAAATGCAGAACATATTCAAACCAACACATGATTTGTCATGGCCAACTGAATATGAACGCCGTCTGGCCGATGGTGACGAATTTGTTGTGCCGGAAAATCTGTTTAACAGAATTGATGACGAAACTATCGCAAAGTTGGTTGAAAAATACACACCTAAAAAAGAGGATAACTCGCCAAAGCCTGTTGTGGCAAAAATCGTGTCGGTTAAAAACCATCCAACGCGCGAAGACTTACATGTGTTAAGTGTTGATTGTGGGGCGGGTGCGCCTGTACAAATCGTATGTGCGGCCCCAAATGTTCGTGCGGGTATGACGGGTGTTCTGGCGCCGGTGGGGGCTGTCTTGCCAAATGCGAAGAAGCCAATTACACAAAGAACAGTTGCAGGTGTTGAATCATATGGTATGATGTGTGGTGCATCCGAACTGGGTATTGGTGTGGATGACGGCAATATTATCGAACTTGATGATAATGCGGTTGTTGGTAAAGAATTTATTAAGGAATAGGGGAACTGGTTATGGCAGAAAAAAAAGTGAGTGTTTTTATCAAAGCAAATCCATCATCTATGTGTTATTTACAGAAGTTGGAAGTTGAATGTGAAAACTGCGAGTTTTATTCAGAAAAATCACACCCGAACTGCTTTGAGGACAAAGGTTGTGTTGTTTATGAATATATGCAGGATAAACTGGTTGCGCCAAAGTCCCAGACTCAATTGGTATTCAGTGGTGCCGATAAAAACAATCTTAAAATAAGCGCGATATCACAAAACATTAACGCATTAAGGAATTCCTATGAAATAGCGGAACGCGCGATTGAGATCGCGCTGGGGAATGCTGCGGTAAAACATAAATAGAGAGCCCTAAGGCATGGCGACAAAAAAACTGACAATACATATCAAGACATCTAACTTGGCTAAGCAGAGCTTTTACAAGTTCAATGTAAACTGTTATTGCGGGCGCTGCGTTATGCCAAAATGTACAGGTTGTCAGAACTGTTGCTGTTGTAATGTCGTTGCAGCCTTGCGCCGTAGTGGTATGATAGTTTGGCACGATCCGAATACTGCTGATAATCGTCAAGCAGTAGTAGTGACACAAAGTGTCCGAATGGTTGAAGCAGCTTATAATGCCGCATTTTCTGCAATCAGATTATGTAACTGTGTACCAAAGAAAAAAACAAAATAAATGATTAACGAAAAACTTCGTCTTGTATTATTGTCTTGTTGCGCCCCATGTTCTGTGGGCGCAATAAAACAATTGGCCGATGGTGCAATAGACGGTGTCCAAGATTTTATTGTTTTGTTTTATAACCCAAATATTTTCCCAGAAACAGAATATACCAAGCGTATGGCAGAACAGATTAAATACTGTGAAAGCATTGGTGCTAAATATGCCGTTCTTGAATATGATCACGAAGCGTGGCGCGCGGCTGTGCGTGGATATGAAACTGCACCTGAACGCGGTGCGCGTTGTTCACTTTGTTTTGAATATCGTTTTCGTCGTGCGGTGCGTTTTGCGCGCGATAATGGATATAATGCGATTGGTTCGGTCTTGGGCGTGTCCCGTCACAAGGACCAGTCCCAGGTGGACGCCGCTGCCAAAACAGCGTGCAACAATATTGAATATATGCCAATTAAATGGGATGAAAATTTGCGGGTACAAATCAATCGAGAATCTGATTTTTACCGCCAAAATTATTGCGGTTGCGAATTTTCAATACGCAAAGTATAATTAGCACATAGAATTTAACAAAAGGCACAATATGTCATCAATTTTTGTTTTCCCAGGCCAAGGCGCACAATCCGTTGGTATGGGTAAAGAGTTATATGAAACAAACGCTGCTGCCCGCGCGGTATTTGACGAAGTGGATGCGGCACTTGGCGAAAAACTGTCGGATATAATCTTTAATGGTCCGGCCGATACTTTGACACTGACCGCAAATGTTCAACCTGCGATTATGGCGACTTCTATTGCGATGTTGCGTGCATCGGGGGCGGAATTACCAGAATATGTTGCGGGTCATTCATTGGGCGAATATACAGCGCTGTGTGCGGCGGGTGCGTTATCTGTTGGTGATACAGCAAAACTGTTGCGTGTTCGTGGTAATGCTATGCAGTCCGCTGTCCCAGTTGGCGCTGGTTTAACCGCTGTTATTTTGGGGCTGGATATTGATGTGGTTCGTGATATTTGTGCGAAAACAGATTGTGATGTCGCAAATGATAACAGTGCGGGTCAGGTTGTGATTTCAGGTGCCAAGGATGTGGTCGAGGCAACAATGGCACTGGCCAAGGAAGCGGGTGCGAAACGCGCTATGCCATTGGCATTGTCTGTTCCGGTTCATTGTCGTATCCAGGCCCCTGCGGCCGAAGCGATGCGCGCAGCATTGGAAACGGTTGATTTGAAAAGTCCAATCGTACCAATTATTTCAAATAAAACCTGTGCGCCTATGACAGATGTTTCAGAAATCAAAGAAGCGCTTGTGTATCAAATGACACATGGTGTGCGCTGGCGCGAAAGTGTTTTGAATATGGCAGAACTTGGTATTGGCGAACAAATAGAAGTTGGACCAGGTAATGTTCTGACGGGTCTGTGTTCCAGAATTACAGATAAAATAACAGCAAAGAAATTGGAGATATAATTATGTTTGATTTATCAGGTAAAGTTGCATTAATCACAGGCGCAACCGGTGGTATCGGTGGCGCAATTGCGAAAAAAATGAAAGAAGCCGGTGCAACTGTTGTTGTTTCTGGTCGCAATGTTGCGAAAATGGATGCAGAATTTGGCGAAGAATACATCAAGATTCCATGTGATTTGGCGGGCGAGGGTGCAGCGGTTGAATTGGTTATGGAAACAATCGAAAAAGCGGGTCGTATTGATATCTTGGTTAATAACGCGGGTATTACTCGCGATACATTGTTGATGCGTATGACCGATGAACAATTCGAAGAAGTTATCAATACAAATCTTCGTTCTTGTTTCAAAATGTGTCGTGCGGCAATTATGCCGATGATGAAGAACCGTTTTGGTCGCATTATCAATATGTCGTCAATTATTGGTGCGATTGGTGGTGCGGGGCAGGCAAACTATGCCGCATCCAAGGGTGGTATGATTGCAATGACCAAGTCCATCGCAGCCGAGGTTGCATCTCGTGGCATCACAGCAAACTGTGTTGCACCGGGCTTTATTAAAACCCCAATGACAGATGTTTTGCCAGAAGAATTAAAGAAAACATATCTGGCCCAGATTCCAGCTGGCCGTTTTGGCGAACCAGAAGATATCGCGAACGCATGTGTGTTCTTGGCATCTGATGAAGCATCTTATATCAACGGTCAAGTTTTACATGTAAACGGTGGTATGGGTCGATTCTAGGCGCAATGAAAAATTATGATGTGATTGTTATTGGTGGTGGTCATGCGGGTGTCGAGGCATCCGCAGCTGCTGCGCGTCGTGGTGCGAAAACATTGTTGTTGACACAAAGCGAAAGTGATTTGGGTGCTTTGTCTTGTAACCCCAGCATCGGTGGTCCTGGTAAATCCCAGATGGTTGCGGAAATGTCTGCGTTGGGTGGTGTTATGGGGCGTGCCGCGGACAGGGCAGGTATTCATTGGCGCACATTAAATGCTACACATGGTGCGGCAACTCAGGCTTTGCGTGCCCAGATTGATCGCGACCTTTATCACACAGCGATACTTGATATTCTGTCTGAATATAAAAATCTTGATATAGTTTATGAACCTGTGACCGTACTGGATATTGAAAACAAAACTGTAAACGACAAATATCTTGCGGGCGCGATTGTTTTAACAACGGGCACATTTTTACATGGCGTTGTGACCCGCGGAAGTGAAAAGATTTCATCGGGTCGTCTGTTAGATGACGGCACATATCAGGCAGCTGATAGAAACATATCTGATATTTTGCGTGCGGCGGGATTTGGCATATTGCGTCTTAAAACAGGAACGCCTGCGCGTATTTATCGTGATTCTATTGATTGGTCTGTGTGCGAGGTTCAAGAACCAGACACTCCACATGATTGGTTTGATTTGGGTGATGAAAACAATAACTATCACTGTGCGTGCTATATCACACATACAAACGAAACCACGCATAATGTAATTCGCGAAAATATTAAAAACGCCCCAATGTATAACGGCGATATTCAGGGCACAGGCCCGCGTTATTGCCCTAGTCTGGAAGATAAAGTTATGCGATTTCCAGAACACACATCGCATCATGTCTTTCTTGAACCCGAAGGTTATGACAGCGATATAATCTATCCGAACGGCATTTCCACCAGTTTTGGTTCCGATGTTCAGGATATTTGGATACGCACAATCCCAGGTCTTGAAAATGCGCGTATTGCGCGATATGGCTATGCGATTGAATATGATGCGATTGATGCGCGTGCGTTAAATGATAAATTACAAAGCAAGGATATTTCGCATATGTTCTTTGCGGGCCAGATAAACGGCACCAGCGGATACGAAGAAGCCGCCGCCCAAGGGCTGGTTGCGGGCGCAAATGCGGCGGCCTTTGTACTGGGGGTGCCGACATTAAATCTGGACAGAACAAATTCAATGATTGGTGTACTGATTGATGATATCACAACACTTGGTGTGGATGAACCGTATCGTATGTTTACATCACGTGCGGAATATCGCTTGAATCTGCGTTCAGATAACGCGATTGCGCGCCTTGGTAAGATTGGTGTTGCACTTGGTCTGATTGACAGCGAAAGATACGAAAAAATATATGAACTAAAGCGTCCAATTTTCCAAGAAAATGATAAGTTTTATGCGGGTTATATTGCGCGCAACGAACGCGAAATTGCGGCATATAAACGCGATGCGGATTTGAAAATTCCAATGAATTTTGATTACAAGGGATTGCC
This sequence comes from Alphaproteobacteria bacterium, assembly GCA_017630405.1. Classification (GTDB taxonomy): domain Bacteria; phylum Pseudomonadota; class Alphaproteobacteria; order Rs-D84; family Rs-D84; genus Enterousia. The sequence continues at coordinate 110,350 of JAGBVH010000015.1, forward strand.
AGGTCTGACAAACGAACTGATTGAAAAATTGACTCGGGCCAGACCAGAAAATATTGCGGCCTTGTCGCGTATATCTGGTATGACACCGGCTGGAATTATGGTAGTTCTGCGCAAAATAAAGGCAACAAATTGAAGTACGATGAAATCATAAACAAGATAGGTTCTGGCGATATATTGTCTGAATACAATCACGCCAATATCATAACGCGCGACAACAATCGTGACTTTTTTCAGTTTGATTGCAGTGGTTTTGTCGCATGGTATATCGGCACAAATGGATATCTGCGTGCCTTGGCCGAGGTAAAAAATTACCTTCGTCATACAGATTTATTAAAAATCAATCGTTTTTACTGCCGTGACTTTTCGGCATTTTATAGTTCTGATTTAAGATATTGGAAAATTCATCGTGATGTGTTGTCTGCTACACCTGAAGATATATTGGTGATTGTCTATAATGACGGAAATGGTCATATGATGATTGTGGACAAGGTTTTAAATCGCACAGACAACAGCATTGATTTAAGAATTGTTGATTCAACGCGTCTGTTACATAAAAACGATACTCGCGCACCAAACGGTTCTGGTATTGGATATGGAGAAGTAAGATTGTCATGTGATTCAAATGGCGTATATTATGACCCAAACAATCCAACGCGTGTACCTGTTTTGGTTGATGCGTATATTGCGCGCCCGATTAAATAAAAAACAACTGGAATTTTTCATAAATATATTCTACAGTCACAACCAGCCCGCCGGTGTAGCTCAGCTGGTAGAGCATCTCATTCGTAAAGTCAGTCGGCAAATTTCCTAACCTATTGATTATCGTTGGATTTTAAGTTGTTTTTATTAACCAAAGGGACAATGCGGGGACATTTTTTACAAAAAAATGCAACAATTTGCATATATGTACAACACAATCTGATGTTGCTGCACACACTTAAAAACCGACTAAAATTTATGTGTTTTGCAGTGTAATTGTCCCTTGTTTGTCCCTGTATATAAATCAACCTATCAAAACTAGCATATTATCGGGATTTTTTGGTGGTTAGTCATCTCATTGTATATGTTGAAATCACCAAAAAACATCCTATATATTAACCAAATACAAAAGGATTATCCAAGATGGCAACAATAGAAAAGCGCAAGAGTGGAGATGGTTTTGTTTATCGTGCACGTGTGCGTGTAAAGGGTGCTGAGCCCAGAACAGCGACATTCCCAAATAAGACACTTGCCAAGGCCTGGGCACAGAAGATAGAAGTCGAAATCAAAGAAGGGCAGTATATGCCCAGCATTCAATCACAAAAACGCACACTGGGCGAAATAATAAGCATTTACAAAGAAAGACATAATCCACTATCAATCACAACATCTGGACAGCTGGATGTATGGAACGAACAAATGGGCGCATGCAGTTTGAATATGATAACGCCAGACCGTATCTATAACACACTAAAAACGATAGAATCTATAACAACACACAATGGACAACCAAAGTCCGCCAGCACATTAAACAGATATTTGGCGGTATTAAGTTCTGCATTAACTTTTGCAGTTAAAGAGTTGGGGTGGATGCGCGAAAATCCAGCCTTTAAAGTATCACGACGTAACGAGCCAAAGGGACGCGTCAGATTCTTGTCGGATGACGAACGCAACAGATTATTGACCGAGATACAAAAAGCACCAAACCCATTTTTATACCCAGCGGTTATATTGGCGATTTCAACAGGGGCAAGACGTGGCGAGATATTAAACCTAAAATGGGCAGATGTTGACTTACATCGTGGCTGGGCAACGCTGCAAGACACCAAAAATGGCGACAGACGTGGTATTGCGTTGCGTGGTCTGGCATTAGACCTGATGCGCCAACTGTGGGCAAAGAGATTATCTAACATCTGGGTATTTCCAAACGAAACAAACTCTGGACCATTTAATATCAGATACAGCTGGAACAAAGCGGTTCGTGATGCAAATCTGATAGATTTTAGATTTCACGACCTGCGACATACGTGTGCCAGCTATTTAATTATGAACGGTGCATCCCTGGGCGAAATTGCGGACGTTCTGGGACACAAAACATTGCAGATGGTACAACGATATGCTCATATATCAGACAGCCACAAGGGTGGTGTTATTGAACGCATGAACGATAAAGTTTTCGGAGAATCAAAATGACACAACAATTACCTTTTGCCGATATTTTTCCACACTTGCATCCAATGCAAAAATTCACACAGTCCAACTATCCAATACTAGCTGATATTTTATTGGAATACGCACAAGATTTGGCACACTATCGTGAAAACTATCTAGATGCCGACAGAATTACTAACGCACTGGATTGGATAAAACAACATGGCGATTTAGACCATAAAACAATTAAATGCATCATCAAGCATTTTTGCATTCTTGACTTTAAATCAGATGTAAAAATTCAGACCCATAACAAACAATGGATTGTATGGTTATTCGTTATTGGTGCTTTCATCCTGATAAATCAAGCAATAGAAAATGACGACATCAATACCGTTAAAAGTGATATTCAAACATGCTTAAAAAACGCACATGACTATAAAAGATTGTGGGGCGAAAGAAAAGGTCGTTATAAAGGCGCAAGCAAGACAAACGCCAAGAAAGCTGAAATAAAAAAAACAGTGCTAAAAATAACACGAGAAACAAACAATGCAAACCCCGCCAAATCCGATGATGAAAAACTAATCATCATAAAAAACAAATTTAAAAAAACATCCCCCAACAGGGATTTCCCTTACAAAGATTCTAGTTTTACTAGAAACGATGACGCAAACATGTTTGCCCAGGCTGCAAAGCACAAGCCATAAAGCCATCACGCTAGCGTTATGGGCAACCGCCTTGATAGGCGGTATTTTTGCATATATATTTGCCATGAATCCGGATTCGAACAATATCAAAATAAGGAGAAAAATATGGCAGAAATTGTGCCCAACTTTAAAACAATTCGGCAATTTGCTGAATCTTATCCTGCATTTACGCAGGGCTCGTTGCGTGATTTGGTGTTTTATGCGGACTATAACGGATTAAATCAATTTGATGCAATCCGTCGTGTCGGTGCAAAGATACTAATAAACGTTGATAATTTCTTTCGGTGGGTTGATACAAACCCTGCAAGCAAAGGAGGGTTAAATGCAAGAATTTGACCCACAATACGAAAGTGATTATCTGGACAACATCACAGGCGATGATGATATGGACAACACCGTTCAAAAACCGAACATCTTTTCTGTTGGCGATTTATTGGACATGGATTTACCAGAAATCAAATGGCTGCTGTATCCATTTATTCCACAAAAGGGTGTTTGTATGATTTCCGCACCACGCGGTGTCGGGAAATCGTTCTTGGCGATGACAATGGCTATTTCAATCGCATCATCTATTGACTTTCTGGGTTTCAAAACGGAACAACAATACAAAGTCCTTTATATAGATGGCGAAATGAACGGCAAGATGCTGCAAGAACGTTTTTCTAAGCTGATTGACGGCATGGAAAAAGATGGCGCAACTGTTAATCGTGAAAATCTAAAAATATTCGGATGCGATTTTCAGGGTCGTTCATCTATGCCAGATATGTCAAAGCCAGCGCACTGGCGTATCATAGAAAACGCTATCAACAGCATTGGCGGTGTTGACCTTATCATTCTTGATAATGTGTTTACCCTGTACGGTTGCCAGGATGAAAATGCAGCATCCAGCTGGCAGGCATTTAACCGATGGTCTGTCAGCCAGCGCATACAAAATCGTTCTGTCTTGTGGATACACCATACGGGCAAGGATACAGAAAAGGGCGGACGTGGTTCGTCAGCGATTGAAACGCTGATGGATTCGTCCATACTGCTAAAAAGGCCTGCTGGATATAACCAACAAGATGGCGCAGCGGTTGTTGTAGAATACACAAAAAGCCGCAGCGTTGCTGGCGATGCGGTTGCAAAATTTGCAATCAAATTGTGTGGCACAGATAATATACTTTATTGGACAGTCGCAAAAACAGACGAGCAGTCCGAATTGGACGACTTGTTGGATTTTGTCGATAACAAAGGGATGGACGTGTCGGAAATCTCAAAAGAAACAGGTATGTCCAAATCTGCACTTTATCGAAAATTCCAGGCAGCTGGAATAAAGGATGTATCCGCACGCGCAAAGCTCGCCAAACAAAAACAAGCTGAAGACACAAAATCTTTAATTGATATTTAATAGCAAGAAAAATCCCATTTTCCCACCCTATTAAGGTACGGGAAAATGGGAATTGTGTTTTTGTCCGTTTTTTGTGGATAGTTTTAATCAAATATACTTAGGTTTGCTCTGACGTGGTTCTGTCCGGTATAATTCTTCTGCAATTCTATAACTTTCTTTTACTACATAGTTTAATGCTTCTTTTTCTGTTGTGAACCTTCCCACTTCACCACCAGCAACAATAACGACATATTCTATCCCATTAGGTATAACAATGTACATTTTTGATACTTCTTTAGCCTTATTATACAGCCAACGTTCTCGTTTCGCTGTATTCACAATCCCCCTAGCCATATTTATCAACCCCATATTATTCCTCCTTATTTACAGTATAAACATTTTAGTTACCACTCTTCTATTAACATATAAATCCAGCATAAAGCTAGCCAAGCTACAATGGACCACACTCCACTTCGAAACAATATTTTTATTACTTTACCAACAACCTGGGATTCTTTAACTGTTGTCCCGGCGTTCTTAAAACCACGGCCAATTTTATAAAAAAATCTATCAATTGCGTTCTCTGGAATATGTTCTTTTTTCATCATTCACTACCTTGTTTTAGATGCCAGAATCATACAAAAAACAAACAACGCTATATAAATCATAGAAAATACAGGTGCGTCAAATATTGCAACCAAAACACTAACTATGCCGCCGCATATAACAATATGCTTACCGGTTTCTCTATCGTGTTTACGTGCAATAGATGCAGGTATAAAAAACAATAACATTCCACCTAGTATGCGACCTAAAATTATCGCCGATAGTTTTGTGTCTTTTTCCGTTATATCCGTATACGAAACATGGGTTGTTTCACGAAGTTTTTGTTCCGCTTCTTCTGATAGTATGGGTGAAGCAATGTCTGAAACAATTTTACCCGGGACATTTATGGAAGAACGAACTATCCCTTGCGCCATAGACTCTTTTTGTTTTGAGCCAAGCGTTTTATATCCAGCCCAATCCATATCCTTAACACCATCAACATTATTTACAAACAAAAGCATTGCTTTTTGCATCTTATTCTCGTGCGTGTTTTCTATTGCTATCGGTTTTACTGGGCTATACTTTACTTTTAAATATTTGTGCGTTCTGTCGTCTGGCAGGTCTGCATACAGCTTTCGACCCGGACTTACGATACCGCCAGTATAAGGCATGCCATCATCAGGATTGTCTGTTATTACAACACCACGTTTTTCATTCATTGGGATTTCTGCCCATCTGCCGTCTTCATACACAACCCTACGCTCCAGTGAGATAGCGGGTGTACATAACGAACCAATTAACAAACACACAAAAAGCATATTGTGTATAATCTTATTCATTTTTGCTCCATTTATATAAAAACAACCGCCATGGGAATTATGGCGGTCGGGTGCTTTCAAAATCATAACATGAATGACCCTGTTGCTTTCGGATAAATCCTATTATATAACAACAGACACCCGGCCAATAAGGTCAGGCAATAACGGTGCGATGCACCATAATGGAATCACGATGCAAACGCACCGCATGTTATGGGGTTTGAAAGCCCCGAATCCAATTCCCATCGGATTCATATCTAATTATATCAGGAAAATATGCAAATGTAAAATTTTGATAACCATACTATGCACCACCCTAAAATTTTTGATGGGGGACCTAGGGGTATCAAATTATAAAGAACAACAAACAATCCCCATGCTAACGCACAGAGATTGTTTCAATGACGACTATTAAAATGGTCTGACTATATTTGCCTACACAGCATGCTATCTGCTAAAAAATTAACAATCGTTTTAATTTTTATAAAAATACTGCAACGATATTTTCCAAAGTGCGAACACTTCTGCAAGAGACCCTAAAATAAAACTCACTTGACCAGCAACAGGGAACTCAAGACAACCTGCACCAATTAAAACAAAAACAATACCTGTAAATACCAGCCACACTATGGATAAAACAACCAAAACCCATGATATTTTATTTCTTATTTTTCTGTTTTCGTCTTGGATGCGATATTCAAGTCCACGCTTGTACGAATCAAATTCTTCTTTAGAAAATTTCTGCTGATAATCTTTTGGGTCTTTACGAATCCCCTTTAAACCTTTATCTAACAAAGACCCTAATTCTTCAGAATAATTTTTGATACCCATCTATTTACTCCAAAGGTCTTCAAACTCTTTCTTCATATCTTCTTCAGATATAACACAGCTGTTTCTGTTGTTAGAATATACTTTTTTCCACGCAGAACCATCTCTATGAGTAAGCCCAACAAGCTCCCAATCTTTAATGTTTTTTGTCATATTGGCAACAGCATCTATGAAAGCACACTCATCTTCGCTGCAAGATGTTAAATTTTCACCAAACGCTATCTCAGGAATATAGTCAGAACCAAAAAACTTAAATCTTTGATAAACTTCTGGAACAACAGGTCCATATTTCCAGGCCTGAATCTCCGCATTGAATAGATGTTTGCCATTTCGAAGTCCCAAAGACAAAACCTGTGCAATATAAAGAATTTTTTGCAAACGCAAATTCGTTACTTGCCATTTCTGGCTTTCACAAATCTTTTTTGCAACCTTAAACACATCACACATTTTCGCTGACCTGGGGTTATATTTACCGTTTCTCTCTTTGAGAGAATTATACCACAAATGGCAAAAAAAATCAATACAAATGATATGATGGTGCCGGTGATAAGACTTGAACTTACGACCTTTGCATTACGAATGCACTGCTCTACCAGCTGAGCTACACCGGCAACATCGGGCAGTATATCCTATCATCAAAACAATTTCAAGCATCCGTTTTAGGATTTTATAAAATAAATTGTCCCCTGACGGAAACTGACCAAAAACACATGAATAAAGCAGCCATAAACATCCACCAGCAAGCAATCCAGCGCAATCTGGCCAGGGACACTATAGGGACAAAACGCTGCATAAACTGCAGCGAATTACAATTAGCTACAATCATAAAAAAACAACAAAAACCGCGGTAATCCGCTTGATTTTTGTTGCAGATTGTTGTAGATTACACATAGTGCTATCCTTCGTAATGAGGGGGTCGCAGGTTCAAGTCCTGTCACCGGCACCATAATTAAAACGCCCATTTGGGCGTTTTTTATTTTTTTATGGTAAAAAATATGATAAAATACAAGGGATATAATGTATGGGGGATTATAATGTCCAAGGAAATAAAATATTATTTTGACAAATCACAATATCTTTATCATAAGGCTGACAGACCGTCGGTGGAAACAATTGGTGTCATAGTTTATTCTGGTGTTTATGGTCGGGGATATCATCCAGACAAAGATAAAGGTGTTGAACTCGATCCTTTTAATCAAAGAAATGTACTGAAACATGTTTCGGAATATGTATCCAAAAATGTGACCAAAATAAAGTTTTCCAAGGATATGTCGGTCAATGATGCTTTACATGTTATTTATACCCAGATTGGCAATCCAAAAGAAGAAGAAAAAATAGACAAGCTGATTCATGAACATTTTGCCAAATTGAAAGTCTATAATGAAAAAATGGTCGATTATGAAAGTTATCGTAACCTGATTAATATGGTCGAATACTATACGCCAGAGGGTATAAGGGCGATGGTCAATGGCGAAAAGTATCCTTTAAAGGCCGCAGTACATGATTTTGCGCGCGGTGTGGACAGAAAGAAGTTTCAGGCTTCTTTTGACAAACTACCTACTTATTTAAAACGTCGTTTTCGCAGTTTGTGTGAAAAGAATAACTATGTATTAACCGATGATTTATTATCTCAGGATTTTAAGCCGTTGGCGCTTGACCGTTTAAGGCCGACAATGGATGATGGTATTAGTGTTGATGCTTTGATTGGGCGTACCGCCGATGAATTCTTGCGCGATGCGGCCAAATACAAGTATTATAAATTAACTGGTAATATGGATATCTTTTTATCAAAGTTCGAACAGATGTCCATAGACGCTATGTCTGATCATGAACTGGCAATAAAGTATGGTGCTTATGCGACCCAGCGTTATGAAAACGCCCTTATTGTCAAAAAACATATAGAATCCCTTGCGGAACAAAATAAAGACATATCGAATTTCATTGGCGAATTGTATAATTACAGTGTTCGCGCCACAACCAGTTATTGTAATCCAGATATTGTTCGAATGATGTATGAAACAATAAAAAAGTACAACAACAAGTTCAAGCAATCCAAACAGGTTATGCAGTATATGGGACTGTTGTACAATGTGACATTGGATGGCAAACTTCGTCGTGATATTTCCGAAACATTTGGAATCAAGCCGGATGAAACCCGTGCGCGTACCAAAATGTCAAAACAACGCGTTAAGCAATCATTAAGAAAAGCGGAAAAGCGTATATCTTCTGGTGATTATGTTTTTGATGGCGCTGTTCAGCAAGAGGTTATAGCACTAGAAGAAAAATATGGTATGAGTTCTGGCCCTGAAACATTTGGCAAGGTCAAGAAACTGATCAAGCCAACGAAAACGCAAATGAAAATAGCAAAAGAGTTTTCGGAACGCAGCAAATAAAACAACCGCCCAATGGGCGGTTTGTTTTATTTACTTATTTTGTTTTTGCTTTTTGTAATTCGGCTGATATTTCGTTTGCAAGCTGTTTGATACGCGCTGCTTCTTGTTCGGCATATTGTGCATCTACTGCAATCTCGATAGCTGCCTGAACATATATCATCAGCTCAACAGGAATCGAGCCAATCCTTTTACAAAGAGGCCCGGCCTGTGTTTGAGTCTTTTTATAGATTGCGCCATCTTCGGTTATATGATAATTGCCGACAGTTGTTGTTATAAACGTTGTATCTTCTATAGACAAAGTCTGATATTTTTTAATTTCTACAACTTTTATCAATTCCAACAAATCGCCTAATCCTGCTTTGATGAATTTGTCTTTTATTTTTGGATTGGCGTTGATTATATCTTCGCGTGCTGCTTTGAATGCTGCTTTGAATTCAGCATCGCGTATTTTTTGTCTCTCGATTTCTTCCTGGCGCGCGATTTCGTCTTTAGCTGCCTTTACCATATCTTCATAGGCTTTGATGCGTGCTTTACCATTTTTCTGCGCACTGTCTGTCATCTCATTAAATATCACACCAGGTAAACTATATGCGGCGTGAAAATCGTCTTGGATAATCTTCCAATTACGTTTTCGTGCAGAACGTTTTTCTGAGGCATAATCCTCGCGCCAACAAGGGTTGTTGGTACGATATTCCTGGTCAGGTTTTTTTGGGAAATGACCTTTTTTAATTAAGTCCGCGACGGATACTGTGCAACCAACTGCCGGTGCAATTGCAAATGTTGTCACAGCCACAATAACGGCACCACTAGTATACAAAACTTTTTCCGCGCCGTTTTTCCATTTAATCTTTGTTATTTCTTCCATTTTCTTAATTCCTTTAGTTATAGGGTTATCTTACTCACACTATGTAATATAATACATAAAAACGATTTGTCAAGTATTTGTACAAAAAATACATATAAAATATTTATGTCTTAAAAACTTGATTTTTTGGGGTTTTGATTGTAATCTTTGTTTTGATGAAAAAACAAGCAATAATTATTATTAAATAAAGGCTACACGCGCTTTGGCGGTGGCTGGGGCGCATGGGCGCCTTTTTTAATACAAAAACGGAGTGTTTAATATGGCATACCCAAAAACAGACCCACGTGCAGATTTTTCTGCTTTGGAACAGGAAGTATTAAAATACTGGCGTGAAAATAACACATTTCAAAATACTTTGGATAAAACCGAGTCTGGTGCACCATTTAGTTTTTATGATGGTCCTCCGTTTGCCAATGGTCTGCCACACTGGGGGCACTTGGGCGTATCAGTGGTCAAAGATATGGTTGCGCGATTCCAGACAATGTCTGGCCGTCATGTTGTGCGTGAACTTGGCTGGGATTGCCATGGGTTGCCTGCGGAAAATTCCGTTGAAATAAAGCAGGGTCGCAGCGCCAAGGATATTGTTGCCAATGATGGCATCGTTGCATTCTGCGATATGTGTCGCACTGATGTTATGACATACACCAACGAATGGGGTGTTTTTATCGAGCGTATGGGGCGCTGGGTAAAAATCGGTGATGAATACGGCTATAAAACAATGAACCGCAACTATATGGAATCTATGTTGTGGACATTGAAAAGCCTGTATGAAAAGGGCTTGTTATACAAAGATTACAGTGTAAATCCATATGACTGGGTAAATGGTACTGTTGTATCAAATTCCGAAGCATCTCAGGATTATCGTGAAATTGTTGATGATGCCGTAACTGTTTGGTTTGAATTGGAAAATGGCGATCGTGCGATTGCTTGGACAACAACACCTTGGACATTACCAGCGAACAGCGCATTGGCGGTTAATCCGAACATGGAATATCTGCGTATGCAGGATTCTGATGGCGCGGTATATATAATCGCGGCCAGCCGTCTGAAAGCATATGAAAAGCAGTTCGCCAACGCCACAGAAATTGGTCGTGTAAAGGGTTCTGAATTGGCGGGGTTACATTATGCGCCTTTGTTTCCATATTACGCAGGCCAGTCTGATTTACTGTTCCAGATAATCCCAGCGGACTATGTATCGGACGGTGACGGTACAGGTATCGTTCATATCGCACCAGCATACGGTGCCGAAGACTTCTGGGCGGCAAAAAACATCGATCCAAAATTCCCTGTATTGTTAAATGTTGATACATATGGAAACTTTGATGAAACAGTTGTTGATTTTGCAGGTGAAAATATCTTTGCTGCCACACCAAAAATCATGGATTGGTTAAAACAGAACGGCAAACTGGTTAAAAAAGAACAGTACAAGCACAGTTATCCTTTTGGCGACCGTTCAAAGGAAAAATTAATCCAGCGCGCCACAGATTCTTGGTATATCGATGTTCCAAAGATTAAGGATAAATTATTGGCCAACAATGCCAAAGTAAATTGGACATCCGCTGGTGAACGCTTCCGTTCTTGGATTGAAAATGCGCGTCCATGGTCAATATCCAGAAATCGTTTCTGGGGTATGCCACTGCCTATCTGGGAACGCGATGGTGAATTCAAGGTATTTGGCTCAATCGCAGAATTGGAAGAATTCTTTGGTGTCGAAGTAAAAGATTTGCATCGTCCAACATTGGATAAATTGACACGCGATGGCTGGACTCGTATCAGCGATGTTTTGGATTGCTGGGTTGAATCCGGTTCTATGCCTTGGGCGTCATTACATTACCCATTTGAAAATGTGGACAAGTTCAATGCGACTTTCCCAGCAGATTATATTATCGAAGGTCAGGACCAAACACGTGGTTGGTTCTATGCGTTGATGGTTTTGGCGACAGCATTGTTTGACAAGCCGGCGTTTATGACTGTGTCAGCAAATGGTATGGTTGTGGACGAAAACAAAAAGAAGTTCTCGAAATCATTAAAGAACTTTGTAAATCCATCTGACCAGATTGAACAATACGGTGCTGATGCGGTCCGTCTGTTTATCCTTGGGTCAAACTTTATGAAGGCTGAACCAGTGCCTGTTGATAAAGAAGGTAAAGTATTTGCAGAATCGACCAAGACAATCCAGACACCATTGTGGAACGCATATCACTTCTTTACACTGTATGCGAACGCCGGTAATGTCACTGCACAAGAAATTACTGATTCTGACAATGCGCTGGATAAATACATTATGGCGGAATTAAATGTTCTGACCGATGCGGTAAAAGACGCGTTAACAGAATACAAACCAGATGCCGCAATCAAGGAATTTGTTCGCTTCTTGGACATCTTGAACAATTGGTACATCCGTCGTGGTCGCGCACGCTTCTGGGACGAAGAACAAACAGCGTTCGACACATTGTACACAGTGCTTGTATCATTGTGTCGCCTGTTGGCACCATTTGCGCCATTTGTATCTGAATACATCTATCGCGCGTTGACTGGTGGTGAATCTGTTCATTTGACAGACTTCCCAACAGCCTCTGCACCAGATATGCAAATCGTATCTGATATGCGTCGTGTTCAGTCCGTTGTATCCACCGGAAAACAGTTGCGCGAAAAGTATGGCCTGCGTAATCGTCTGCCGCTGCGCGGAATGATTGTTGCGGGTGCGGATTTGTCCAGATACACAGACATTATCCAAGAAGAACTTAATGTAAAGTCTGTTAAGTTTGAATCGAACACAGACAATGTTGCGGACAGTTTTGTTTACCTGATTACACCAAAGATTGGTGCGCGCCTTGGTGGTGCATTAAAAGACATTATCCCATCTGTAAAGCGTGGCGATTATGAATTGGTGGGCGATAAATTGCTGGCCGCGGGTCACGAACTGAACGCAGATGAATTTGAAAATCGCTTAACTGTGCGTGATGGCGTATCGGGGGCTGCGTTGCCTGATAATACAGCGGTTGTTGTTCTGGATACAGATGTTGATGCTTCATTGGTTGCCGAAGGTTTGGCAAACGATGCCTTGCGCTTTATTCAGGATACACGAAAAGCGGTAAACCTTGATGTTTCGGACAGAATCGTTTTGACATATGCGGCGGACCCTGCATTGGCAAATGCAATCGAACAGCATAAAAAGCGTATCATGCGCGAAGCACTGATTACCCAGATGGTCACAGGCGACGGCGAATATACAACCGAATTCGAAGGCTATAACTTGGCAATATCTATTAACAAAGCATAAAGGGGTATTATATGAAACTGCCTTATTTGTATTGTGGTAATATCGGGACAAAATGTCCCGAAAAAATGCCAGACGGTCGTTGTAAGTTAACAGAAAAATTGGATACACATGAACGTTGTCCAGATTCTGTAATTGTTGAAACACCGGAACATGATTTTGTGATAAGATATCTTTACAGTATCCGCAATGATGTTCCGCGTCTTGTGACAATCAATTCACAGCCTATGCGAACATATCCAGATAATCTGTATTGTGGTAAACTTGATGACCATTGTCCACACCAGACCCCAGATGGCAAGTGTAAAAGACTTGAAAATATTCCAGATTATGGTCCATGTAAAGATGAACTTTATCTTAGTCCAGAAATGGAATTAATCACACGTTTGCTTCAATACGCACATCGTGATAAGCAAAAGCAGAAATAAGGAACGAAAAATGGCAGAAAAATATTGTGAAGAATTTTTTTATCCAGAAAGTGATTATGGTTGCCAATGTCCTGATTTTCGTGCAAACGGTCTTTGCAAAAGAGAATCGTTATGTTCACGTAAGTTAAAATTAACACGTGAAGAATATACAATACTGGACAATTTGCGGATTGTAAAAGGGCAAAACGCAAAAATTCTGGAACTGTTACAAAAGCAGAAATAATGCTGACACCGCAAAGATATTTTGAATTGATACCCCCGACCGTTGATATGACCATACGGTCGGAATTGTATCATACCAATGAATTTAACTTTGCGGTGGCGGTTATTTTATCAGCCCAGGCCACAGATAAAAAAGTAAATGAAGTAACACCTGAATTATTCCGCATCGCACCAACCCCACAAAAAATGTTGGATTTAGGAATTGAAGAATTGCGTGAACATATTCGGGTGATTTCTTTTTTTAATAACAAGGCGAAAAATATAATCGCGCTGGCTGAAACATTGGTCGCAGAAAATGTGACAGATATGTTTCCAGCAAAATATCACAATCGCGATGCGCTTATGAAATTACCCGGCATTGGGCAAAAGACTGCAAACGTTGTATGTAATGTTTTATGGGGCGCGCCCAATATTGGTGTCGATACGCATGTTTTTCGCAATGCACATCGGTATGGCTGGGTGGAAGCGTCCGACAACACACCTGAAAAGGTAGAGTTAAAACTGTTGAAAAAAATCCCACGTAAATACCATCCAATTGTAAACCACGTTATGGTTCTGCATGGTCGGTATGTGTGTAAAGCACTGCGCCCAGAATGTAGCAAATGCCCCGTCGCAAAATGGTGCCCTGCAAAACAATAAAAACACCGGCAATTACCGGTGTTTTTATTGCATACGCATATTTTCTGGTCTATACTTTTCCAAGTATAACTAAAAGGATTTATTATGCAGGGGTTATATTGCAAAATTGATGAACAAACCATGAATAATTTTAAGGTTAAATATTTTGGATTTGATTCCAGTTATAAACATTTTGATAAAGACTGGAATGCGGCTAAGGTTATAGCAAACAAAATTATCAATGTAAAAAAAGATGTTTTTTATCATGTGCCTTTACAATGGATTCAGGATTATAATAAGTTGGTTTGGAAAGAATTACAGTTTCGTATACCTAATATTTATTATGATGGACGCAATAGTGTTATGCCAAACGGCAAGGAAAGAGAAAAAATTTCCGGCCAATATATGGTAAATGACCTGGTCAACAATACACGCAGTACGAATGTTACATGGTATGATTTTGATTCCCCCAAGGCAACAACAGTGTTACTAAATCGTGGATTCAATGAAAAATTAAATGATGATTGGTTAATCATACGGGCAGACGATGTATTAAAAATCATGGAACCAGATTTCAAAGATTTGGGACTGGAAATTTCCGCGTATGTAACGGTATGTAAAAATAATGTATATGGCCCCCAGGCGGTATATGCGGCCTTATCCCAGATGCCTGTTGGCTTGGAACATGCCCTTGGGGGCGGACACGCAATCGGAAATGTAATTTGTCGTGATATGAGTACTGGTAAAATTGTACCCGTGCCAAAAAATGGTGTTTATGTAGATAATTTTGAAGGACGTGGGGATTTGTATGAACAATCTGCATTTTCTAGTTTTTTACAAATGCTACAAAGTGTTAAATCAGCACGAAACGTTCTGGTTAATCAATACAAACAAAATAGAAAATAAACATACTTGTAATAAAAAATCCCCAATTGGGGATTTTTTATTATTTACGCAGACCCAATTTCTTAATCAGTTCTTCGTATTCAGAAGCGTTGCGCTTTTTGATGTACGCCAACAATTTCTTGCGACGGTTAACCATCAACAACAGACCACGTTTTGAATGCTGGTCTTTATGATTTGCCTTCATGTGTTCTGTCAAGTTGCGAATGCGTTCTGTCAAAACTGCAACCTGAGATTCAACGGAACCACCGTTATCTTTTTCAGATACTTTGTATGCCTGAATCAATTCAGATTTTTTAGCTTTTGTTACGGACATTATATTTCCTTTTTGTTTTTTTATATTGTTCGTTTTGGTCGCAGATTTTCATCATCCACCCGTCCGATTCCAACGAAGTTTTCATTGTTATACACACGGTACAGACCTTCCTTCTGCGCCACTTTGATAAAGCCCCCGTTTTTATAAAAAGCGGCATCTTTATCATCCAGATTCAGAACCGGAATGTCCCCCAGTCCAAAATCCAGCGGCTTAAGAACTTGTCTTAAATCGCCCCCATTATTAACCAGATTTTCCAAAAAATCAAGTTTTACGGCATTTTTTATGTCAAACCCGTTTGTCAGGGTGCGTCTTATCATATCCACAGTGGCGACTGTTTCGCACTTTTTTGCGATATCGCGCGCAATACTGCGAACATATGTCCCGCGGCTACACTTGGTCCGAAACTGCCACGAATCACCTGTTTTGCCCATAAATTCCAGTTCATAAATAGTGACAGGTCGCGCAGGAATATCAACCGCATGCCCCCGTCGTACCAGTTCATGTGCACGCGCACCGTTTACATGAATTGCGCTGTATGCTGGCGGAACCTGCATGATATCACCAACTAACTGCCCAATAGCCCCCAATACATCAGATTCAGACGGTACCTTGTCTGTACGGGCGATTTCAGTCCCTGTGATATCCAATGTATCTGTTTCGAATCCAAACTGACACGAAAATAAATATTCTTTGATATGTGGGTTTTGTTCTTCGACCCATGGAATCATTTTGGTCGCGTCCCCAATCGCAATTGGCAGCACCCCCGTTGCCATTGGGTCCAGTGTCCCAATGTGGCCAAACTTTTTAGTTCCAATCATGCTGGCAATACGACCACCGGCCGTTCTTGAAAACAGTCCAGAATCCTTGTCCAAGATTATCCATCCAGATGTCATTTAATTCTATCCAAATAAACTAAGTTGTGGTGGCGGCAGATTATCCGACACAGTTGTTTTTTTGCGTGTGGCTGTCTTGGGCGCAGCGTTTTCGGTTGCTGGCTGTGGAACCTCGTGTGATTCCAGTGCTGCCAGCACACATTCGGCACGTGCCACAACAGACTTTGGCATACCTGCCATACGCGCCACATGAATACCATAGGAACGATTTGCAACCCCTGCAACAATCTTGTGCATAAATATTATTTCATTGTTATGTTCGCGCACATCAATAGTCAGGCAAGACACATTCCCCAGTCCGCCATTACCTGCCAATGCGGTCAGTTCATGATAATGTGTTGCGAACAATGTTCGTGGCTGCATATTATTCAAAAATTCCAATACCGCCTGTGCGATTGCCATACCGTCATATGTTGCGGTACCACGACCAATTTCATCAAATATGATAAAAGAGTGTTGTGTTGCGCGGTTCAGAATATTGGCTGTTTCACTCATTTCCACCATAAATGTAGACTGTCCTGCCGCCAGATTATCAGACGCACCCACACGACTAAATAATTGGTCACAGATACCAATAGTTGCGCTTGTTGCTGGCACAAAAGACCCAAGGTGCGCCAACACAACAATAATCGCATTCTGGCGTAGATAGGTGGATTTACCCGCCATATTTGGACCTGTCAGCAACGCAATCGCATGCGAGTTCAGATTACAATCGTTCTTTACAAAATTATCGCCATGTTTGCGTAGCACTGATTCAATCACAGGATGGCGACCACCAACAACATCAAACGCACAGTCGTCTGTAATGTTTGGGCGCACCCAAGAATATTCCTGTGCGATATTTGCCATAGTCGTCCAAACATCAGCATCCGCCAACAGATCAGCGGTTGTTAACAAATCGTCCGATATACTTTTGATATTATCAATCAGTTCGCTGATAATTTCTGCCTCTATCGCGGCGGCTTTTTCTGCTGCGCTGCGCACATCGTTATCTAAATCAATCAGGCGCGCGGTTGTAAAGCGCATATTGCCGGACATAGTCTGGCGATTAATAAATCCAGACTCTGGCTGCATCATAGGTTCGGCGCGGGCAGATGGAACTTCGATAAAATACCCAAGGATATTGTTATACTTAATCTTAAGTGTTGTTATACCCGTTGCGTTAATATATTCGGCCTGAAGTGCCGCGATAGTTTCGCGTGCGCCATTGGACAGGTTGCGCATATGGTCCAGCGGTCCATTAAAGCCTTCGCGAATAACGCCACCATCACGAAAGAAAGTTGGCAGTTCGTCCGCCATCGCATTCATTAATTTTATAGCCAAGTCCGAATGAGTGTTTATCTCTGCAAAGCGATGTGCAAAGCCTTCATCCAGTCTTGGTGCAATCATTTGGGCGCGTGGCAGTATTGATAAAAAATCGGATACATGTCGCATATCGCGTGGTGTTCCGCGACCGGCGGTCAATCGTGCGATTGCGCGTCCCACATCCGGTACAGAATTCAGCACATTGTCCATCAAAGACATAATGTCTTGGTTTAATAAAAAGTGACTGATGTGTTGTTGTCTGTTTTTTATTTCCTGAATGTCGCCGGATAAAGTGCGCAAATACGCGCGCATTTTTCGTGCGCCCGCCGCCGTTTTTGTCTTGTCCAGAACATCCAACAGACACGCGCCACCGTCATTAATCGGTGCATCAATTTCAAGACTTTTCCAAGTCGCTGAATCAATCAATAATTGTTTGCCAGATTTAAATGTATAAGGTGCGCGAAAAACAATGGATGCGCCGCGCTGTGTATTAAATAAATATCCTGCTAGCAAACAAATTGAGTTATCCGGATGCAAAGAAATATCAGCCCCAACAACGCCACCAAAAACGCGCGTGACAACCATATCGATATCGGCGCGATGATACAGTTTTTCATACACAGGCGTTGCCTTGAAAGTATCGCGCAACGACATAATTGTTTTTTCTTCGGCAGCGCCAAATGGGAAAATAATTTCCGCAGGATTTATGCGAACCATATCGTCCAATGCATCCGCAGTTTGACCGACAAAGAATTCGCCTGTGGAAATATCACAACCCGCGATATCATATTTGCCGCCGCCCATTGGTGCAATCGCAACCAAGAAATTAGACTTCTTGGGGGTCAGTAAATTTTCATCTGTCAGCGTGCCAGGGGTTAATACGCGCACGACCTGACGATCGATATATTTGTGGCCTCGTTCTTTTGCCTGGGCGGGTGTTTCCATTTGTTCGACCAGTGCGACTTTGAATCCACTGCGCACCAAACGACCAAAATAATTGTCCGCCGCATGCCATGGAATTCCGCACATAGGAATGCTGGCCCCATCACCATCAGTACCGCGTGCGGTCAAAACTAATCCCAGATTAGAACTAATTATTTTTGCATCTTCAAAGAAAGATTCATAAAAGTCCCCCAAACGAAACATCAGCAACGCATCTGGATTTTCTGCCTTCATATCCACATACTGTTGCATAACAGGGGTCAATTTACTTTTTTCTGCCACAACAAATCCATTATTTTAAATTATGCGCCAACTTTAAGAGTTTCGATTTTAAGCTCTGCTTCCTTAAGCAGTTGTTCACAATAGGCCTTTAATTTAATTCCTTGTTCATATGCGGCAACGGAATCTGCCAGTGGCAATTCACCAGATTCCATTTTTTTCACCAATTCGGTTAATTGTTTGTATGCTTCTTCAAAAGACAATTTATTTTCTTCCATATCAAACCCCTATATAAAATTAGAAAATTATTGCAGTAAATTTTTTGCGCTTTCCAACAAAGCAATTGCTGTATCAATATCGTCAATACTAATTTTCTGAACACTAACATTTGCGTTTTGTGGTGCAGGGGATTGAACAGCAATTTCTGCAGCGTTTGCAGGCAAATTGCCATCGCGTAACAGTTTCTTTACACCGGCAATTGTCATCCCATGCGTATAAAGCAAGTCTTTAATAGTTATCAGTTTCGCAACAGTTTCTGTGCGATAATATCTGCGCCCGCCCGCCCCAGTTGTTGGTTTGATTGCGGTTGGGAATTGTTTTTCCCAATAGCGCAAAGTATGCGCCGGCACTTCCAACCGTTTTGAAACTTCATTTATTGATGAAAAATATTCATTACTGTTTTCCATGCCGGCACCTTATTATTCTGCGACCACTTCGGTTGTTTCTGATGCGTCAACTGCTGTATCGACGGCTTCTTCTTCGCTTGCGCCTTCGATGGCAATTGCGGAAACAACTTTTTCATTTTCTGCTGTACGGAACAGTGTCACACCTGCCGTAGAACGACCTGCGATGCGTACATCTGCAACAGGTGTACGGATGATTTTACCACCGTCTGTTACCATGATAATGTCTTGGTCGTCTGTTACAGGGAATGAACCAGCCACAGCGGTATTTTTGCCGCCCAGTTTAATGTTTGTGAATCCGCCACCACCACGATGTGTCAAACGGTATTCATAAGAACTGGTGCGTTTACCAAATCCATTTTCAGATATAGTCAAAATGAATTCTTCTTTTGCGGCCAATTCTGCCATCTTGGCATCATCCAAAACTAATGTTGTTGTTTCTTCTTCTGCATCTGCTTCTTCTTCGATGCCAGTTGCAGCACGACGAGCGGCGCGTGATTGTTTTATATATGCGGCGCGTACAGCAGAATCAGATTCACCACGGTTCAACATAGCCATGCCGATAATTTCATCATCTTTGCCCAATGTTATACCACGAACACCGGTCGAGTTGCGTCCTGCAAACACGCGGATTTCTGGTACAGGGAATCGGATTGCGCGACCACGATATGTTGTCAGGAATACATCCTGATCTTCGGTACAAGGCAATACAGAAATCAAACTGTCGCCTTCGTCCAACTTCATCGCGATTTTACCATTTGCGCGGATTGAATCAAAGTCGCTCATACGATTGCGGCGAACTGTACCGGACGCTGTTGCGAACATCAAGAAATGTTCTTTGCCAGATTCTGCGATGCGTGTTGCGTCTTCTTCTGGTACTGGCAATATAGCGGTAATTGTCTCACCGCTTTCCAAAGGCAACAGATTTACCAACGGACGACCCTTGGCGGCTGCCGCTGCTTCTGGCAATTTATATGTTTTCAGTTTATAGCACAATCCCTTGGAACTAAAGAACAACAAAGGTGTATGTGTATTTGCGACAAATACTTGTACAACATAATCGTCTTCTTTTGTTGCCATTGCGTTGCGTCCTTTGCCACCGCGTTTTTGTGCGCGATAAGTATCCAAAGCAACGCGCTTGATATATCCTGTGTTGGAAACAGTGATAACCATATCTTCACGTGCAATCAAATCTTCGATATCGATATCGATTTCGGCATCAGAAATTTCTGTTCTGCGTGGGGACGCCCAGTTGTCGCGTACAGCCGCTGTTTCTTCGCGGATAATTTGTACGATGCGCGCATGGCTGCCCAAAATTTCAAGCAGGTCACGAATTGTTGCGCCCAAACTGGTCAGGTCATCGTGAATCTTGTCGCGTTCCAGACCAGTTAAACGATGCAACTGCAGTTCCAAAATCGCGCGTGCTTGATCTTCGCTCATATAGAACATGCCGTCTTTGTATTCTGTATTCGGGTCATCGATTAACTGAATATATGATTCGATATCAGACGCTTTCCAGCCGCGTGAAATCAGTGCTTCGCGTGCGGCTTCTGGATTTGGACTTGATTTAATCAATTCGATAACTTCATCCAAATTACCTACCGCAACGGACAGACCTAACAAAGTGTGTGCACGATTGCGCGCCTTGTTCAAATCGAATATTGTGCGACGACGAATAACTTCGGCGCGGAATTCAATAAACGCATCCAAAACACCACGAACATTGAACAACATTGGACGACCGCGGTTCAACGCCATCATGTTTACAGGAAAGTTTGTTTGCATTTCTGTGTATTGGAACAAATGATTCAATACAACATCTGCAATCGCATCGCGTTTTAATTCGATAACAATACGCAAACCTTCTTTGGATGATTCGTCACGAATTTCAGATATGCCTTCGATGCGTTTGTCCTTAATCAGTTCGGCGATTTTGATAATCATTTGTGCCTTGTTAACCTGATAAGGAATCTCGTCAACGATAATTGCCTGATGGTCGCGAAAATCTTCGATATGTGTTTTTGAACGAATAATAATAGAACCGCGTCCAGTTGTGTGTGCCTTGTATGCACCAGCGTGTCCCATAATCATCGCACCTGTTGGAAAATCAGGTCCTGGGATAATGCCAAACAATTCATCATCAGTAATATCTTTGTTATCTAATATTGCCAATATACCGTTGCAAACTTCGCCCAGATTGTATGTTGGAACATTTGTTGCCATACCAACAGCAATACCAGAACCGCCGTTCACCAAAAAGTTAGGGAACTTGGTTGGCAGAACAACAGGTTCCTGCAGGCTGCCGTCAAAGTTAGGTTGCCAGTCAACAGTGTCTTTATCCATATCGTCCATCAAGGATGCGCCAAGCTTTGAAAGGCGTGCTTCGGTATAACGCATAGCCGCCGCTTTATCACCGTCACGCGAACCAAAGTTGCCCTGACCCTGAACCAGCATTTCGCCCATGGAAAAGTCTTGACCCATACGAACCATCGCTTCATAGATGGAACTGTCGCCATGTGGGTGGTATTTACCCATCACATCACCGACAATACGAGCAGACTTTACAGTTGGCTTTGTTGCAGGTGCAACATCGTTCATAACATAAAGAATTCTGCGGTGTACAGGCTTGCATCCGTCACGCACATCTGGCAATGCACGGTCAACAATAACAGACATCGCATAGTCCAAGAAACTGGTCCGCATTTCGTGTTCCAGCGAGGACTGTGGAATCTTGATTTCATTAACTTCATTAATGTTTTCTGACATACTTATTTTTCCCCTATTTCTAACAGACAAAACATAGCAGATTTTTAGGCTTTTCGTCAAGAAATAAAGCCAAAAAAACGCCTTGACAAAAGGCGGGTTTGTGGTATTGTTTTTTGTGTAAAATAACAGGCAAAAAACAAGAGAATAAAAATGTTTTTACCATTATGGCGTATGTTTACGGCAATATTTGTTTATTATTTGTTTCTCGAGGCTATGAAAAAGCTGGGTTTAATAAATTCTAAATAAAAAGGTTGCGTTTTTATAAAACCTGTGATTAAATAGGGGCACAAACGGATTTATTCTGGGTATTCATGATGCTGCTCGGGTACCTTGGAATGACAAAAGCAAAAGAAGAACTAAGGATTTAAGTCATGGCAACAAAACGTACATATCAACCATCGAAAACACGTCGTGTTCGCACACATGGTTTCCGCGCAAGAATGGCTACTGCTGGCGGTCGTGATGTTTTGAACCGTCGTCGCGCGACTGGTCGTAAAAGATTGGCTGTTAACGCAGTTAACTAAAAAAATTACCGCCGATTGGCGGTTTTTTATTTGTTTGTTTTTTTGTTTTTTATCTTGTTTTCTGATTCGTTTGTACTTGCTCTTTGATATATTTACCCAGCGCTGTAATTGTTCCAGCGCCAAGTCCTACGACAACATTACCTGTTTTAAGTGTTGGCAATAACTGTTGCGCAACATTGTCTATTTTACCGCCTATGTGTTCAAATCCAGCCTGCGCGGCAAAATTCTTGCCGGTGATACCTTCGATTGGTGCTTCTGAAGCTTCGAATACATCTGTGACGATAACTCGGTCTGCATTATCAAATGCACCAGCAAATTCATTCCACAGTCCTTGCAATCTGGTATATCTGTGTGGTTGAAATACCGCAACGATATTTTCGCGTCCGAATTTAGTTGATGCTGCATCCAGTACTGCGCGGATTTCTGTTGGATGGTGTGCATAGTCATCAAATATTTGAATGCCATTAAATTCAAATATTTTTTGGAATCTTCTGCCCATACCAGTAAAAGTATTAAAATGTTTTTTTATCTTGGCGACATCAATACCGCATTCGTTCAAGGCAGATGCAACAGCCAAAGCATTATAAATATTATGTGTACCTGTCAGGCACAGTTGAATGTCGGTTAATTTATTTTTGTTATAAAACACATCAAATTTTACACCATTTGCAGATGTGATAATATTTTTAGCCTGATAATCTGCGTTATTTTTAATTCCAAAAGTAATAAAATCACCAGTCAGACCTTTGATACCCCTGTCATCTGCATTAGCGATAACTTTTTTTGATTTAGCAATAGATTGATTGAAAACTTTTACCAAATCAGACATACCATTTTTATAAAAATCTAAATGGTCTTCTTCAAGGTTATTGATAACCAAGATGTCTGGGGAATATTTTACCAATGTGCCATCACTTTCATCAAGTTCTGCTACAAAATGATTACCTTTTTTGTGTTGTGCGTTTGTATAAATTTCCGGCACGATTCCGCCAACTACGAAAGAAGGCATGTTGTTGGATAAATCCAACACATACGAAGCCAATCCGCTGGTTGTTGTTTTGCCGTGTGTGCCTGCAAAACCAATAAAGCATTTTTTGTCATCCTGTGCGGACTTTGCGACTTCTTCCAGCAAGTCTGAACGATGATAAATTTTGATGCCCAAATCTTTTGCTTTTTTTAATTCTGGGTTTGATTCTTTGATTGCTGTACTTACAACAACAGTATTTGTGTCATCAGGCAGATTATCAGCCTTGTGTCCAATATTAACTGTCGCGCCCAGATCTTGAACCATACTTGAATATTTACCAGCGACAATATCTGAACCGGATACCGTATGGCCGTCTTCCAGCAAGTATTTTGCCAGACCGCTCATCCCAATTCCGCCAATTGCTATAAAATGATATTTGGACATATAAAAACCCTTTGTCAATTAACTGATGTTAATATATTACAAAGGGCCCGAAAGTCAAGGATTTAAGTGGGTTTTACAGGTCGCGATGTTGCAAGACCGCTGTAAAGGTTGCTTCGGTCACTTTTTTACCACCAACGAACGCAATTCCGTGGAATTTATAAAGTTTCATTTTGCTTGTAACCAATTCTACATGCAATTCCAGTTTATCGCCGGGGTGTACCATATGTGAAAACTTAATTTTTTCCATTGTGGTAAAATACCCCAACATATCTTTCTTTTCTTCGCCCAGTCGGTTCAGTGCGATAAAGCACGCCGTTTGTGCCAGTGCTTCGACCTGTAATACCCCCGGCATAATAGGTTTGCCTGGGAAATGTCCTGCGCACCAAAATTCATCATCGCGCACATACTTAACACCAACCGCGCTTGAGTCATTTATTTCGCGGATTTCATCAATCATGCGCATATCGCCACGATGTGGAATAACGGCTTCAATACCCTTTGTGTCAATAATCATAGTTTTCCTCTCTCGTTATTTCTTTACATTCTTACGCAGCCAGGCATAATGACGCATAAATTCTGTACCAGGGCCAGCAGGATATCCCATATGAGATTCGCCGTCTGGGATATTGCGGAACACGCCACTATTCGCGCCAACAGACGCATCGTTACCAATTTTTACCCCATTTGCGATACCAACATGGCCGCCCAACAACACGCGGTCGCCAACAACTACACCGCCAGCGATACCAACACCACTTGCCAAGAAGCATTCGTTACCAACAACAACCCCATGTGCAATCTGGCACAGGTTGTCAATCTTTGTTCCGTCACCAACACGGGTGTCTGTCATTGCGCCGCGATCGATACATGTGTTTGCGCCAACGGAAACGCGATTACCCAGCACAACACGACCAACATGTGGAATAAATACATTGTGACCATTTTGTCTGGTGTATCCGAATCCATCTTTGCCAATTACCGCGCCAGAGTTAATTACGCAATCGGCGCCAATCGTTGCGTTTTCGATATGGGCGCCACTGTGTACAATTGTGCCAGCACCAAGTGTCACATTACGACCGATATATGCGTATGGATAAATTTTAACCCCCGGTTCAATTACTGCGCCGCGTTCCACAGTCGCAAACTGTGCGATATAAACACTGCGTTTTTTGCGAAAGAATACACCGCGTTCCACATGTGAATATTTGTTGATACCAAAACGTGGTTTTTCGCGATATATTTCGCCAAGAATTTTTACGATATTTCCGCGTGGGCTGTCTGTAATCAACAGCGTTGCGCCCTTTGGTGCGTGTTTTGCCTGTTCAGGCTGAACCAAAATAACCGTTGCGCGTGTATTTTTCAACACAGATATTGGCAGGATTTTAAACGCAGAACTATTTTGTTCGGTTGAATAGAATGCCAACTGACCCGGGCGCGCATCAGCGATTGGTGCGACCCCGCGAACTGGTGTGTTTGCGTCCCCGCGTAATTCCAGACCGAATTTTTCGGCCAACTGACCGGCTGTTGTTTTATTTGCCGCCGGCATAAGCAAATTTTTAATAAAGTTCAACATAGTGCAAAGATTATAGAGCAAAAAAATACCACACGCCATAAAAATCGCTAAAATATATCAGCCTTGAATTTTTGCCATAAAAGCATTGTGGTTTTCCAGTTCTTCTGGTTTTGGTTCGTATTTTCTGTATGGGAAATTGCCCCCAACCTTTGGGTGGGCCAACATTGCGGCATGCTGTTTTGCGATAATTTCGCTGACATCTGGTGCTGGTGCTGTGTTTTCCAGTTCCAGATACACTTTTGCCAAAATTTCCGAGTCGATTAATGCCCCGTGTGCGTCCGCGCGAGCAGTCAAAGAAATTCCATACCATTTTGCCAACGCATCTAAGGTATAACTTTTTGGGCCAAAAACACGATTGCGTGCGATGACCAATGTATCCATCTGTTGTTCGCGTGGTATCTGTGGCAGTCCTAATGCTGCCAATTCGTGATTTACAAACGGAAAGTCAAAGTCCAATCCATTGTGCGCAACAATAGGACTATCCCCAATAAACGCCAAGAAAGCGGGGGCGATTTCAGCAATCTTTGGTTTGTCTTCCAAAAAAGCATTAGATATTTTGTGAACCATATACGAATCAGGTGGAATAATTTTTCCATCTGGATTGATATATTCATGGAAAGTGTTATCAGTTATCTTGCCATCAACAATTTCCACCGCACCGATTTCAATTACGCGGTCGCCGCGCATATATTCGAATCCAGTTGTTTCAATGTCAAAGCAAATAACGCGTTTCATAATAAAAATCCCAGTCCTTGATAATAATTGTTTGTGGTATTATAATAGAACGGTGAATTTAATGCTAGAAAATCTTAACAATGAACAAAGATTGGCGGTCGAAACGACAACTGGGCCATTATTGGTGTTGTCTGGTGCTGGAACGGGCAAGACACGCGTTTTAACTACGCGTATTGCGTATATTTTGAATTGTAATCTGGCGCTGCCGTGGCAAGTTCTGGCTCTTACCTTTACGAACAAGGCTGCAAATGAAATGAAAAATCGCCTTGCCTCATTGTCAGACGGTGCCTGGTATTCTGGCGATGTATGGTGTGGAACATTTCACTCAATTTGTTTGCGCATATTGCGTGCGAACGCGGCGCGGGCGGGATTGCGGTCTGATTTTCTTATCTTTGGCGAAGAAGACCAAAAATCAGTAATTAAATCCTTGATATCTCAATCAACAAAAACAGCCGGCGATTATGTCGAAGAATTTTCCGCGATTAAGGACAAGGGGCTAAGCGCGCTAAAAAACAAAGATAAATTATTCTGTGCGTATAATGCAGAACTTGCGCGCCTTAATGCGGTTGATTTTGGCGATATTATTCTAAAGGTGTTGGATTTATTTGATAAAAATCCAGATATTTTATCGCGCTATCAGAATCAGTTTAAATATATTCTTGTTGACGAGTTTCAAGATACCAATAACGCCCAGATGGAATTTTTATGTATGCTGACACGTGGTATTGATGCACCAAATATTTGCTGTGTTGGTGATGATGACCAGTCTATATATTCATGGCGTGGTGCGGAAATAAAGCATATTTTAAATTTTGATAAAACATTTAACGATGCCCAGATAATTCGACTTGAAACAAATTATCGCAGCACATCAAATATTTTGAATGCAGCAAATTCTTTGATACGGCATAATCAGGGTCGTCTTGGCAAAGACTTGCGTGCATCAGACACAGCGGGTGCGGGCGAACCAGTTTATGTTTTAACCTTGCCAACTGACAGGGACGAGGCGCGTATTATCGCCGATGCTATATTGCGAGAAGGTACAAACGATTTTAACAAATTTGCTTTGCTGATACGCGCGGGCAGTCTGTCGCGTATATTCGAAGAAGAATTTGCTATGCGTGGCATACCCTACAGACTGATTGGTGCGACCAAGTTCTATGATCGCATGGAAATTCGTGATGCGATTGCGTATTTGCGTCTTTTGGTGTATCCGTTTGACGATATGTCTTTTATGCGTGTTATTGCTAAGCCCAGACGCGGTTTCGGTGACAAGGCAATTGAAAAACTTCGTGAATCGGGCGGCACATTAATGTCTGGATTGCGTGGTGCGAATTTGTCTGGTCGTCAGCGCGCTGCTGCGGATGATTTTTTATCAGCATTTGATTTTGATTGGGCGTCCATGGCACCGCGTGATGCCGCACAGCAACTGTTGGAACGCGCAGGCTATATAAAAATGTGGTCCGAATCCAAGGACCCAGATGCATCCGATCGTTTAGCTAATATCAAAGAATTGATAACATCTGTAATTTCAAAATATGATACATTGCCGGAATTTTTGGAACAAGCGGCATTGATGACTGCTGATGATAATGATTCAGAAAATCTGGCGAATACAAATTGTGTCAGTATTATGACAATTCACGCGGCCAAGGGGCTGGAATTTGATACTGTGTTTTTACCCGCATGGGAAGAGAGCATTTTCCCAAATGATAAAGCAATCAGCGAGGGCGCAATCGAAGAAGAACGCAGGCTTGCCTATGTTGCGATAACTCGTGCGCGCGCTCGTTGTATTATATCAAATGCGATGATGCGTGTTGTCTTTGGTTCGCGTAATTATAATTCGCCCAGTCGTTTTATTACCGAAATGGATAATCGCTATTTGGATTTTCAAGGTGGTGCCCCACGCACATATGCACCAAAATACACAACCTATGAAAAGCCAAAGTCTGTTATAAAAAAGTCTGCATCATTTGTAGGCAAGTTGGTCACACATGATGAGCTTGGTGCGGGTGTTGTGATTGAAGATGGTGGCGATATTTTGACCATCGCATTCAAAACGCGCGGTATTAAAAAAGTCGCGCGTCAGTTTGTAAAACTTTTAGGATAAAAAAACCGCCAACTGGCGGTTTTAAAATTTACAGTTTCTAAATTAGAAACCCTGTGGAGTATCCATTTTTTTCTTGGAAATCTTTTTATCCAACGCTTTTACAATTTCGTTTGTGATATCCAAGTTTTCCGCATCTGCACCTGTGCGTGCGAAACGGCCATCGACAACCAAGGACAATTTTTTCTTGGCGATTGTGCCTTCGATGATTGGATCCAAATGATCTTTTTGGATTTCGTTCAGCGCTTTCTGGTATGACATTTCGATGCTTTGTGCGCGTTCTGTCAGTTCGCGTTGTAATTTTGTCACTTTATTTTGATAATCAACAACGCGGCGTTGCAAAGCTTCGCGTGACAAAACATCCTGAGATTTTTCGATTTCTGCTTTTTCTTTTTCCAGTTCATTCTGCTTTTTGGTCAATTCATCACGCAACTTTGATTCGTATTTTTCTTTCTGTTCGCGCAGGTCTTTCAATGCAGCAGCTTCTGTCTGAATTGCGTCCATACGAACAACTGCGATACGCAGGTTTGCGCCGTTTGCAGCATCAGCAGAAACTTCTTCTAATGCTTCGCCAACAGTTGCGCCACCATTTGAGTTAAGTGCGCTGACCGCCCATCCACCCAATACCGCCACGATAATAACCAGGGCAGCAATAATGCCTGTTTTTTTATAGTTTTTTACAGTTGGATTA
The DNA here is from genome assembly GCA_017630405.1 of Alphaproteobacteria bacterium. Lineage (GTDB taxonomy): Bacteria > Pseudomonadota > Alphaproteobacteria > Rs-D84 > Rs-D84 > Enterousia. Next base: position 139,619 of record JAGBVH010000015.1, read on the forward strand.
GTTGTATTTTTTGCCATATTTTCCATCCTTTATTTTGTTATGGCCAAACTATAGCAATAAAAAATTAAAATGAAAAGGGAAAGTTATCTTGCCGGTGCGATACGTAATTCTACGCGTCTGTTGGTCAGGCGGCCAATGTCATCCTGGCCTGCGATTGGTCGCGCCGCCCCGCGTCCAACAATAAACATGCGTGCGGTGTTAATATCGTGTTGTGTCATGTGTACTGCAACCCTTTGTGCCATATCCATAGAAAGCGCGTACGCGGCCTTGGTATCGCGCATCGCGTCTGTATATCCTGCGATTTCTATAAAAGTTGCGTTATGTTTTTTTAGTATTTTTTCAATAGTTTTAAGTGTGTCGTTGCCTGTTGCTGATATGTCTGCAACATTTAATTCCATAATCGCATCGCGCACCAGTATAACCACGACATCTGTGCCGGCGCGCTGAACAGAAATTCCAGGTTTGCGCAGCGCGTCATATAATTCATATTCCAATACAGACATATAATGTGTTGCGATTGTGTTATCGTTCTGTATTTTGTCGCCGTATTCCATATTGCTTGGTGTCTGGACTGTGTTTGTGACTAACTTGCCACCAGCACCCAAATATACAGGTCGTTTTGCAACGCGTGACATTTCAGTCATGTCTGTAAAACTTGCACCGTTAAGATATGTTTGCCAAGTTGCCCTGTCTGGACTGGAATATGTCGCACATCCTGTCAGTCCACATAATAAAATCAGAAAAAAATATTTTTTTATTTTCTTCATTATTTAACGATAAATGATATTTGATTTGTTCCGGATGAAAAGCAACGGTCAGAACCATCGAATTCATATCCGTTTACAATAATTGCAGAGGCCCAATTATTTGATGTTGTTGTAAAATAGTCGCATTCACCACTGCTTAAATCTGTCAGATTGATGGAAAAATAAGTTCCATCAAATGTTGGTTCCACAGACCAATTATTGCCACCGATAGGTGCCTTGTCTGACTGTAATGCCCCCGCCTTGATAAGATAGTTTACAGACACACCCTCGTATGAACCCCGCGCTTCCATCAAGATTTTTGTATCTTGTGCGATTTGTTTTAATTCAGTTGATGCGATTGTTCGAATTTGATTTTGACGCATCATATTATATACGCCCAAGGCAGATACAGTCATAACGCCGGCAATTGCCATAACTCCAATAATTTCAACCAATGATCTTCCGGATTCTTCTCTCATTATTTCACCCCAACTATTTCTGCGTTTTCAAAAAGACTCATCGCGCTGGCGACCAATGGATCTGCTTCCAGCTCTGCTTGCTGTTGTTCTGATACTGTTTGTGTGTTAACTGTTTCCATAACGCGTTCCAATGTCCACGCATGCCCGGTTTTATCCATTAACCATACAGATAATTTGTGTGCAAAGTCCGCATCACCCTTGCGGTCAAAGTATTTAATTTTGCTGTCTTGGAAATCCGCTACTTCAATGTTGCTGCTGTAATAAGAATACAACAATATTTCTTTGCTGTTTTGTAATTCGCATGCCAAATCACCGGCCGAAGAAATAGTGCATGTTATTTTTGCTTGTGGGGCATCTGGTGTTTTGGCCATACGGTCGGCAAAGATATTCTTTACTTCGCGCACACGTTTTTCAGATTCTTGTTGTTTAATTATTTCTGGGATTGGTGGCATGTCAGCAATATGCATACAGCGCACAATCAGCATATCAAAACATTGTTTATGATTACCAGTTGCCTGCATTTCAGGAACGGCAGCAACTAAAACCTGCCATATGCGTGACAAAGTATTCAAAGATACGCGTGCGTTTATGTTTTGTATCTGTTCGCGCTGATCGGCTGTATATGGTGAATTGACAGTGTTCCCTGCGTGTAATGATGGGTGCATGCGTGTTGCCCAATGAACCCATTCCATCATATCGGTCAGCAGCATAGTCAAATCTGCGCCATTGTTGTAAATCTCGTCAACCTTGTCCAATGCTGCTGCGGTATCGCCAGACAGAATTGTTTTCATAAAGTCAACAACCACCCCGCGGTCGGCGCGTTTTAACATATCAAGAACCGCTGCTTCGTCAACATGGCCGCCAGTTTGTGCGATTGCCTGGTCTAACAACGATAATCCGTCACGAACAGAACCGTCGGCCGCGCGTGCCAGTAATTCGTTTGCGCCATCCGATAATTCTATCTTTTCTTGTTCTGCAATCCATGAAAAATGTTTTTTAAGTGTATCAACTGGGACACGAACCAAATCGAAACGCTGACAGCGGGACAGAATAGTTACAGGAACTTTTCTGATTTCTGTTGTTGCCAAAATAAATATGACATGTGCAGGTGGTTCTTCCAGTGTTTTTAGCAACGCATTAAATGCCGAAGTGGACAGCATATGAACTTCGTCGATAATATAAACTTTATAGCGTCCATTTGTTGGTCTGTATTGTGCCGCATCCAGTATGTCACGCATATTATCAACGCCAGTATGTGAAGCGGCGTCAATTTCCATAACATCAATATGTTGACCAGCTGCGATTGCACGACAATTTTCGCACTCGCCACATGGTGCTGCGGTTGCTTTATCAGAAGACAGACAGTTCAAAGCCTTGGCCAGAATACGGGCGGTACTGGTTTTTCCGGTTCCGCGAATACCTGTAAAAATGTATGCGTGTGCGATGCGTGAAGTATTAATCGCGGTGGTCAAAGTTTTGACCAGAACATCTTGTCCGATAAGTGATTTGAAATCTTGACTGCGATATTTGCGCGCTAAAACTGTATAATTCGTGTCCATACTAAAACTTCCTTTTGAAACAGAATAGCAGAACGCCCACAAATTTCAACAATTAAAAGCGCACAAAATCAACGAATAATAAATTAATTCAGGTTTGTTATAAAGTCTGGAAAAGCAACTTCATCTTCGTCAGAATTTTCTGTGTTTTCAGTGCTTGCTTTTTCTGCTTCGGCCTGGGCTTCGGCAACGGCTGCTTTTTCCTTTGGATCGCGAATAGAATCTATCTTGACCTGTTCTGTATTAACCATACGGCCATAGTGTTCTGCGGTCTGCAACAGGCGTTCGCGTTCAATTTCATCAGATGTCTGACGCGCCTGATCGATATACTGTTTCCTTTTTTGACGCCACTTATGGCAACGCTGAATCATCTGGCCTACAGAGGATTGATTTTTTTTATTTTGCATATATTTTTCTTTCTTACAGGAAATTACATTTAATAGCAGTCAACTACTGCTATCGCTTCTCAACATTTCAAATGTTAATTCATCTTAAAACTGATTGCAATATTTTTTTTCAATTGCTAATCTTGTCATATGTAGGAGGGGGCGAACTTGCACCATCAACGCGGTAATTTTCTTGTTCAGGCATTATTGGCATTGACCTTGGTCTTTGCTTTTATACCTTTTTTTGCGCGCCAATTATCTGACCGAAATCAGGATTCGCGCATGTTTGCCGCAACAAATCAAATAGAAGTTGCTCAAACAGCGGCGCGTATATTTTTGCGTGAGAATATGAATCTTATATCATATGACACGACGGTGGTTGTTGGTGATGACTTTGCTGATTTGCTGGAACCGTATGGTTTGCCTCTGGGGTTTGTACCGCGTACCGCGTTGGGACAGGATATCGCGTTCATTATTCATAAAACGCCAAATAATATCAGTGCGTATCTTGAATTAACGGGCGGTGATTTATCCGAATTAGACAGGGCCGAATTGGCACGCAGAATTGGTTTTTATGCTGATGTAGTAAATGAAGCGATACATGTTGGCATTGATATCCAAGAAATTTATTCTGATATTGTTCGCAGAAACGAACCTGACTTGAATAATGGTGCGTTTTTAACAGATCTTGATATGGGTGGATTTGCATTTGATAATGCGGGCAATGTTTTTGGAGTGCGTGGCGAATTTGAAACGGCGCAAATTGGCACATTGTCTGTGACGGGTATAGAAAAGGACAGAAAAATTCGTAACAAGATTGAAAATATGTATGCCGGCAAAACTGTTTTTCAAAGCAAATCCGGCGAAGCTGCCTTGTCGTTGACACGCGGTTCATTAGTTGCAGATAGTGTAAGTTTGAAAACAGTATCGCAATACGGCGAAACGGGTAATTTGGTCACAGATAATTTGGCTGTGTATGATATGTCTATGGCGGCGGGGCGTACTGGTTTTACGGGTCCATCCAAATGGGATGTTCGTGGGAATCTGGTGTCTGACCATATAAACTTTTCGGTCGAGCGTTTGGATGTGTCTGCTTCAATCAACGCAACGCGTGGTCAAAGCGTTTATGTTAATACGGATGAACTAGAATACAGCAGCCGCAGTGGAATTGATGTTAAAAATTTGTATGTATCCAATATAACCTTACGCGATCAAACATCCAAGGCGCTTAACGAGGGACAAAGTGGTGCGGTGATTTTGGATGTTCGTCCTGCGGGAACTTCGTTGTTGCCCGATGTTTTGGTTTCGGATATTAATAATGACAATATCGCCATATTGGCAAATCCAGCATCTGATGATTCTAAAACAGTTAATTGTAAAACTGTTATAACCAGTTTGGACGGAAAATATAACAAGAATTCATTGTCGCAACATTTGTTGTGTCAGTATTTGTTCTGGCACAGACTTGAGCAGCGTATAAATATAAAAGAGTGTTTAATGTCGGGCAGGGGAAACTGTGAATAGAAGTTGTAGAATTTTTTCGAATAACAATCGTGGTGCTTCTGTTCTAGAAGTGCTGTTGTCTATGGCGATTATCGCGGTTGTTGCGCCGTTTATATATACGCAAATTGCGCGCACAAATCACACGATATATGATGTCGCGGTTGCGCGTAAAATCACAGAAATTCGTGACAATGTTTTAAACTATGTGCGTTCAAATCATAGCCAGTGGCCAGACAATGCCCAAATCAGACTGGACGGTCAAGATTTATCGGGTATGTCGGAAGCGGCGATTGCGGGATTTATCGATAAATATGAAAATCGTGGCGCGACAGTAACAGATGTATATTTAGCATTTGATTTAGGGGTTGGGGAACTGCGAACAAATCAAATTGCATCACATATAGGCGCGGATGCGGCGGTTGTTGGTGCGGATGGTATTGCGTATGGTAATACTTGGGCGGTAATGGCGCCTGACTTTTCAGCAGGTAATTTGATATACAGAATATCTCGAGATGTTGTTGGCGAAGACACCTCTAAATATCTACATCGTGGTACAACTGGCGAAGATAATCTTAATGTTATGGAACGCGATTTTAACATGGCGGGTTATAATGTATTTGATGTTGCGGCGATATCAGCGCAGTCGGCGGAAATATCTAATGTTGCGGCTACTTTTGTGTCGTCCCAAGATGTGTCGGCGGAAAGCGTTTATTTTTCATCAGGTGCTAATATCGAGGGCCAAGGAATCAGGTTTGGGTCGCTTCGTGTGACTGGTGATACAAACGGGTTCCGAAACATCAGTGCGGCAAATGTAAATGGTCGCGGATATACAACAAATGGTCGTATTATTACCGATCGTGCCAAGATTACGGGTTCAGTTAATGTGGCTAATGATTTGATTCTTAAATCCAGCACCACACGCAGTATTAATAGTTTTACTGGAATAACTGCAAATTCAGTTGTTGCGCCATATATATCAGCAACAGAAATGATGTTTTATAATAACTTTGGTTTAACTGTATCTGGCGAGTTGTTGGTGTCCACAACGGCACCAATTAAAATTGGTACATGGACTTTTCCTTCGACCAGATTGCCGCAGTTCACAGCCTTTAACCTGACACGCTCATCGCGTCCGGTCGCCCCAAATATCAAAGATTTTGCGCCCTTGACATCCAGGGGATGGAAAACAGTAAGTGCATCGGCTATAAAATGAAGTCTATAACAAGAATTTTTAATAATAATTTACAGCGCGGCAGTATGCTGGTGGAATTGCTGCTGGGTGTTGCGCTGGCGACCGCTGTGATTCCGTTTGTTTTTCGTTATCAGCAAAATGCTATTCAGCGCGCGGAAAATGTTGCGATTGCGAATACTATGGCTGAAATTCAGGTGGCGCTTGAACGATATATGATGGCAAATCGCGAAGAAATACTTAAAACGGTTGGTCGAAATATTGTACGTGTAAAATTATCTGATTTATCTGAATTTGGTCTGCCAGATTCTGTGGTGGAATCGGGGCAGAATAAATATCAGTTAAGAATTTTAAAATCCAGTGACACTACTGGCCAATCCACGCTTCAGGGGGTAATTGTTCGTGATGCGGCCGATGTGACACCGTTGCGTACACGCGAAATAGTTTCCTTGGGGGGTAGTTCCATGGGATTTATCGAAGGTCGTCATGCGTACGGCACATTTGGTGCGTGGCATTCGGATACAATGGACTTGGGCGTTGATATAATCAATGGTATTGTAGAAACCACAACAGTTAATCGTGATAATGCTCTTTATTTATGGCGTGTGCCTTCAAACAATGCGGATGATTCGACAATGATGTCGCCATTAAGCCTTGGCGGGCATGATATTAAAAATGCAAAATTTTTTGATGCAAGTGTTGCACAATTTGCAGATGAATTATCGTCACTAAAAATAGCAGCATATAATATTATTTTTCAAACCAGAACCGGTCTTGATAAACACTTTGAAACAAAAACAGCAACAGTGTCTGGTGTAATGTCATCTGATGCGCGTAATCTAGAGATTAACGGAATGTTATCCTTGGCAGATATTGGCAAGTTTTCTTCTGTTACAGCAAATGATTTATGGGTGTCAAATTTAACTTTGTCTGGCATTTCTGTTAGCGCAGAAGATGATTTTGCTACATTAAAAATCAATCAGTCGCTAGATATGACTTCTGGCTATGTCAGTGCGATGTTTGTGACAGTCGGTTTCACTGGTTCTATTACGCCAAAACTAACCGTAACAAGTCGCATAGAAGATTCTTCTGATTCTGGATATTTCTGGGATATTACTGGGCGGGTGGCAAACTTTAATGATGCAACCTTTGCGGAATTAAATCGTATGGCGCCACTGGCGGTAAAGATTGCTGACGGTGCAGACACAACGGCCAGCAAAATATTCAAGGCGGTATCGGCGAATAAAAACGCGACCGTGGCGGATTATATGAACGCGATAAATGAAATTCAGGAATCTGTTCGCGCCAAATATCGACTGTTGAATTTAGAATAAATTGTGGTATAAGTAGAAACATGAAAATAAAATGTGACTTTTGTAAAACAGAATATAATATCGAGCGTATGCCAACCGCGCCCGTTAAGTGCGCATTATGTGGGCATACCTGGACAGTTACTGCGCCCAGTCGCAAGAATTCATGGCTTATGTTCTTGGCTGCGCTGTGCGCCTTGTTGTCCGCGGTTGTGTTTACGGCGGTTGTTGTTGTTACCCATAACGCTAAACAGGAACGCAAAAAGCCATTGGTGGCGACCGTTGAATCTGTTGAAAGCGTTCGCGATGAAAATGGCGTTTCGCATTTGGTGGTTGGCGGCTCTATTCTGAATCAATCGGATGATATCTATGGTGTGCCGGATTTAATGATTGTTTCATACAATGATGCGGGCGAGGTTGTTTCCCAACAAAAGTTTATGCCATCGGCGACTTTGTTGGATTCGGGTGCCAGTGTACAGTTTAGTCATACTTTATCAGTACCAGTATCGGGGGTTAAACGCGTATCTGCGTATTTGGTTGATGTTCAAGAAGTGGGGGATACAAAATGAAGAAATTAATTTTTGCTTTATTGGGTTTGGTTGTATCGTCCGTTGCATTTGCCGATAACGCGCCATCTGCACCACGCGTTAGTGTGTTTTCAACCAGCACAGACTGGGAAGCGGTAACCGGTCTTAATCTGTCTGAATATCGTGGCACATTTATTTCCGACAAGGAACTTGTTGGTCGTGGTTTGGTGTTGTATTACCTTGATGGATTCCCATGCTATGGATTGGGGTATGGGGTTCGTGTCTGGATTGGACCAAATGGCCAAAATCACGAGCATTTACACATCGCATGTGTTGCGGCACCACGTGAAATTAAGTTTGCCTATCGTAACGCAACGCGTGACGCGGATCAGGCAACAACAACAGGTATATTAACTTGCCCAATTAATGACCAAGGGCGCGAATTGACCATCAAATTATCTGACTGTGTCAAAGGTCCAGATTGGGATGAATATAAATAGGTTTATTAAATGTCTGAAAATCGTGAATTTGTAGTATTGGATACAGATGAAATTACGCGTCTGGATAAATTTTTATCGGCCAAAATGCCGGAATTTTCACGCAGCGAAATACAAAAGTTTACAGTTACACGCGCAGGCACAGCGGTAAAGCCATCTGAAAAGATTCGTGTTGGCGATGTGTTTAATGTTGAAATTCCTGCACCCCAGACAGAAATCGCATCTGATAATATATCTACTGACTTTGATTTAGATGTCTTGTTCGAAGACGATGATATAATCGTTATCAACAAGCCGCGCGGTGTTGTGATGTATCCATCTGCTGGCAACAAGACTGGCACATTGGTTCAGAATATTTTGGCGCACACACATTTGTCTGCTCTGGGTGGTGAAACACGACCTGGGGTTGTGCATCGTCTGGACAAGGATACCAGTGGCGTAATGGTGTTTGCGAAATCGGATGCGGCGTTTCGTGGTCTGGTAAAAATGTTTTCTGCGCATGATTTAACGCGCAAATATGTCACATTTGTTTGGGGGGTGCCAAACTGGGAAGAAGCTGATATCACAGGTAATATTGCGCGCTCGTCCAGAAATCGCCAGAAAATGTCGTTGGTAAAAACTGGTGGCAAGCCTGCACATACAGAAGTTGCGGTTGTAAATGTTTGGCCTCGCGCTGGTGTGTCCCAGTTGCGTTGCAATCTTTTGACGGGTCGTACGCACCAAATTCGTGTGCATTTGTCTGCCCATGGCTTCCCTGTATTGTGTGATCCGCTGTACGGGAATGGTTCTTCGCGCCTTGGCTCGGTCAAAGACATGGACTTGCTGGATTTCTTGCGTGAAAATTCCGGCCAAATGTTGCATGCCGAAGTTTTGGATTTTGTTCATCCTGTTACAGGTGAAAAGATGCACTTTAAATCCCGTATGCCTGACGATATGGCAATGCTTAAAGAAATATTGGAAGATGTGTAAAAAAAACCGCCAAACGGCGGTCTTTTTATGGGCATTGTGCCAGTTGCTTTAACACATTTTGCACATCGTTATTTACTGATACAGTAATCTCGCGCTGCAATCCGTCTTTATATGTATAGTTAAACTGTGCGTTTTTAAATTCTGGCAATTCCTGATAAACCTGTTGGAATGGTGCCAACATTGCTTGGAACCATTGGCGACCACGACACAGACAACCGTTGCGAACATCTGCTGCGACAACTGCTGTGGCTGTGTTTGGATATTTGGTATCTAAATCATAGTCGGTCATCATCAGGCAACGCGAACCAAAGCCATAGAAGTTTGCATCATCAGACATAAATTTATATATCAGTCCTTCGCTTGCACCCGCCTGTTTTAATGCGTAAACCATACCGTCTGTACAGCAGGCTTGTGCGCTGCGCATTAACATTTTATATCTTTCCAGCAAAGGCGCAGATACTGCTTCGTTTGCGGTGATATGATGATTGCAATCCGCGGCATTAACAAATGCTGCTACATTTGCGTTGCGCAGTTTTGGACTGCGTGGTGAAAGTGTTTCGCGAACTATGGGCTTTCTGCGCCATATCTCGCATTCTGTTTCTGTTTCAAATGGACAGCCATCGCCTGTGTCACCAAAGGTTTCTACAACAATTTCTGTCATGTCCTGTGCGACATATTCAGGTGCCGGCACATTACCAAACCAAATATTGTTCGCAGGTTTCTGTGGCATCAGCAGTTCTTCAACGCGTGCGCGCGTTGCTGCTGCATCTTGCATATTCTGTTGATACAGTTCGATTGGATTTGTATGAACATCGATTTCGCGAATATATAACTCGGGACTATCTTCCAAGAACCAATCGCTGAAGTCTTTATATTTGTAACTTGCAATAGAATCGTCCCAGATTGGAACGCCATCGCGCCAGTCTACGGTTTTGTCTGCGCTATGACCCGTGTATTTTCCATGTACGCCATCCCATAATGCGGGACGAGTGTCTTCTGGTACAGGTTTTATGCTAAGCAGCTTTACGCTGCGCATTGGAACTTCTTCGACATATTCTACTTCAACCGTTTGTACGGGCTGGGCCGGTTGCTCAACCTCTACAACTTGTTCTTCGAATTCTTCAAACACCAGTGGCTTTACATAACAGCCTTCACCCGCGCAATCAGACGACCGCGCAGGAATTGCCCCACACAAAATCAGCAGGGACGAAAAAATAAAAGTTTTGGTTTTCATGCCTATTATTATAACACAAAAGCCAAGGCTTTGAAACAGGTTTTTAGTTGTTTCTTATTGCGGAATTCATACCAATAGGTACGCGATACTAAATAGTGTATATTTCTTTACTATGAAGCCGTTATTGTTCTTTCTTGTTTGTATGCCAGTGGCGACTGCGTACGCGGGTACAGATTTTCCCCAAGGTTTGGCTTTTGGGGTTGGTGTATCCGCGCTCAGCGGTCTTAATGTTATGACTGGATATTATAACAAGGAATACGAGTCCTTTTGGCTGCGTCACTTTGGGGCGCGTATCGACTTTGCAACCACAGACCCATTAAAGTCGGCACTGGATTCTGCAATCGAATCGTATATGGATGATGGTGTGGATGTCGGTGATGGTGTTAAAATAGATGATGGCAAACTGGATGCTTGGCATGGTGGTCTTTTGTTGGATTTTTATCCGTTTGCGAACTTTTGGCGATTAAGTACGGGTTATTTCTTTGGTGGCGCGGATTTGTCGTCCGCAGTTTTTGGAGAAGTGGCAACAGCCCCAGACTCCCGATTCTATTTTTATCTGGCTGGCGACCACTATTATTATAATGGAAATGATTTTAGCGGCACTGCCAAGATAAATTGGCGATATCATGGGCCGTATCTGGGGACTGGTTTTGATATTGGGATTTTCTGTGGGTTTGAATTATTTGTGGATATGGGGGTGGTGTTTACAGCAAAGTCGGCAAAATTGTCTTTGAATATCCCGCACGAACAGCTCTATATATATAATAAGACATCAGGCCAATGGTCTTCCGTCACAGTTCCTGCGCTGGATGCCGATGTGGCGCGGGCAACCGATGAAGCGAATCAGAAATTGTCGGATTTTATGGTTTATCCCATGCTAAAACTGGGTTTTGCCTACCGATTCTGATTAAAAGTGTGCGATTCGGCATTCTCGAATCGGAATAAAAAGCCTAAAAACCGAATCATTTTCGGGCGAGCCAAATAAAAAACAAAAAAATATTTTTAATAAAGAAATGGCGGAAATCCGCGGTTTTTTGCGTTGGTCCAAATTTTTTTATAATTATTTTTGAAATTCCGCTTGACTTTTCAGAAGTTTGAGCGCATACTAAGCGGGCTTTCAAGTTGAGACAACAAAACAAAAAGAAACTCAACCCCTGAAATTCTGCGGTTTACGGAACGAACGGTATGAAATCGGGTTCTTGTAAAATACGCAAACATTGTGAATAAAAGCAGCTCATCAAAATTCAAGAAGGGATGTGCAGACAGTTGAATTTGGAATATCCAAACTTTGACTAAGTCAAAAGTGCATATCCTAGACAGGTAGTAGGTTTACATATTAAACCTCGTTAAAAACTTGTC
>JAGBVH010000016.1 GCA_017630405.1 Alphaproteobacteria bacterium
ATAGCACATGGGTTTGCTATTATGTCAATGAAAGGAATGGAGATCAAAAGGGATTTTCCCCAAGTTGGACAATTTGAAATCACTATGGAAACAAGCGATTTTGAGGATAGTGTAATTGCGGCATGGGACAATGAACACTTCAAGTTATTAAAAGTAGAACTAAAACAGAAATAGACAATGAAAAATTTTAGAGTAGGAAATATTATCGAAGTTAACGGGCATTTAACCGTGATATATGAATGTTGCAATGATTTGATATGGTTTTATGATAGTAAAGCGAATGTAGACTTTTTAAAAATTTACGATGATCGAATCAAAGATGTTGAACTTTCAAATTTCCTTTTAGATGAAATGTTTAATGTAGGATTAAAGTTGGGGTTCAACAATTCTTATTACGTATGGATAGTTAACAAAGTTCTAAACATAGAGATTCGGGAAGCAGTAGAAGGATTTAACATTTTATGCAATGGTTTTGAAATGTTTAAAATTTTTTCTGTTAGGGAATTGCAAAATGTATATGCGTTGTTGTACGAAAATCCAATAATTGGGTATGGGGAAAGACGTAATAACGAATCACCGCGGGAGTTAGACGATAAATTAAGAAACATTTTAAAAATAGGAAAGTATGGATTATAAATTAGAATTAGAATTGCCAAAGCGAACATTGTTTTGCGACACATTGGGGGCATGTTGCCAAGTGACGGACGAAAATTGCAAGCAATGCGAATTTTACAAAGAAACGTTCAAACGAACCACAAAAGACATATTGGCGGAACGTGAACGAGTACTAAAAAAATACGGAGATATAACCGAATGTGAAATTTCGAAGCGGTTAACGAAACGTGAAGCCGTGCAATTATATTTCAATATCATTTCCGAAATAATTTTTAGAATGGGGGTTTTTACAACCCCGGACGATTATTTAAGACATTAAAACAGACAAGATCATGAACGACAAAGAAATCCAAACATTCGTTGCGCTTGTGGAGCAAATGCGCAACGCACAACGGGAATATTTCCGTGGCCGTATGGGGAGGGATTTAGACCGGGCAAAGAAGTACGAAAGGGAAGTGGACCGCACAATAAGAGAGTGGAAAGCAAAACAAATGGATTCATTACAACTAAAATTATTTTGAGTATGGAAACCAAATTTAAATTCAAATTGGGGGATATTGTGTTTGTTGATTGGCGACATATGCCAAAGTGTAGAATCATAGAAAGGTTTTACGATTATAACGATAGAATATATTCGGGAGGAATCCCGATCGAAAACCGTTGTTATAAGGTTGAACCGTTAGAGGGTTACGACCCGCAAGAATTAATGTTGCCGCCAAAATTTGCGGAATCCAAATTGTTCGGAACGGAGGAAGAAGCGGCCAACCGGGTGCTAGAGGATTACGGATTTTCACTAAGATTTTAGAGTTATGGAAATATTATGCATAATTATGATAATGGCATGGGCGGTTGGCGCGTGTTTAAGTTGGGCCGCATTTATGCTATATATAACAGATGGAGACAAAAGGGGCGCACGTAATCTTTTGGCGGTAAGCGGTGTTATTTTTTCTTTAATTGTTATTGTTGCGTTGATATGGGGTTTATATTAGTAAAAATAATAATTGCAACAATCCTTTTCGACATTGGCGGGTCATTAGGTTTTGCGATGTACCTAATCATTGAAGGAGAGAACGAAAAAGACCGCAAACGGGGGATTAAATGGATTGTGTTTTGTATGTGCAATATGATTGCATTGATGTTAGTACCATTTTTTATTAGTATCATTTTTTTAGTGAAATAATCATGAAACAGAACAAAGAATATAAATCATTGAAGAAGTGGTTGCAGATGTACCGCCACCACGTTAATAGTAGAAAGCAACTTAACGAAGCGACCCCGGACGGAACTATCAAACACGTTGTGTTTGACGCGGACGGATTCCAAATCGAAGTAAAAACGGGTTTGGTGAGATCGTATTGCGAAGCGATGGACCAACAAGCCAAAGAAACTATTGCAGAGATTAGGAAGATGAGGAGGGCGGCCAATTTTAGAAAGGGGGTAAGAGTATGGAAATAAATTGTGGGGTTCGTTTTATTGTAAATTTTATACAATTGGCGGTTACAATATATTGGGTATATGAATGGTGTGAAAAAGTACCAAAAGACGGGGGGATGCCATTTTATAAAGCATGTATTAAAACATTAGAATTGCTTTGGTATCTTTTTTTGGTTGTGATTGCAAATGTTGGTTTTTTGTCTGCTATAAAAAACATATAGGAGGAATAAATATGGTAACAATAGTAAACGATAACCGCCCACGACACCGCACAATTTGCAATAATTGCGGTGTAGAATTGGAATATTGCGATTCTGACATTCAAAAGAAATACAGAAGTGGCGGGGATGGTTGGGCGTATCATTATGAATATTACGAATATTGGATTTGTTGCCCCGTATGCAACAACAAAACAAGTGTTGAGGATCCAAACAGAATAAAAGATGATGGAAGGCCATATTTGGGACTTTTTTAAAATTAGGAGGGTTAGAACATGGAAAATGAAAGTATAAAACCAAAATTTAAGGAAGGAGAAACGGCCTATATAATGAGACATTCGGAGATAAAAAAAGTTATCATAACTGAATGTTTCATGGTGGGTAATGATATAACATATTGTTGCTATATATCGGGATGTAAAATGATGGTGGACCGAATTTCGGAAGAATATGTTTTTAAGGATAAAGCGGGGGCAATTATTGCGACACTCTTAAAAATGGGGTGTGTTGATATAGAACATACCCGAAGCAACGAATTTAAAATAACGATTAACGAAACGGAGGAATAGACAATGAAAGGTACATTAAACGTTATGTGCAGCAGTCAAAAAACAGAATGGGAAACACCAAATTCATTGTTTGAGGAATTGGACAAAGAATTCAATTTTACATTGGATCCATGTTGCACACATGATAATGCGAAATGCAAAAAGCATTACACCAAGGAGTAAAACGGACTTTTGCAAGATTGGACGGGTGAACGTGTGTTTTGTAATCCACCATACGGAAAAGAATTGCCGCCATGGATTCGAAAATGTGCGGAACATGGGGAACGTGGAGGGTTAGCGGTAATGTTAATATTTGCACGTACAGACACAAAAGCATTTCACGAATATATATACCATAAAGCGGAAATTCGTTTTTTGAAAGGGAGGGTAAAATTTGGGGGTTGTAAAAATGCGGCCCCGTTCCCGTCTATGATCGTTATTTTTGGGAATCATTAACATAGACTTAATACTATTTTATCACACTATAATTTTTTGTTGGGTGGCGGACGTTGTGAAACGTTCGCCATTTTTTGTGCCGATTTTGCGAAAAAATTTTTTTCGCAAATCGAAAATTTCGCAAATGGAGGTATTTTTTGTAACGTTTATATATTTTATGATATATAAATCTAATAATCAATAAAATAAACTTACAAAAAAGTGTTACAAGGGTGTAACATTCCGAAACATTTTGTAACATTCCGAAACATTTTGTAACGGTGGGTGTAACGGTGTTTTTGATATATATATCCCTATTTTTCAAATAATTACATAAAGAAACGGGCACCGTTACAACTGTTACACTAAAATTTCGATTTTTCAGAAAAATAAGAAAAACATAAATTTTTCACCATTGCGAAAAAGAATCCGTTCCCATATCTTTACAAACAACAGAAGGGCGGAAGAGTTCGCCCGGGTCCCTCGAACATTTTTTTTATATGTAGTTTTTTCTGTGTTAGGGTTGGGGGGTGTGTTACACGTTTTTATCTTCATTTTCATGCGGTGAACACCCAATTTTCGTACAATACTAAACACCATATCCCCCACCCTTTTTAAAGACTATTCACATTACACATTCAAATACATAAAAGATTCGTTTAAGTTTAGTTCCAAATAAGTAGAATTTTTGTTATTGGTATTACTACAAAAGCAATATTTTATCAAGAAGAAGGAACGTATAAGGGACGTTGTGAAACGTCCCTTTATACTATATGACAAGGAAACTATACGGACGATATAAAGAAACATTATGGAATCGATATAGACAAGGACATAAAATTTAATTGTATGGATAAGAAATTATTTATTTGGTTAACATTCTTTTTATTGTTAACGGGTTGTTATTGGAATGGCGACCACCGAGACCAAACATCACACAAACAAACGTTTGTAGAGATTGAACAAAGTTACACAAATGGAAACCAACGTGTTATTGTAAGAGATACAGAAACAAATGTATTATATATAGATTGTTATTATGGAATTGTCCCTTTGCTTAATTCAGACGGAACACCCAAATTATACAAGAAATAACACATGGACATTAAAATTACTATTAACGAAGTAAGCGCAACGGACGTGGCGCAAATAATGCGTTGCACGAAGAGAACCGCACAACGGCGGATTTCCTTATTGCGTGACGCGTACGGGTTGCCAAAATATGCGGTGATAACCTTAGATATGTTTTGCGATTACTATTGCATACGTCCACAAGATATACACGTTTGTTACACTTCCAAGTTTCACAATAGCGACAAGCGAAAACGAAAGCAACGATAATTTCGTGTCATTATGTATAAAAACACACAAGATATATTAGTTGCGGGCGGTGCTTTGTTGCTACCTTTCCTTTTCAAAAAGGATAAGCAGCAGAAAAACACTTTCAACGACCTATCCCGTTTCGACAATTACCCGAACGGATCCGGGGAATTGGGCGGCGGATATTATGACAAACTAACACAAGAAAGAATCCAAGAACAAGCAAAGAAGGATTCCCCGTTGTATTTCGGTGATAAGGGGCAAAATGCAATATATGACCCATTCTATGATTTCAACGATTCCCCGGTACAAGCAAACGCAATAACGGCACGTGATCTTTCCGCAACGGATTACGAAGCGGCGGCCAAATGCGTTCGCGTTCGGATCGTTCCCAACTCTTTCTTTGTGTCTAATACATTTTCCCGCGAATTGGGAAAACTCAAAGAAAATCACATATATGCGTGTGTTGTTGAAATATTTAACCCATTCCCGTTTGCGGGTGTCGATTCAACGAAATTCAAAATAGATATTGAGGGTATCACGTTGCAGCACACCACACGAACGTCTTACGAATTATCGGACCGTGGAATCACCGCCACTGGGCGGAAGAATTCCACGCGTGGACCGTTCAACGTTTCGTATGATACAACGGGCCGCAATATTCAAAGTATGCGTGACGGGTTGGAATATGGTATTTTCAATTTTTACAAGAACCAAGCGGACCGCGAAGGAATATACAAGGATTTGCCGGAGTCTTTGCCGGGCCAAACTTCCGTTTTCCTTCCCGTTTTCCTTTCATATTGCCCCGACAAAAACGGAAATGTATTGCGTGACAATATGCCACTATATATGAATGACGGGTTGACGTTCTACACGTACAATTCGGATCATACGGAAGTAACGGGAACCGTTGCGGGTGCGTTGGAGCAATTCGAATTCAACATACTGTTGACAGTAAACACGAAACCACGAATACATACGGTTATTGCAACAAATGACAATGATTCTTATTCGTTTACTCTCGAAAAAAGTATTTCTCACTCCCACCAAGACCGACAATATTTCACGTTGGATTCAACGCCTATCTATTCGCGTAATGATTTTTGGGTTTCATTGTTCAATCAACGTGAATTGAACTTAACAACGGCCGCCGGAGGGAATGCGGCACGTTCTTATTGGTGGTCTTATAATTGTTTGCGGGATTTGTCCCGGTTCGCCCCATTTGGTTCGGTTAATCTAAAATTTGAATAGAATATGAGTACAGAATTAAAAATATTATTCGGTGGTGCGGCTATTTTGGGTGTTTCCTACGGTGTAACATACAAACGGGCCTATTCCGTTTTGTCCCGTTGCAAGTTCGCAATATCAAAGGTGTTTATCGATTCGATAGACAACCGCGGTTTTGTATTGGGGATAAAGGTGAAAGTGACAAACCCGACAAACAAGGAATTGCGGGTTGACAACAATAATAAATTGAGGTTCTACATAAACACGTACCCGGTTGCGTATGTGCGGGTACCCTATGAACAGTTCATAAAGCCGGAGGACGATTCGGAAATCCTTTTGGCCGTTGTGGGATATTGGAGCGACACGAATAAATGGTGGAATTACCTATTGAATTTGTCGCAAACGGCGGATTTGAAGGTTGCGGGAAAAATTCGTGTAAACGGTCTTTCCGTCCCGGTTCCGCCTCTCACGATTTGCCAATACAATATCACCGATATAGTTAACAAAATAAAAAACTATAATTGATGGACGATTTGCGGGTTAACAACGAATCCACACTTATAAACCCCAAGGGGGTTACAAGTGATATTGTAACGGCGGTGGTTGACTGCTACCAACGCAACGTTGGAACCGTTCCGCAATCTCTGTTGCGCATAGTTGCAGATTGCGACGACGAAAATATTGCCTATAATATCTTTGTGTGGATTTCGGACAATATCCGATATAAGAAGGACCCGGACGGCCAACAATGGGTAAAGACCCCCGCAAGGTTGATTTATGACGGTTGCGGAGATTGTAAGAGTTATTCGATTTTGATTTGTTCGGTTCTTACAATCATGGGTGTAAAAAATAAGTTTCGATTCGTGTCATACGATGGAACAACGAACTATTCCCACGTTTACCCCGTGGCAATCATAGACGGGGAGCAAATCCCGGTTGACGTGGTAGCATGGCAACAAAAGGGGGTTGAATTCGGCAATGAGGTAGAATATACAAATAAGAAAGACATAATGAATACAACAAAGATTAGCGAATTAAGCGGTTTTGACGCGAACATGAAGGGGACAACCTCAATTTTGCGGGATAACATTTCGGCCGCAAAATTGGTGGCAGAATCTTATAAATTGGTAGGTATAGTTACCGCCAACGCGTCACTATACAATAAGTTTACAATTCTTTCACTGTTAATCGATAAGTATCAATCGGATTTGCGAATGTTCAAATTCGCTTGTTATCAATGGTTGACGTTGTTCGATTTTTCAGATTGGCACGTACTTTCCCAAAATGCGGTAGATGTATATGTTTCGGAAGTTGCGGGCCGTGTTTCGGCAATGAATAATTCGTCCACTTCCGTTTCCGAACTTTTGTTGGACAATAGCATATACAAGGAGAATTGGCAGATGTTGGAGGATGATATATTCCCCGTCCTCAACAGATACAAGGACGATTGCGACAACGTGAAGTTGGGCCAAGACCTTTTGCAAATGTGTATGTGCGGTTTATATCTGTTTATCCCGGATAATTACCTAACCAAAGCGCAAAGATCCAAGAAAGCAAACCAAAGTGCGTTTGTCGAAAAAATGATTTCCACGTCCGCATTTACACCAACGGCCGCACTCAATTATATATATGCGGGGTTCGTATCGTTCACGAAAACGACACCCGACATGGTTTTTAATGCTATGTTTGGAACAAGGTTGCAAATACCGTTTATCACGGACGCGATCACGGGCGAATTTGAGAGGTCCCAAATTTCGGGTGAAGATGATGGGGATTGTTACACGATTGAATACAACGACCAATACGACGAATTCGGAGCGGTGCAGAAAGCCGAAGTTGTGAACACAAAAAACATTTCCCAAGACGATTTGAAAGGTTGGATCGATACGGGCGCAACGTGGTTTGAAAAAATCTTTTCCGCAATCACCGGGAGGAAAAGCAACGGCAACGGTGTCATTCCTATGTACACAGACAATAGCGGTAGTTTTTCGGGGTGGTTGATTCTTGCGGGGTTGGGCTTAGGTGCTTTCTTTTTGTTGCGCAAAGGTAGAAGGAGGAAATAAACATGGTTCGAATAGGTGACACGAACATAAGCAACGATAACTTTGTATGGACGGATAACAAAAGTTATTCGGATATGCGGCAGAATGAACGGTTGATTTTCTCCCGTATCGATTTTCTTTTGTCTTATCTTACCACGGACGAAGCAACGGACCCGGAAGCGATTTTGAATATAATTGCGGTGTATTACGTTGATTTGCAATTAATCCGAGAATTCGGAGGAAATCCCGAATTGCTATATAAGGCGGGTTCCGTGTTAAGCAACTATGTAAATGAGTTGCTGACGATGGCACCAACCGACCGACAAACAAAGGTACTTTCGATAATCGACACCGTAAAGCAAAAGACGATAAACGGCAATCTACCAATCGGTGATTTGCGGTTTATGGCAGAATGGGAGAAGGATATTTGCGCAAACAATTATTACATAGATTTCCGAACTGGGTTGTCAACACAGACCGCACCAACGGCAACGGTTAGCGGCACGGAAAGCGAGAATTTTATGGACGAATTCAAAAAGGTTTCCGCCAATTTGGTTTATACGCGTGTCCCTTACTCGATGATGGAGACCCCCGAATCAAAACGGAAATACTCCCAACAAGTAGACGTTATTTCCGAACTGTGCGCAAGCGGTTTAGGTTTCACCGGGGCTATTTGTTCCAATTTGATTGAGTCGCAAGTTATGCAGACGTGGGGCAACACACCAACAACCTACGTTCAAGCGATGAAGGATTACACAAGGGCCAACCGCACAACAATAGGAGTTAATGGCGACCCGGTTACATTAATATTGTCTTTGGTTACTGTGGCAATAACGGCGGGTGCGAAAATTTTCACAACGATATTTGAGTACCGCCACCGCGACACCACGGCGGCCGCAAACAGTGCGTTGTACAATGCCCGTGCAAGTTATGCAGATTTCCCGGATTGGCTTTCGATAGGAGATATAGACGGGGACGGCACGGACGATACGTTGAAGGTGTACGGCTTAGGTGCTTTGGCATTGTTGGGAATTTGGTATTTCGGCAAGAAAAAATGAAAACAAACACTATTTATATTACTAACTAAAAATTAGAGATCATGGCAAAACTAAAAATGTTGAAGGCCCCAAAGAGGCCAAAAACAAGCGCGTCCGTTGCCGTTAAAGAGAACTTTTTGAAGAAGTTGGCAGCGGTAAAGAAGGAGAACGCAAGGCGCAAGGCGGAAAATTTGAAATCGTCCGCATTGGACAAACGCATTTCCGCCGCAATCAACGGCATTTCAAAATGCTAAGTAGCAACAAATAAATAATTGAGAATATGGCAAAGTTAAAATTTGATTTCACAAATCTTTTGGGCGGTGTTGCCGGAGGTATGGCCGCTTATTATGTAGATGGAATGTTTGAGGAGGGCAAGAAGGAAGCCGCCGCAAAGAATGAAACGTATTACATTCCGTCAATCGTTCAGGCGGTGACGGGTGCGGCAATTTCGGCATTTGCGCCACAAGGGATTTTGAAGGGTGTTGGAAATGGAATGGTTGGAGCCGCCGGCTATTCGATTGCAACCCTTATTTCGAGCGATTCCACAAACGGTAACGGTGCAGCAGCAAGCGGAATTGGTGCGTTGCTCCCTTCACAACACGCGGTAGGCGCATTGCGCCGTGGTTACCGTCCTTTCCGTTCCCGTGTGAGCGGTACAAACGACACCACGGGCGGACAAAGTGCGGTTCAGAACGTACAGTAAAACAAAAAGTTGAACAATAAAAACAAATACTATTATGGCTTTAAAAGTAGCAAACATTGAGTTTGACCGCCGCCGATTCGAAAAGGCTTTGGCTTACTACGGATCCAAAGGCATTGCGCCGCAACCATCACAATTGCGTATTGAGGAAAATTTGGTGGACGGCCAAGGTGTTTACACCTTTAATTTGAGAAAGGAAAATTTGTCCCCATGTGAGCAGAATTTGCGCCGAAACGATTTGTTCCTCACGTTGGGATTGTCTATCATGCTACGTGTAGAGGACGCAGACAAGCCGGGTGTTTTGCCTTTGCTTTCCTACGCAAAGAAGGGACGCGAGACCGTCACCCCGGCAACCGCTAACGATCCGGCAGTGTACACGGTTGACGATTTCGGATTTGAGACCGGCGACATTGAAGCATTGTATAACGGTAAACTGAATATAACAACACAGACTACCGTTAATTTCGAATCAATGCCGACGTCACTTTTCAAGAAGGAAAGCGCGGGAATCGTTGGAACCAACGCGAACTATGTTCACGATGTTAACAACGGATTCGACATTGAAAGTTCCATTAAAGCAATGGCCGAAGAGTTGATTTTTGCGGGCACACAAGACCACAAAATCACGTTGTCTTTCCCTACGTTCGCAGGTTCCAAGTATAACGCATTGCAAGGCGGAAACGGCACAAGCACGGCGGATGATACCAAAATCCCTAACACTAATTACGTATCAAAGGTTGTGTTCTTTGCGTTCGGTTATTTGATTCCGGGCGGAACTTCCGATCAATACAAGAACGACCCGGCCAACCCATACGCGGCCGCAATCTAAAAAAACATTTCTTGTCTATTCAAGGGCGGGGAGAATCCCAAGCGCGGCGGAATCATGAAAGAGTTTCGCACCGCTTTCTCCCCTACCCTTTTGTAAACTCTTAATTTATGGTAATCCAAAATTCAGACACAATATTTTTACGTTGGGACGATGACCACCACCAAATATTCTTTCCCAAAGAAAGGATTTCCAACAAGAAAATAAAGACTATCACGGCCATATCCGGCAACGTGTACGGGCAACAACTGTTGGCACCAACGGGCGAATTTGTGACGTATTGCGGCGATTCCGTGGATTCGGCGACCGATACCAACGACACGATAAGCATTTTTGACGGAGCGGACCGCCACATTTTGGATTATTACGCATTGCGAAATATTGCGTTCGCCAACAACTACGATTATACGTCATACGGAAATCACAAACCATTGCACGAACTTAATTCAGAGATTAACCCCTCTTTGTCTTTCGTGTCGATAGATCCGACACGGACGGTTGAAACGGGGTACAATGCGGAGATCGTGCCTATTGTTGTGGTGTATGATACGGACGAACCCGAACCACAAGTTATTTCGACGCGGTGCAAATCGTTCTATGTTAACACGGACGAAAAGCAAATCAAACTTTCAGACATTACGGCATATTTTTTGAAAGGCCGTAAAATAAAGAAAATGGAAATTTGGGGACGTGACGATTTTACCCAAAATTCCACCACGAACAACTATTCTATAATCGACAAATGGATTACTTTAAAGACTACGGACGGGAAGGCAATAAACCAAATCCCCTCATTGTTCTTTGCAAAATGGGGAGTTTGCGCCGATTCTTACCTAAATGAAATGGTTCAACCTATGCGCCGCACGTCTGACATTTTGTTTTCTGATTTGGCAATCGATGAGGACGAAAGTTTCATTGAGAACCCAACCGGGAACGTTTTCCAAGCGAGATTAACATTTTACTATTAATATATTCAACCATGGAACAGATCATCACGGGGGCCGTTGGGGTCCCGGTAATCATAGCGGGAGAAAGGACATATTTGCCATATATCCCGGAGATAAAGGACCGAACAATTAAATACATAGATATTGTTTCGTGCGGTTACGACATTGCGGGAAATAACACGAATATCCCATTTGCCGATTGTACGTTGTCTTTGGTCCGCAAAAACACTACGGAAATGTTTATTGAGGAAGCGGACACGTACCAATTCAACCCGCAATACAGAGAGGGGGAACGAATGTTTATTGGCGAAAAAATCGATTCGGAAAAATCCTTTATTCGTTGCACGAACTCAACGGCCGTTGGGAAATGCGCTTTCTTTGTTTTCTATTGGCAAGAATCCCCGGTTGCAACCGCAACGGACACAATCACCCGCCAAACAACAAACGAAGCAATTTGTGTGGGCGCAAAATCATTTATGAACGATTCCCGTGTGTTGGCGGATAGAAAGATTGTTGGGATTTCACCCGCCGTTGTGACGAAGGATAAGAACGGCAACGAAAACGCATTTGGTGAGTATTCGGGAATGCTTGTAGATTCGTTCGTTAATCTTGTGAAGGGTTCGCACATATTCTTTAAGAATGTGCCGACAATCGTTTTGCAGAGGTATAACAATTGGATAAACCATCTAACATTTGATTCCGTGGATATTGATTTCACGAATTCATTTGTTCAAGTTTCCCCGCAAAATTTGGGGTTCTTTATGGGAAAATCAATGGTGTTCGACTTCGAGTATAAATAACCAAAATAAGACAAGGAATTATGATTGTAGGAATAGAGGAATTAATCAATGTAGTTCAACAGAACCGCATAAAGAATTTTGAAGTTCGCAAGGACGCAAGCGATTCGAATTCTACACAGTTGCGCACGGACGACAATATGACGGACGGGCAAAAAATTGAGCTGCTACGAAACGTAATGCAAAACAATTACGGCCGTTTCTATTTGTTGGGATATGAGCAACAGAGCCAAACGAAATACAGACATTGTTACGAATTCATGATTAAGGAGCAAGCGGCGCAAACTTCGTGGAATTTCCCACAAATGAATGGTGTTGGAATCGTCCCGGAAGGTTACGTTTCAAAGGCGCAAGTTGAAGAAATGTTGCGTAATAAGGATTTGGAAAATAAGTTGGCCAATATGGAAAACCAAATTTCCGAACTGAAAAAGGAAAAGAAGGAGTTGGAAACCCCGGTTAACGAATTTTTCCGTTCTTTGGCTCCCATTGCGTCAACAGTTGTTTCCGGGTTAGTGCAGAAGCAAGCCCCAACGGCCGCCGTTGCGGGGTTGGATTTGCCGGAGGACACCACCCCGGAAGAAGTGGACGAAAATATCCAAGTCGCCCACCATGTGGAACAGTTAATGCAACGTTGGTTGGAAGCGGACCCACAAGCGATCGAGATGTTGGAAAAGTTGGTTGTGTTGTGCGAAACGGACCGCGGTACATACGATATGGCGAAGAACATGTTGATTTCAAAGATATAAAGATATGCTAACCGAATTTTTACCAAATACGAAAACATTGTTAATCGTTGGCGCAATAGGTGCGGGCGGTTTTCTTGCGTACAAACTATATTCAAGCGCACAAGAACGGGCCCGACAAAAGAAGATAGCGCAACGAATCAACAGTGAAGAAGAACGGGCCCTTATGAAGTCCACGGAGCGCACAATTGACGACCAAAGTGCGCAAAGCATTGCACGGGCATTGTACGAAGCAATGGACGGAATGGGAACGGACGAAACCGCAATATATGATGTACTAATCGAACGAAACCGCCTAACAAGTGGAGATATTGTCGCGGTAAATAAGGCTTTCGGGGTGCAGCAATACGGCACATACGGTTCCCCATGGTGGGGCGATGGTGAGGATTTGAACCTGGTTGAATGGTTTTCCCGCGAATTGTCCAACACAAGTTCTTTATATAAGATTTTGCAAACTAAATTCAATCAAGCGGGCATTGATTGGGATTAAAGAAAAATGAAAAACAAATTAAAATTGGTAATTGTGTCCACGGACGCGGGAATTTATCAATTGAGAAATTGCCGTTGTGATTTTAATACATTACAAGGATATACACGATATTGTTTTTCTAACAAAACGGGTTCTATTCTTGTGGATATTGAGATTGATAATATTGATGAAGAAAACGGAGTGATAGAAGGAATGGACACAACCGGGAATGGACCAATACGTATTGAACTATATATGTAATTTTTATGCTATTTCTTTCGAACAAAATAAAATCCCCTACCCCGGCCGCCTTTGAAAGCCGTGTTGTAGAAATTGCCAACAATTTGGGTATAGATCCAAATTGGTTGATGATTGTAATGTATTTCGAAAGCGGGTTGAACCCGTCCGCCGTTAACAAGATTAGCGGGGCCACCGGGTTAATCCAATTTATGCCCAAAACGGCGCAAAGGTTGGGAACGTCAACGGACGAATTAAAGACCATGGACGCAATTTCGCAATTGGATTATGTGGGAAAATATCTTTCCGCATACAAAGGCAAGATGGCAAGTTTGACGGACGTTTACTTGTCCGTTTTCTATCCCGCCGCCGTTGGCAAAGAAGATAACTACATTTTAGGCGGTGACAATGCCGAATTGGTGGCCCGTCAAAATAAGATATTCGACACCAACAAAGACGGGATAATCACCAAAGCGGAAGTGACGCAATATATAGAAGGTTACGCAAGACGTTTGGGATGGATCGAGAAATACAAGAAATTCGCAATTCTCCCAATTGTTTTAATTCTCTTTTGTCTCATTCATAAATTCTAACAACCATGCACAATTATAAAGTTCGTTATCGATTCGAAACCGTCCGCAAGGATTACACCCTACTACACGACCGATATAGTTGTGTAATGTTTTCGAACGAAGGAGAAACCCCCGTGCTAATCAACGGCAATGCGATTGCCAATCCGGGTGAGTCGCTGAAATTCAATGAGGATCCAAATGTGAGGATTGCCACGGATTTCAACGTCCATTTCGTGGAGGACCCGAACGACCCCACCTTAACAAAACATTGTGTTATCACATGTTCCTACTACGAACCTATACATTATTAGAATATGGCAATAGACAAAGAAACAAACAAATTGGCGGGGGTTGGGGGGTTCAATGCGGAATCTTCCGACAATTCAATTACCATTGAGGACGCGGGAAAAGATACCAAAGATTTTAAGGTAAATTGGGATGAAATGCCGCTTGTCACGGAGGAAGAGAACGGCAAGGCCCGCGCGTTCGATAAAGTGATTTTAGATCATTCTTTGCAAAATTCCGCACAGTTCGGAATGCGGGCGGACGAAGAAACGGCCATGGGGGGTATTGTTTCGGAGGATTCGCAATATACCCCGAGGGTGGGGCAAATGTTGACGTGGCAAGACGAGGACGGGGAATATAAATTATCACGGTATTCTTACGACACAAACTTTAAATTGCCAATTAAGACGCAATGGGCATATTCGGTGTATGACGATGTACACGATACTGTTTGTTGCTTGTCGTTCGGAGAACCAACGGGGACATTGGAAGGAAATTTTTGTGTGGCGACAAGACACGTTCGCGGGACGTGGAAAGTTGTGCAATCCAACACGTATGAACGGTGGTTCCAATTGTGTTATGGTAATGGAACGATAGTGGCATTAAGCGGGAACCGTTCACAAGAAATAATGGTAAGTGTGGACGGAGGTTTTAATTGGGAGTTGTACACGTTGCCCGCCGATACGTATTGGAAACGTGTACGATACCACGGCGGCCGATTCTATTTCATAAACGATAATACCTATCACGAAACGGAAGATTTCCAAAATTACACAAGCCACAGTGTGTACGGGGCGCGGATTTTGGATTTGACGTGGAAAAACGACAATATTATACTATTGTATAAAAAACCAACCGGGACGGATAGCGCATACGAAATATACATAGATGACACGGAAGCCGGTGGATCAGAAAAGAAAATATCGAGCATTTCGGCGGGGTATTGGGCGAACCTAATTAATTCATTCGTATACGTATGTAATGACATATACACATTATTTTCCGCTTTTGGGCTTGTGGGAACCGATCCGGAGGATGGATTAAAAAAATATAGTATTCGTTCCATTAACCTAACCACGGGACAAACTAAGGAAGAAGACGGGGGGCAAGGGATTAATTTTTTTAAGGGAGTGCAAGACATTGTGGCCGTACAAGATAAAGACAACCCGGACACGGGATATTTGTATATTTTTGGACAAGAATTTAACGGCAATTCGCCGATATACAAAGAAACATTCGATGTGAATTCCTTTCCGCTTGCCACAAAAGTTTCCGCAAATATAACGTCGAATGTTAGTGTACACGGGTGCATAGTGCGGGGCAATTTCATATTTGCAATGAAGGGCGCGTCCTTAAATTACGGTTGGGCGGATTCGGGATATAATGAGGATAAAGCGTGGATTTTAGACGCGGACACGTTGGAGGAAACAGAAATCAACTTTTCCCCATGGGAGCAAATCCCCCTTATAAAAGAGGAGTCGGAAGGGATCGTTGGTGTTGAGAATAAAAAAACCTATAATGTTGGTGTCGAAAAACCATATTTGAAATTCAAGGAAAAAACACTTTCGGCAAACGCAAGCGATAGGATTACCGAGTACGAAAATTATAGATTAACCCGGGGTGATTCCGTGATTTGGTGCGTTGCCGCGCGGGAAGATATTGTGGACAATACTACAAAAGTTTACGAGGATGAACAATGTACCACGGAATTAGGAGTAATTACCAACCACGATTACAACCCGAATAATCCAACAGACACGGAAATTTCTATTGCCGGGAACACTTACGTTTATGAATTTCACGATTCCAAAATTCCGCAATCGTTGGCGACAACGGCCGCCATAATAGACGCGATTAACGAATTAAAAAAAAAAATTATAATATGCGTTAAGGTATTACACCAAGCATACGGCGCAACCACATTCACAGATCTAACGAACCAATTACAATGGAATGCGAACGACCAACGATGGGAAGCGGCATTGACTTGTAATCTAGGCGCGACAATATACGCGACAACGGACGGGAACAACCCACAACCCGACGCGTCAAACGTAGGGTTCTTTTACACCGTGGCGGCAAAGTCCGGCACATTCCAAGTTTACGTTATAGGTAGTTTATTCACGGACGGGACCAATACGGGGCCATTAATGTTAATTCTATAATTCAAAATACTATGGCAACATACGACATTTCAATTACACTAGAAAAGCGGTGCAAATTGTGCAATATGCAGCCGCAATATGGAAATTTGAACCAGGCACACGCAAGCCGGATTCTACGCAATGCGTTTATCGAATCGTTTGCGAAATCCCAAATGGACGCATACGAAATCACCAAAGACCAAATGGGGAATTACCATGTGAGCGAATCAAAAAAGGATTCCCCCACGATGGTAAGATTGGATGATGATTCGTTGAACTGTTTTAAAGAATTCATTGACGGGTTAAGCGAGAAACAACGGGTGTTTTTCGGTGACGAAACAATATTTGCAAACGTTATGGACCTTTGGAACCAAGCACACCCACAAGAAGAAACACCAACCACGGAGGGGGGCGAATAATGAAAAGGGAAGATTTGTTATTTGCTATTGGTTTGGCTTCGTTGATCGGGTCCGCCTATGTAATGAAACTTGTTAGAAACAAGGAACAGACGGACAAGGAGAGATGGGAGAAGGAGCGAAACGAACGTATAGAGCAATACGGAGATTTACACCGGGAATTGACAATATCAATGTACGGTGAAGAAATTTTTAACAACCCTAGAATTCACATGGATTAATGGATTTGTCTATAATCATAACAACGGCGATTTCCGCATTTACGGCGGTGGCGGGTTTCTTTGTTGGGAAAAGGAAATCCGACGCGGAAGCCACACAAACCGCTTTCGAATCTTACAACGTTGCATTGAAATCCCTACGCGGGGAGATCGAAGCCAACGGGCAAAGATGGAACGAGATTCGAAAGGCTTTGGAATCCAAAATCGAAAGCCAAGAAAAAAGGATTTTGGAATTGGAAAAAGAAAACTTATATTTGAGGGAACAAATTTCTAAAATAAGATAAATTTATGGAAGGTATATTTTTTGCAAGATGTGATGTTTGGGATTCTGAATCGTGGATCCATTGGCATTATAAGGAAGAATCTTACAATTCCGACCACTCAAAATTTATTTGGGGTGAATCTTTGGACGATGTGCGGGAGTATGTAGATGATTATATGCGCTACGAATGTGGAGAGGTTTCTATCATGTTTAGTAAATTTTCATTGGAGGAAATCGAAGAAATGGAAAATGAAGATTTCGATTTTCAAAGATATATGGACACCGCACCCCGGAAAATTGATGATGTGGATTTCCTTATTTATGAAAACATAAAGGGGATTTCGTAATTATGACAAAATGGGTTCCGTTCATATTAATAATTTTGGTTTTGCTTCCAAGTTGCGCAAGCCGCCGCAAAGCGACCCGCACGGAGCAAACAAAAATTGAAGTGGTGCAAACCGACACCACACGAACGGACTATGTAAAGAAGGATTCCACCACCACAGAGACGGAAGCGGAGGTTGTAACAGTTCAGACGGTCGAACGAATAGACACAACCGGGAGAGTAACCGAACGCACCCGAACCACCACCGTAAAGAAAGCACGGACCGCACAACGAACCGGGCAAGCCGTCACCGCCACCACGGAAGCCAAAACAACCGCCACCACATACGCACAGACGGAGACAAAAGAAACCACGAAACAAAGCAGCTCTCAAAAGTTCTTTTGTAATGTGATAATATTTATTTTTCTGTTGCTTGTGTTGTTGGCAATTTCGGTTTGGCAACTCATAAAGACACAACGGCGGTAAAAATTACAAATGTAAATATGGCATTGAATTTTGTTCAGTGCCTTTTTTATATCCAATATTTCCGTGCAGCACGGAAGAATTGAAACGGACAACCCGCTATTTATGTTCAAAAATTCAGAACATGAATGGCGGGTATTTTTTTTGTTATTTTAGTTTTGTAAAATTGCATTGTTAACAAAAACTTAAACGATATGAAAACACGAATTTTATTAACTCCACTTTTGGGGTTGTCCATTCTTGCCGGGTGCAAGGAGGACGAACAACCAACGTGGGAAGAATCCGTCCGTGACTCTTTCAATTACAACATTACAATAAGCATTGAGCAAGACGCACAAAAGACCGCCTACATTTGGCCTATTGGGTGCTACCCGGTTGAGAAGAAAGGTAACTTTTATTTCGATGGTTTGGCAAGCGATTTTGTTTTAGCGAACGCGAAACATAACGATAGCGGGCATACTATCAAATGGCAATCCGAATGGGGTACCCTACCCGACCTTAAATCCAAGGCGGGGGAAATTGGTGTTTACACATTTGAAAGCGGCGGAGAAAGAATTATTGACCGCAATAATTCGACATACTCCATTAAGGTTGATTAATTACACGTTTTAAGTTTTTGTCGTTTGTTATAAATCTACCATGCCCGGAGCGATCCGGGCAACGGACAAATAAGGTTCTATTTGTCTTAATATAAATTATATAACAAACGGCAAAACACGAAAAATCTAATTATCAACGCGTTAGGATAATAAGGTGTAATATTATGTTAAATAGAATCGTATGAAGATAAAATTAAAAGCGGAGATTGAAACAACCGCATTCGACCACATACGCAACAAAGCGAATCTAAAAGAAATCTTTGTGAAAGAAGTTGGCCGTGTTTTCGGGATTGGACCCGACAAGGCGAAACGGACGATCAATGTAAAAGTAACATGGGAGGAAAAGAAAGATGGGTTACTTTAAAGATAGATTGGATTCGTTGTTTCTCACCACGGAGGATTGCACGGACGTATTGACCTACGATATTGCGGAAGATGATTCACGGAAAGGTAAGTTTCAATATATCCGGCCGTCTGACGAAGGTATCGACATTTATTTTTTCGATCTACACAAAAATGTTAGATATTTCGATGTGGTGGACCCGGCGAACGTTCGCCCGGGCAAGGATAGACAAAACCACAAAGAATATAAGATTACCCGGTTAGAAAATCCCGTGGGAGACATGAAATACAAGTTCCCCGCGGGTGTAGGTGAAACGTTCCCATTTATTCCCACGGAGATTTGCGACAAATACGCAAAGGGCGAGAAAATAAAGGTGCTCTATTTGACGGAGGGGGCATTTAAGGCATGGAAGGCCGCAAAGCATGGCCTTTCAATTGTTGGCCTAACGTCAATAACTCACTACAAACAAGCGGACGGTGTAATATATCGGGATATATCACGCATAATCGAAAAATGCAACGTTGAATGTGTGTGTATGTTGTACGACAACGATTGTTTGGATTTGGGGACAAAGGATCTAACGACCAACGGGGATTTAGCGCGGCGGCCAACCACGTTTTTTAATTCGATGGTGTCAATATATAATCTATTGTTGGAATATAACGTTGATATATATTTCACGCACATATTAAAGGATGTGGAAGGTTCACCGAAGGGATTGGACGATTTGTATTGTGCATTTCACGGAAACGAGGATATAATCACACGTGATTTGAACGCACTATCCCGGTGTAACGATTTCACATACAAATTGAACCTTAAAACAAACTTCAAAAGGTTGCGTTCGTATTTCGGAATAAAAAACGCACAAGCATTTTTTTCGAAGCACGAAACGGAGATAATGAACACCGGGAACAATTCATTTATTTTCTACGGTTCGCAATACCGCATTAACATTAACGCGGATACCGGTGAAAAGGAAATCACATTGGAAGTTCCGGCAGATCTAAACAAGTTCTTTCGTTGCGGTGATGATTATTATGAATTAGTGCCAACACCCAACCCATGGGGGGAAATGGAGGACGTTTTGACGAAACGTTCCGCAAAAACAATAACGGACGATTTCGGGAAAGACGCGCTAAAATATGTTCAGAAGTATAAAGCATTCGTGAATATCCCGTCTAACGTTTCTTACCAACGTATAATTAACAACTGTTATAACATATATAACGAGATACACCACGAAATAAAGGAAGGTTCGTGGCGATGGACGGAATTATTTTTGCAACATATCTTTGGCGAGTATTACGAATTGGGTTTGGATTATCTTACAATTTTGTACCGGGAACCCACCCAAAAATTACCCGTATTGTGTTTAGTATCGGAGGAACGGAGAACGGGAAAGACTACGTTTTTAGATTGGCTTTGTGACATATACGGGGAAAACGGGTGTGTTATTGGAAATGAGGAACTGAAAAGCCAATTTAATGGTGTGTTTCTCCAAAAACTAATTGTTGGGTTGGACGAAACAAGTTTGGCGGACAATCGGGAAATCACGGAGCGCATAAAGATGTTATCAACGGCAAAAAAGATACCGACCCAAAGAAAGGGTGTCGACTTCACAATCAATTACATATTCGCAAAGTTCATATTGTGTTCAAATAAGGTGGATTCGTTCATTTACACGGAAGGAGAGGAAAACCGTTTTTTCGTTCTGAAAATTCCAACATTAGACGGAAAAGAAATTGTGGATCTTCGGAATAAATTACACGATGAAATACCCGCTTTCCTTTTCTATATACAAAATAGAAAAATAATGCACAAAAAGGAATCCCGTATGTGGTTCGCATACGATTTGTACCGAACGAAAGCATTTGAGGCCCTTTGCGAGAAGCAGAAACCACGGGCGCAAAAGATAATTGAAACATTCATTTCCGAAACAATGGAGGATTTCAATTTGAAAGAATTATGGGTGTCGAAAGACGCAATTT
Source organism: Alphaproteobacteria bacterium (assembly GCA_017630405.1). Taxonomy (GTDB): domain Bacteria; phylum Pseudomonadota; class Alphaproteobacteria; order Rs-D84; family Rs-D84; genus Enterousia. The sequence continues at coordinate 21,234 of JAGBVH010000016.1, forward strand.
GTGAAATGGTGCCGGATTTACGAAAGTTCGAACTACAAGTGAACGACATTTTGAAACGTTTATCGAACGACAAAGCGACCAAGCCACAAAGGTTCTCAATTCCCTATTGGGTGGACAACGAAGGGGCGGAAGCAGGCGGAGGTGATCCAATGAAAGTGAGTTATCGAAGATTTTTGGGAAGGCCGTATTTATTTGTTAAACAATAAAATTGAATAGACATGGGAAGGAAAATTTTTTACAAAGAAAGATGGATGAATCGTGTAAACTACACAAGGATCAATTACGAAGCATATAGAAAAATAATGGAAGCGGAATTGGAAGAAAGATTAATTGTTTTTCACCTAAAACGTAAATGGTGGTATAGAATATATTTTGGTGAGAAAGACCGGGAATATAGGGGGGATAAATGGGGTAAATATATAGAAAAGTTTATTAGGAAGAAGAAAGAAAGACAACGAATATATATTGAATTAGATTGGGGGTACCCAGCAAAATTTGATTTAGCATATAAAATGTTTTTTGAGGTTACAAACATTAGAAAAGAAATAAGTAAAGAACATTTGGGAGGGGATGGGGCCGAGAAATGGGCCATATATTTTGACCCCGCATTAAGAATATTATAAACATTAAAAAGAATAGACAATGAAAAAAATTATTTTAACAAGAAACGAGGTATTGGCAATTCGCAACCTATGCGGAGAAATAGCACATGGGTTTGCTATTATGTCAATGAAAGGAATGGAGATCAAAAGGGATTTTCCCCAAGTTGGACAATTTGAAATCACTATGGAAACAAGCGATTTTGAGGATAGTGTAATTGCGGCATGGGACAATGAACACTTC